>NZ_JAWLVJ010000033.1:0-30253 GCF_033100395.1 Terasakiella sediminum | reverse complement strand
GATATGACAAAACGATGTTAAGCTTTCTCGGCTTCGTTCAGGTCACATCAATTCGGGTTTGGGTAAAGCACTTTGTCAACAGAACCTAAGCCCCCTTTTTGTCATCCCGGACTTGTTCCCACTAGTGTCCGGGAAAAAATCATTAGGCGTAACTCCAGAGTTCAAGCTGATTTTGGGTCTTTTTTGTTCGATGCCTTAGGCGTTTCTTATAGATTTTAGGCCTTGAGAACAGCGTAAAACGCAATGTCGTTAAAGTGTCTTTCAGGCGCAATGCAGGAGTGTTTCTATTCAATTTATTATGAGTTTGAAGCAAGATATAGGCAATCAAAGCTACATAGATTTGGATCATGACGACATTTTTGCTTTTGCCGATGAAGTGTTTAATCTTTAGGTTTTGCTTGATCCATTTAAAGAGTAACTCAATAGACCAACGATTTTTGTAACACTGGGCAATGTCACAGGGGGGGCGCTTCTAAGTGACTGGATACAATAAGGAAAGGTCTTTTCTTTCCTGCTGGATGAGGAATTTCAATCAACCGTAAAGATTGTCCGGCAAGAGGGTTTCGTGACCTACCACGGGGGTGTTTGTTGCTCAGGGTGATAATCTGATCTCTTAAAATGTGTCCTTTGTCTGGCTCTGAGATCGGCTTATCTTCCACGACTTCATAATGGGCATTGCATTTTAGACGACTGACAAAAGCAGCCCGCTTTTCCATAATTTGATGCCACCATTTATAAGCAACATACCCTTTGTCAAAAACATACGTATGCCCGGCTTCCAAAGGCAACGTTTGAGCCTGTGTTATGTCGTTTACATTCGCTGGGGTAATCTCCACATGTTCTAAACATCCTGTCCCGTGAGCCATCTGAACATGAAGCTTTAGCCCCGGTGGCGCACCACGGGCTTGAGTTTTCTTTGCCCATTCATATCCTCGTCCATTCAAGCAGATTAAACTGGAATCAAGGACGCTGAGAACCTCTTGCATTTCTGATTTTTGATGTTTCGTATGTTGTATTAAACGCTGTGCAATTTCTCCAAAAACTGCGGCTGAGCGTGTGTTGTTCGCATCGCTTAATGTAGAACGTTTAACGCCTCGAATACCTAAATGATAATGCTGGGATTGAGCGTTGTGCAAAAGGGTTTCTAAATCACGAAGGCTACTAACACCACTAAACTGCGCCGTTAAGAGGGCAACCAGATGATCCCACGTTTTAAATGTCTTGCGCCAACGATCTGAATCATGACGTTCAACGGATTTGGAAACAAAGTCGCGCGGTAAAAGTTTTAAAACATCGCCAAAAGTGCTATTGCTGAACATAGAGCTGCCCCCTTGCTAAATTCAAGTCTCAACAACATGATTCTAGCGCTTATAGAGAGCAGCTCTACCTTTTTCTGCTAGCAATCTCATTTTTCCCGGACACTAGTGGGAATAAATCCGGGATGACAATAAATAGTTAGTTTCCCAAAATCATCATCGCGCACCCGTTGCGCCATGACATTTTTGAAACCTTGACAAACTTGCGGAACAATATATCTGTATATACAGACTAAAAACAGGAAACCCCAACGATGGACCTGAATCCAGCAGATTGTGTCAGCTATCGCCTTCGCCGTGCCGCCCGTGTGGCTGCAAAGTATTATGACGCAGCGCTCAAGCCCCTGAACCTGCGCAACACGCAGTTCACCCTGCTTGCTGCCCTCAGTATTCTGGAAGATACATCTATTGGGAACCTGTCAAAGGAACTCGCCATTGATGGCACCACTCTGACCCGTAACCTCGATGTGCTTTTCCGGCGTGGCCTCATCGAAGACCAACCCGATGACGATGGCCGGGTGAGAAACATTCGCCTGACCCAATTTGGGAAAGACACCTATCAACACGCCCTGCCCCTCTGGCAAGAAGCCCAAACCAGCATCGTTGAACAGCTGGGCGCGTCGGAATGGCAGACCATGATCACCCAGTTAAAGGACATTGAAAACGCAAGCCTTTAAAAATTTTATTACATTATATGTATATACAGATAAAATTTAACCAACCAAGGAGTACACATATGTCAGCCCTCATGATTTCACACATCACCATCAAAGATCAGGAAAAGTTCCAGCGCTATATGCAGGAAACCCAGAAAGTCGCAGGCCTCTACGGTGCTGAACTGGTCTTTCGCGGACCGCTTAACCAAATACTCACCCCTGATGAACAGGACCACAATATCTGTGTCGTGGTCAAATTTCCCTCCATCGAAGCCATTGATGAATGGTACAACAGCGACGCCTATAAAAAGCTGATCCCGCTTCGCGAAGAAGGCGCGCACATGAAAATGGTCAGCTACGCCCCTGCGCCGTAAACATCACTCTCCACTCGTCATTCCCGCAAAAGCGGGAACCTAGAAAATGCTTATAACAGACAAACTGGGTCCCCGCTTTCGCGGGGATGACGATTTAGGGAACGGAGTAAAGAGAAATAAAATTACACAAATAAACCCACTTGCGTAATTAAAGATCACCATATATAACCCCACAGCGAAAAAATACCGACTTTTGCGGTATTCCCCTATAGCCATCGGGGAATTAATTTGGTAAAACGGTATTGTAATGCGTATTTATTTTTCGGACCTGTAATCGCGAAGGGGACAACATGAGCGATGAACGTTTGGCACTTGCTGCCGAATTTCCGACGACTTCTGTAGAAGCGTGGAAAGACTCTTTGGAGAAAGTTCTCAAAGGGGCACCATTTGAAAAGAAGATGGTCGTCAAGACTTATGACGGCATCGATATTCAACCACTTTATACAAAAGCTGATTGGAACGCTGACACCAATCCTTCCGGTTTCCCGGGTTCTGCACCTTTCACCCGTGGCAACACGGCGGCGGGTCGCAGCATTGACGGTTGGGACATCCGTCAGGTGCACGCCAATGCAGATAAGTCTGCCGCCAACGATCAAATCATGGACGATCTGGAACGTGGTGTAACTTCCCTGATCCTGCAATTTGACGAAGCCGCACGTGCGGGCAAATCCGGTGCAGACGCTGCTGACCTTGCCGGTCGCGGCGGGATGATGATCTATTCCAAGGAAGACCTCGCCGATGTGCTTGAAGGTGTTCTTCTCGACCTCGCAGGCGTTTCCCTTGAAGCAGGCGCACAATCAGTTGCTGCAGCGAAAATGCTGAAAGACCTGTGGGCGGACAAAAACATTGCTGCTGAACAAGCCATGGGCGCGTTTAACGCTGACCCGCTGGGTGTTCTGGCTGCAACAGGTTCTCTGCCACAATCTGTTGAAGCTGCCCTTTCCGATATGGCAGGCCTTGCAAAAGAAACAGCAGAAACTTACCCACATGTCACAGCTGTTAAAGTTGATACCAGCGCTTATTATGGTGCAGGGGCAACGGAAACACAGGACCTGGCCATCGCATTGGCAACGGGTGTTGCTTATCTGCGCGCCATGACGGATGCGGGCATGAGCGTTGATGCAGCAGCCAAGCAAATCGTCTTTAGCTTCGCCAACAGTGCCGACATCTTTACAGGGATCGCCAAGCTGCGTGCTGCACGTTTCCTCTGGGCACAAGTCGTCAAGGCTTCCGGTGGGTCGGAAGATGCACAAGCCATGAACCTGCATGCCGCAACAGCAGCACGTGCACTTTCAAAACGTGACCCATGGGTCAACATGCTGCGTGTAACAGCCACCTGTTTTGCAGGGGCCATCGGTGGTGCTGATGCCATTACGGTTCTGCCCTTTGACCACCACTGTGGTGTCGCCGATGATTTCGCACGACGCATTGCACGTAACACACAGATCGTTCTACAGGAAGAAAGCTCGCTAAACAAAGTGATCGACCCGGCGGGTGGGTCCTGGTTCATTGAAAACCTGACTGAAGAATATAGCGCCAAAGCCTGGTCCCTGTTCCAGGAGATCGAAGGCAAAGGCGGCATGGCTGCGGTTATTGCAGACGGGTCCATTCAGGCACAAATCGCTGAAACGTGGGAAGCGCGTTTGAAGAATATCGCCAAACGTAAAGACCCTGTGACAGGCGTTTCGGAATTCCCGAACATTCTGGAAGAAAAAGTCGAACGCGCTGAACCTGACTATCAGGCCCTGATCGGTAAAATCAGCGCTTCTTCTGAAGGAATTGCAACCCTGGCCGTAACTGGTGAAGGTGCCACAGCAGAAGCCCTTCCTGCACACCGCCTTGCTGAAGGTTTTGAGAAACTGCGGGATGCGGCTGACGCCTTTGCAGAAAAGAATGGCGCTCTGCCGACCATCTTCTCTGCCAACATGGGCGCGATTGCCAAACACACAGCGCGTGCATCCTTTGCCAAAAACTTCTTTGAAGCAGGCGGCGTTCAGGCGACACAGAACAACGGCTTTGCAACGGCTGATGAAGCGGTTGCCGCCTTTAAAGAATCGGGCGCTAGTGTTGCCGTTCTTTGTGGCGCTGATGGTCAGTATGAAGAAATGGCGGCTGATTTTGCAGGCGCGCTGAAAGCGGCAGGTGCCAAGAAAGTTTATCTGGCTGGCCGTGGTGAATTTGATGGTGTTGACCAGGCGGTCGGCATGGGCAGCGATGTGTTAGGCACATTGCAGGACCTCCATACAGTATTGGGAGTGTAAGAATATGAGCAATATTCCAAATTTCGCAAATGTTGCGCTGGACACTTCCGGCCTCAATGAAAAAGACGTTGCTGACTGGAAAGGTCGCATCGAAGGTCAATCTGGCAAATCTCTGGATGACCTGAACTGGACCACACCGGAAGGCATCGACGTCAAGCCGCTTTATACGGCTGAAGACCTTAAAGGTTTGGATAATCTGGACTCTGTTCCCGGTTTTGCCCCGTTCAAACGTGGCCCGTACAATTCCATGTACACCACCCGTCCCTGGACGGTGCGCCAATATGCGGGTTTCTCAACTGCTGAAGAATCCAACGCTTTTTATCGTCGTAACCTTGCTGCGGGCCAAAAAGGTCTGTCTGTTGCGTTTGACCTTGCCACACACCGTGGATACGATTCCGATCACCCGCGCGTAACAGGTGATGTGGGCATGGCAGGTGTTGCCATCGACAGTATCTATGACACACGTACCCTGTTTGATGGTATCCCGCTGGATCAGATGTCTGTGTCCATGACCATGAACGGTGCGGTTCTTCCGGTTCTCGCCCTTTATGTATTGGCGGCGGAAGAACAGGGTGTGAGCCCTGACAAACTGTCCGGGACCATTCAGAACGATATCTTAAAAGAATTCATGGTGCGTAACACCTATATCTATCCGCCTGCCCCATCCATGAAGATCATCTCCGATATCTTTGGCTTCACGTCTCGTGAAATGCCGAAATATAACTCCATCTCCATTTCCGGCTATCACATGCAGGAAGCGGGCGCGACGGCTGATCTGGAACTGGCTTACACACTGGCTGATGGTGTGGAATATATCCGCTCCGGTATCGAAGCGGGTCTGGATGTGGATGCCTTTGCACCGCGCCTAAGCTTCTTCTGGGCAATCGGCACAAACTTCTTTATGGAAGTTGCCAAAATGCGTGCGGGTCGTATGCTTTGGTCCAAACTGGTCAACCAGTTTAACCCGAAAAGCCAGAAGTCTTTGGCGCTGCGTACACACTCCCAGACATCCGGTTGGTCTTTGACGGCGCAAGACGTATTTAACAACGTAACACGTACCTGTATCGAAGCCATGGCATCAAGCCAGGGTCACACACAGTCTTTGCACACAAACGCACTGGACGAAGCTTTGGCGCTGCCAACTGATTTCTCAGCCCGTATTGCACGTAACACCCAAATCTTCCTGCAACAGGAATCTGGCACATGTGACGTGATCGATCCATGGGGCGGGTCTTACTATGTTGAAAAACTAACCCAAGACCTGGCTGAAAAAGCATGGGCGCACATTCAGGAAGTTGAAGAACAAGGCGGCATGGCAAAAGCCATCGAAGCCGGCATCCCGAAAATGCGCATTGAAGAAGCAGCAGCGCGTACACAAGCCCGTATCGATAGCGGTCGCCAGACACTGGTTGGTGTGAACAAGTACCAGCTGGAAAATGAAGAAGCCATCGACGTTCTGAAGGTAGAAAACACCGAAGTACGTAAGTCTCAGATCGAAAAGCTCAACCGTCTACGTGCTGAACGCAATGAAGACGAAACACAGGCCTGTCTTGAAGCCCTGACCGATTGTGCGAAAAACGAGAACGGTAACCTGCTTGATCTCGCGATCAAGGCTGGTCGTGCCAAAGCCACTGTTGGTGAAATTTCTGATGCACTGGAAAAAGTCTATGGCCGTCACCAGGCGACCATCCGCGCCATTTCCGGTGTTTATAAAAACGAGGTTGGTGAAATGAACGAGAAAGTCGAAGATGTAACTGCCCTCGTCAAGAAATTCGAAGACCATGAAGGTCGTCGCCCCCGCATCCTGATTGCGAAAATGGGTCAGGACGGCCACGACCGTGGTCAAAAAGTGATCGCCACAGCCTTTGCTGATCTTGGCTTTGACGTGGATATCGGCCCACTGTTCCAGACACCTGAAGAGACAGCGCGTCAGGCTGTAGAAAACGATGTTGATATCGTTGGGGCTTCATCTTTGGCTGCGGGTCACCTGACTTTGGTGCCACAGCTTCGCAGTGAGTTGGAAAAGCTGGAACGTGATGACATCCTGATCGTTTGTGGTGGTGTTATCCCGCCACAGGATTTCGATGCCCTTTACGAAGGCGGTGCGGAAGCCATCTTCCCACCCGGTACCGTGATTTCTGAAGCTGCCATCGATCTGATGAAAAAGCTGAATGAAGTTGTTGGTATTGAGGACTAACCAAAAACTGACTAAATTGTGAAGAGATCCCGGCCTTCGCCGGGATACGCAAAAGTGTGTGCCCCGGCGAAGGCCGGGGCCTCTTTCCGTTTTTTAAAGAGATATCCATGAACGACATTGTTAATCACTCCGTTAAAAAAGGCCCGGTTCGCAGACGTAAACAACCCTCTGTGGATGAATATGTAAAAGGCGTTTTGGCGGGCGATATAACAATGATCGGGCGCACCATTTCTTTGGTGGAAAGCACGTCCCCTCGTTATCGCAAGATGGCGCAGGAAGTGCTTTTGAAACTGCTGCCCCATTCCGGCAAGGCCCATCGCATCGGGATCACAGGTGTGCCGGGCGTGGGAAAATCCACAACGATTGAGGCGTTGGGCTGTAACCTGTGTGAAGCAGGCCACAAGGTCGCGGTTCTGGCCGTTGACCCGACAAGTTCGGTTTCCGGCGGTTCCATTCTGGGGGATAAAACCCGCATGAATAACCTCGCCATTCAGGAAAATGCCTTTATCCGCCCAAGCCCCAGCTCCTGCACATTGGGTGGCGTCACCAAAATGACCCGTGAAACCATGATCGTCTGCGAAGCCGCAGGCTATGACGTGGTTTTGGTGGAAACCGTAGGCGTAGGCCAATCAGAAACCGTTGTCGCCGATATGGTTGATTTCTTCCTTGTTCTCATGCTGCCGGGTGCCGGGGATGAGTTACAGGGGATCAAAAAAGGCGTGCTGGAACTGGCCGATATGATTGCGGTCAACAAGTCCGATGCGCCAAACGAAAAACGTGCCAAGATGGCGGCACGCGAATATAAAAACGCCCTTCACATCATGAAACCACAAAGCCCGAACTGGAACCCGCCTGTGGTTTGTATTTCAGGGCTAAGCAACATGAACCTGGATGGGATGTGGGAAAAGGTGGAAGACCACCGAAAGAAACTGAGCGAAACGGGCGAGCTGAAAGAAAAGCGCACAGAACAACAGTTCCGCTGGATGTGGGCGATGGTCGAGGACCGCCTGATGGAAGCGCTGAAGTCACATCCCGATGTGATTGGTCAGATGGATACGATCCACGACGCCATCACCAAAGATACTCTAACGGCAACCGTCGGCGCTCAGCGTATCCTGGACGCCTTCGGATTAACAGAGACGCTGTAATTCCTATTCAAACAAGTCCAGGCAATCTTCAGCAAACTTTGACCATATCCTTTCCTTACCAATAAAGCGAAAAGCTTCATTAGCTATTGTCTTTGCTTTCTCTCTATTGTGATAAACCCATTCCAGATGTGCGACCATTTCATCAACATCGCTATCCATCCAATTCTGGCGACTACCATCTTTATCTGAGACTTGTGTTTGCCTTTCAAGTGGTAAACAAACACTACGCCCGTTCGGGATCAAATCTACATGCCCGGTATTGGCTGACAAAATGGTAGGTACGCGACAAAACATTGCTTCCTTGGCAACAAGGTTTGTTGCGCCTTCACACCGGTTTGAAAAAAGGGCCACATCGGCTTCAGCAAAATTTTGACTGATTTGGTCGCGTTCCACAAAGCCCAGATCACAAAATGCATCACGGGAGATCCCATTTGCCGCAACCCAGCCTTCAATGTCCAGTTTCCCGTCAATTATTTTGAGGTCATGATCCAGAACCGAGCTTTCATTCACAGACAAAGATGCTTCAGGCCAATAACTGGCCCAGTTGGTCATCAGGAAACTGTCAGGATATTTCTCGTTAAATATCTTGAAGGCTTTCAGGATCAGGTCCTGACCTTTGCGATATTCAATCTTTCCGCCCGAAAAAATAACAAATTTATCTCCAAAACGATTGGTGCGTTTGTGCGGTTTCAATTCAAAAGGGTCAATCCCCTGCCAGACCATCTCGACATTCTTAACGCCTGCCTCAATCATCATATTTTGATTAAAAAGGGAATGAGTCACAACCATGTCATATTGATTGGCACGAGCAACGACTTCATCAGTCAACGTAGTATCTTCAAATGCAATCAAAGCAATGTTCCGGTCCCCCCACAAACGCTTCCCCTGCGGTGGCTCGAAACATTGATTTCCCAATCCGTGCAAGACCGTCTGTTCTGGCAGGGTAATGATGCCCGTCGGCGCGCTCAGCGCATCCTTGAAAAAATCTGTCGTATGCGCATATTGGCTGGCAACCTTTCTAAAATCCTTCCGGGCTATCAAACTGCTTGGGGCTTCACTGAAAAAGACGGCATTTCCCCTTTTGTGCATTTGTATAAGCAAATGTAGTCCAACAAGCCCCCATCCGTGCTTATCCGACACACCCCAAGTAATCACATATGGGTTCACCCTATTGTCCCCTTTCAAGATTTTTTTTAAAGAATACTCAATCTTAAAGGGGTCCACAAAGATTTCTTTGAAATTCAATCGACGGAGCCAACCTTTTCCAGCTCGACAGGGATAGAAGCCGCATAGCCTGCGCAGCACTCGTTACGGAAAAAGCGCCCAACAACAGGCTCCCGGCGATCAACACTTTCTTAATCATAGCAAAATTCACATATATTACAATTATAGCAGAACAAAACCACCACTAAAGATAGCATTAAAGCAATCGCCGATCTGGCCCTTCCAAAAGACCTTTTGTCCCATAATCGACTCTTTCGTATTAGCCCATCTATTCAGGTTGCGCTTGGCAGGTGTTTCCTCTAGCCTGAAAGAGGCTAGAAAGAGGACTTTGATATGAAAAAATTACTGCTTGTTGAAGATATGAAATTCTTTAATTCGCTGGTAGTTAAGCACGTAAAGCGAAATCTGGATATCGAAGTTGTATCTTGCGCCAACTATGCCGACGCGGTCGAAGCCCTGATGGCAGACACACAGGATTATTTTCTGGCTGTCCTGGATTTGAACCTGCCGGACGCCCCGGATGGTGAGATTGTTGATCTGGTGATCAGCCACAATATCCCGGTTGTTGTTTTCTCTGCCCATTTTGATGAAGACCTGCGTGATCAAATTTTATCGCGCAAAGTCATTGATTACGTTGTAAAACAAAACCCGTCCAGCCTGGATTATCTGGTTTCGCTTATTTCCCGGCTCTATTTCAACCGATATATCAAAGTGTTGGTTGTTGATGATTCAAGGACTGCACGTCAATATGTCTCTGATCTGATGGGGCAATATCAGTTCCAGGTCTTGAACGCCGCAAATGGCGAAGAGGCTCTTGAAGTTCTTAGGGACAATGAGGATGTTCAGCTTGTCATTACTGATTATCAGATGCCTAAAATGGATGGGTTTGAGCTCACGCGCGAAATCAGGCGACGCTACCCCAAACACAAGATCGGCATTATCGGGATTTCCACGACAGGCAGCAACGTACTGTCCGCCAAATTCATTAAGAACGGCGCCAATGATTTCCTGAACAAACCATTTCTGCGTGAAGAATTCTTCTGCCGCGTTTGCCAAAACGTAGAACTCATTGAGTTTATGAGCAATCTGCAGTCTGCTGCCACGCAGGACTTCCTGACCGGACTTCATAACCGACGTTTCTTAAGCGAGATTGGCAACAATTATACCGCACGTGCAATGCGCGATAGCATACCGATTTCCATTGCCCTGATCGATATTGATTATTTCAAAAAGATCAACGACACTTATGGCCACAGCGCGGGCGATGAAATCCTGATCCAAATCGGGGAACTACTGAATGAACGCTGTCGCCGTTCTGACGTTCTGGCCCGTTTTGGCGGAGAAGAATTCTGCGTCATTGCAAATAATCTACCCGCAGAAAATTCATTCCAGCTGTTTGATAATCTGCGTCAAATGATCGAAGAACATACCTTCAGCGTAAAAGAAATTTCTATCAAAATCACCGCAAGCATTGGCGTGTCTCATGACATCAAAAAAGATTTCAACGCCATGGTCGAAGATGCAGACAAAGCGCTTTATCAGGCCAAAGACAGTGGCCGTAACAAGGTTGTGATCTACCAGCCTGAGTAACGGCTTAGCTTAATCAGTCATCCTGTTTCAGCAAAACCTTTTTGGCTTTGCGCAACGCTGTCCACAGCGCAACCGCGACAATAGGCACACCGATCCCGGTGACAAGCGCTGGATCAAGCGGCACACCCAAGGCCTTGGCGCCTTTTGCCCCATAACCCAACAGGCCGATCAAATAGTAACTGATCGCGACCACAGACAAGCCTTCCACCGTTTCCTGAAGGCGAAGCTGAAGTTCGGCCCGCTTGTTCATGGCAGTCAGGACTTCCTGGTTCTGTTTTTCCAGTTCCACTTCCACACGGGCACGCAGAAGACTTGCCACCCGGCTGACTCGCTGAGAGAGCGCATGCTGACGTTGAGAGGTATGTTCACAAGTCTTCATGGCAGGTGCCATGCGTCGCTCAATCGTTTCCGTCAAGGTAGGCAGGCCTTGCAGGCGACCTTCGCGCAATTCCTGCAGGCGCTGCTGAACAATGGCATAATAAGCTCGTGTCGCCCCAAAACGATAGCTATTGGTCGCAGAAATCCCTTCTATTTCAGCTGCCAGCGTGGATAATTCGTCCAGCAACTGCCCATCAGTTTCCGGGGCCAGCTTATCAGACATCTTGGTGGCAATTTCTGCCAGCGCTTCGTCCACATATCGGATTTTTGGGCTGGATTCCCGCGCCAAAGGGAAGCCCAGCAAGGCAATGATGCGATAAGTTTCAATTTCCAGCACCCGCTGCACCGTGCGTCCGGCCTGACGTTCCGGCATGGTAATGTTGCGCATCAACACCCGCATGAAACGATCCTGATGCACGCGCATATCAGTCCAGAGCAATGCTGCCCCACCGGAAACCTCACAGCCCACATAGGTATTGCCTTCGAAATAACGTGAAAGCTCAATCTGACTGCGTTCTGGCGCGTCATTGCTTTCCAGTTCCAGGTGGACCGCGTTCATGACTTCGCCCGGCATTTTCTTCAGCCAATCTTTGGGCACAAACTCAATCACTGGATGAACAAACGGTTCTTCACAGGCTTCGTTTCTGAAAAAGGTATAGGTGGAAAATTCCGTATGGCGTTCCCAGCGCAGGCGAAACGGACCCATATCAGCGATAAAATGGTTGGTATCTTTGGAAGGCGCAGCGACGTCGAACTGCTCGCACAGTTTTTTCAAATGGCGAATTTCTTCGCGCGCACCATTTTCACCTGTAATGGTCGCGATGTGTGAAACACGTTCCGGCACGCTTAGGGCGATATAGGGCCGTGCGCGGATTTCTTTGTCCAGCGTGTCACGTAACGGATGTTCTTTGCCCAGATAAGCCATTCTAATTCCATACCTTATTGTTCTAATATTGCATTTGACGTAGAGCGCAAAGTGGTATTACCATTCCACTCAACTCTAAGACAAGTATTTTTTCATGAGTTTCTGTCATTTCCCTGTCGATATCCGGTTTTTGATGGCTTTTCCATTAAACCATGGTATGAAGCGACCATTCAGCCAGAAGGAAATATGTGATGAACGACAGCCAAGCGAAATCAGCCTACGGACTGGGTCGTGCTGCCCGCCTTAATCTTGTGTGGGAAATGCTCAATGAAATGGGCGAGACCGGGCGCAACATGGATGCCATCCTGTCCAGCCGTTTCAAACATCTGCAAGACAGCCTGGAACGTCGTGACCGTCGTGATCTGGAAAACCGCATACGTTCAGTTCTGCTGAACTATCGCAAGCTTCTGTGGTGGCTGAAAAAGATCAAGCTCGCGCCGACAATGCGCACCCTCTTGCTGGCTGACATGATCCTGTCTGAAAAAAGCGATATCGCCCAGCTGGAGAAACTTTGCAACGGCGCCCATAACCGCATGGACATGCTGCGCAAAGAAGAAATCGCCGGGCTAAAACGACTTTTGGGTCAGGACATGATCCATGAAGATATGAGCGAAGCTGTCATCGCAGATTGCCCGCAATGGGCTGAACAAGGCTTGAAAGAAGTTTTCGGGGATCACTTTACCGAAGAAATGCGCGCCCTTGGTAACAAACCCACAACGGATTTTCGCGTCAATACACTGCATGCCAGCCGTGACAATGTACGTGAAAGCCTCAGTCAACAGGGCTTTAAAACAGAAAACACACCACTTTCACCGGTTGGTCTACGCCAGATCCAACCCGGTGGCCCGCTGTTGTCGGAAACCGACGCCTTCCGGAAAGGCTGGGTGGAAGTTCAGGATGAAGGTTCCCAACTTGTCGCCCACCTGGTTGGCGCAAAAAAAAGCATGCAGGTCATTGATTTTTGCGCGGGCGCAGGCGGCAAGACATTGGCGATGGCAGCACAGATGGAAAACGGTGGTCACCTTGTGGCCTCTGACGTTCATTCAAAACGTCTGCAACGCGCCAAAGTACGTCTGAAACGTGCAGGCGTGGTCAATGCCGAACGCCGCCAGCTGGAAAACACCTTTGATAAGTGGGTCAAGAAAAGCAAGGGCAAGTTTGACCGCGTCCTGATCGATGCCCCTTGCAGCGGCACAGGTACCTGGCGTCGCAACCCGGATTCAAAATGGTCCAAAGATGAAACGGACCTCGCAGAACTGGTAAAACTGCAATCAGAGATTCTGCAAAGTGCCACCCGCCTTGCCAAATCCGGTGGTCGTGTAATCTATGCCACCTGTTCCCTGCTGCCCGAAGAAAATGAACGTCAGATCGAAGCCTTCCTGAAAGCCAACGACACGTTCAAACTGCTGAAAGCCAAAGACGTCTGGGCAGAACTGGATCTTGGGGATTATCCGTCTCGGCTGGAAAGTTATTTCCGCCTGACACCGTTACAGAACAACTGTGACGGCTTCTTTGCCTGTGTCCTTGAAAAACTCTAAAAGCTTGTCTTTTTCCTTTTGAGTGAATAACTTATTATCTAACGAGATAAGGTCAGGACCCATGGTAGTTAAAAAGAAAATCGAATCAGATATTCCGTGCCGTCACACGTTCCAAAGTGCGGTTGATCTCTTTTTGCAGCTGGCCAAGGAACAGGCACAGGACGGACAGGTCAGTGTGGATACGCTGGATTTTGTCGCTCAAGCCATTCAAAGCGACCCGGAAGTGCGCGAAAAATACTGTGATGCACAGATCGAACGCTGCGCCAGTCACATGCGCATGTCTATCCGCAACGCCCCACGGGTCAATGTCTATGGCCGCATTATCTCCCAACCCTTTGAACATCTATTGAAAAATGACCAGCCCGTTATGGCAAGTGCACAGCTGGCAAATTTCTTCCACGCCATCGAAGTTATTCTGGGCCGGGCGAAATATGAAACATTCATGGAACGATCCCTGCGTTTGATGGAAAACCGGTCACGCGACCTCGGCAGTAAGTTCACCTATATGGAACTGTATAAAGACCCGGAATGCTGGAACATCCGCTGGGACAGTTTTATGGCCCTGGCTGGATTTTTCGGCAAGTTCACCATGCGCAAGGACTGGTATAAACGGGTCATGCAAAGCGATCCGGAAACACCGGGTACAGGCATGGGACCGTTTCCGTTTTCTGACTTTCAGTTCAAAAGCCAAATGATGTGCATCTTTGGCGACTTCACCAATTTTGATGATGAAGAACAGGCCCTCTTTGAAGGGCGTTACAGCAAGAAAGAACGCAAAGAACTGTCCGCCTTCCTCGCCAACGTTGCCTCTATCGAAGAAGAGGGATGACCAAGCCCATCGCCCTGCCCGACTTTCCGGTCATCGAAACCTTCCCCGACCTGAAAGCCGCCCTTTCTAACCAGAACATCGCTATTTTGGAAGCCCCGCCCGGTGCGGGTAAAACGACGCTCGTCCCGCTTGCTTTACTTAACGAAGACTGGCTTTCCGGTCAAAAGATCATCATGCTGGAACCACGCCGTCTGGCAGCCAAAATGGCAGCAACCCGCATGGCCTCCATCATGGGAGAGAAATTGGGCGAAACCGTTGGCTATCGCATCCGTCAGGACAAAGAAATTGGCCCCAACACCCGCATTGAAGTGGTGACTGAAGGGATCCTCACCCGCATGATCCAGAATGATCCTGAACTGTCCGGCGTTGGTCTGGTGATCTTTGATGAATTTCATGAGCGCAACCTGCAAGGTGATCTAGGTCTCGCTTTTTGTCTGGAAACGCTGGAAGCCTTGCGCGATGACCTGCGTGTGCTGGTCATGTCGGCAACGCTTGATGGACAGGTTCTGTCTGAATTTCTGGATGGTGCCCAGCGCATCATCAGCGAGGGACGCGCCTTTCCGGTTGAAACACGCAACCTGCCACGCCCCGATAAATTCAGCCTGGCACAAGACACCGCATCTGCCGTTCGCAAAGCCATGCGGGAAGAAGACGGCAATATCCTCGTCTTCCTGCCCGGCGAAGGCGAAATCCGTAAAACAGAACAGCTGTTGAACGAGACCTATCACGGCCCATCCAACATCATCGTCGCGCCGCTTTATGGGGCCTTGCCGCCGAAACAACAGGACCTTGCGATTGCCCCCACCGAAAAAGGTGTGCGCAAGATCGTGCTGGCAACCACCATTGCCGAAACCAGCCTGACCATTGAAGGCATCCGAGTGGTGATTGATTGCGGCTTGAAACGGGTTTCACGCTTCGATGGGGCGCGTGCATTATCAAAACTGGAAACCGTGCGGGTATCCAAAGCCAGTGCAGAGCAACGCCGCGGGCGTGCCGGGCGGATGGAACCGGGCGTTTGTTATCAGCTTTGGCCCCGTGCAGAAACGCAAGCCTTGGCTGAACGTGATCGCCCGGAAATTCTGGAAGCCGATATCGCGCCCTTCCTTTTGGAACTCGCAGCCTGGGGGGTGAAAGACGCAAGCAGCCTGAAGTTCCTTGATCTGCCAACAGATAAGGTCATGGCAGATGCGCACGACCTGCTCAAAAAACTGAATGCATTGGATGAAGACCTAAGCCTCACCAAACATGGTGAACGCATGCAGCGCCTGGCTTTGCATCCCCGCCTTGCCCATATGGTGCTTGTAGCTTGTGATAACGCTGATGAAGATGGTTTGCTGGCCTGTGACATTGCCGCCACCTTACATGACGGACCGATCCTGAAAGGAAAGCAGGGCGGCGACCTGCGTGACAGCATCACCTGCCTGCAGGGCAATGGCAATGCGGCCAACGTTTCAAAGGCCGCCCTTTATCGTGCCAAAGACACCGCCAAAAGTCTGAAAGCCAAACAGAAACTGCCCAAAACTGCTGCTGCATCAGCCATGGAAACAGGGCGCATTCTGGCCCTGGCCTATCCAGACCGGATCGGTAAAATCAGGGGTAAAACCAGCTGTGATTACCTGCTCAGCAACGGAATGGGTGCAGCCTTGCGCGAAGATAACCCGTTGCGCGGCGAAGAGTTTCTGGTGGTCGCCCATCTGGATGGACAGGGGGCGAAGGGTCGCATCTTTACTGCCGCACCCATGCTGCAAAGTGATCTTGAAGCAAGCTTTGGCAACCAGATTGCCGAGGAAGATCATATCCAGTGGGATCAGCGATCTCAGGGGGCCATTGCCGAACGTCAAAAGAAATTCGGTGCCTTGGTTCTGAAATCCACCCCCATCAAAAACGTGGATCCCGAACAGATCAAACTGGCGCTCTGCAAAGGGATCCGTCAAGCGGGGCTCCATGTCTTGCCCTGGGAAAAAGAAACAGAAAACCTGTGCAATCGTCTAAAATTCCTGAAAAAACGGGATGATGAATGGCCGGATTACAGCGAAGACACCCTGGCCGAGACCCTTGAAGACTGGCTCGCCCCGTTTCTGGATGGATGCTCCAAACTGGATCATCTGAAAAAGATCGACCTGAACGCTGCTTTGCTGGCAGGCCTTAACTGGGACGATCAACAAAAGCTGAATAAGCTGGCCCCGACCCATTATCGCGTGCCCAGCGGATCAAACGTGCAACTTGATTACAGCAATCCAGATAAACCCGTCCTGAAAGTCAAACTGCAGGAAATGTTTGGCGAACCCCAGACACCGACCATCAATAACGGGACGGTTCCTCTTTGCATTCACCTGCTCTCACCTGCCGGGCGGCCTTTGCAAGTTACAGAAAACCTTGGAAGTTTCTGGCAGGAAGCGTACGATTCGGTCAAAAAGGAAATGAAGGGGCGCTACCCCAAGCATCCCTGGCCCGATAACCCCATTGAAGCCATCGCCACAGCCAAAACCAAACGGCACTTGCGATAATATTTTTCTTTTTAATAAGGGAATATGCGTATAAGGTTCAGAAACCTTACTTTTTTATGCACATGACTGTTGCTCAAATCGATAAACGTAAGGTAAAACTTGCATTAAGAATTTGAGGGAAGCATCTCGCGGTATTAGGAACTTAGTAAGATTTCACCCCTAGGATGTTAGTCACTGTACGCGGAATAACAAGAACGGCATAAGTTTAATGGATCTCGCAACACTAATTGGTATCTTTCTTGGCCTGGGCATTATCGTCGCCTCCATTATGATGGGTGGTGACATTGGATCCTTTATCAACATTCCGTCTATTGCGGTTGTATTCGGGGGTACGCTTGCAGCGACGCTGGTTAAATTCCCACTATCCAATTGTATCGCTGCCCTGAAAATCGGCGGCAAGATCGCATTTAAAAATTCTGCTGACGACCCTCGTTCCGTTTATGACATCGCCATCGAACTGGCTGGTATCGTGCGTCAAAAAGGCCTTCTGGGTCTGGAAAGTGTCACGGTTGAAAACGAACTGATGGCCCGTGGTATTCGCATGTGTGTGGATGGCATGGACGGCGCGGTGATCAAGGAAAGTATCACCAAAGAAGTCGATATGGCGATCAAGGCCGAAATGGCCGGGGAAAGTTTCTGGCGCGGAATCGGTGATATGGCCCCGGCATTCGGGATGATCGGTACACTGATCGGTCTGGTACAGATGCTTGCAAACCTGTCTGACCCCGCAGCCATTGGCCCTGCGATGGCGATTGCGATGTTAACGACATTCTACGGTGCGGTATTGGCCAACCTGGTTGCCATCCCGCTGGCCGACAAGCTCGAAATTAAAATCGACAATACCAAGAACACACGTGCTTTGATCATTGAAAGTGTCATGCAAATTCACGCTTCACAAAACCCGATGGTTCTGCAGGAACTGCTAGGCGTTTACCTGCCGGGCGGCAAGCCTGCCGAAGCAGACGACGAATAAGCTATAGGACGCTGAGACGCACATGGCTGAAGAAGAAAAGAAATGCCCCCCGACGGGCTCCCCTGCATGGATGGCAACATTTGCCGACCTAATGTCCCTGCTGTTGGTTCTTTTCGTGCTTCTGCTGACTTTCTCGGAAATGAACGTTATCAAATACAAGCAAATGGCAGGCGCCATGCGCAATGCCTTTGGTATTTCAAAACAGGATCGCCTGGCGGGCGTGATTGAAATTGACGGTCAGCTGGAACGCAAAGTCGCGCGTAACGTTTCCCCCACCAAAACACCGACCCCGACCGTATCCATGGATATCCCGGATACAACGGATGAAGAAGTCTTTGAAATTGATCCTCAGGAAAGCCCTGAGGAACAGGCCGAAGACGTTGAAAACGAAGTGGCGAAAATCATTGCCGAAGAAGCAGCCGAACAGGGTGTGGAAGTTGAAAAAGACGGCAATGAAGTTAAAATCCGCTTCCCAAGTGAAATTGCCTTTGGGTCCGGTTCAGCCAATATTGGTGGTGCCTTCGCCGATCTTCTGGACAAACTCACTGACGTGATTAAAAAATCACAAGGCCAAGTCCTTGTAGGTGGTCACACAGATAATATCCCGCTTGGCGGCGGTGGTCCTTACAGATCAAACTGGGAACTGTCGGCCGCACGTGCGACTTCCGTGGTGCATCACTTCCTCAATTATTCAGATATCGCACCTGATAAAATGGCTGTACAAGGCTTTGGCGACAGCCGACCGCTCGTTCCAAACGACAGTCCTGAAAATCGTGCCAAGAACCGTCGCGTAGAGATCACACTCGTTTTAGGCGAGAAAGAGCGCGCACAGGCCAATAACGTCCAAAACCAGCTGGAAAGCGTTTTCGGACCACGCCCAGATTCAGGTCTCAAATAAATCTAATCTTACGGTTGAATTGATTTCATTAGAGGGTATGATAGTAAAAAAATACTCTTGAATATAACGACCATAAAATAAGACCAGTATGAGCGATTTTAATTTCAGTAACTATAAGGTACTGTTGTGCGACGACGATCCTGATGCGATTGATATCGCACGCACGACTTATTTAGACGCTGATATTGGCGATTTTGTCGCAACGCCATCGCCTGATGAAGCGTTGAAACATATCCCAAAAATGAAACCGGACGTTATCCTGATTGCGCTTAAGCTGCGCACTGCCAACGGTATCAACGTTATTCAGAAAATCCGCGGGCTGAACGATGGGGAATTTTACAAAACACCCGTTTTAATGCTCTTGGAAAAAGTATCCCAAAACATGCTGCGCGAAGCGTGCCGCGCCGGAATTGAAGGGGCGTTGCGCAAACCACTGAGCGGATCAAAGATTCTGCGTTTCTCGCGTGCTGTAATTCAAAAGCCACGCCGGTTTATCTGTGTGCGCCACTATTTCGGCCCGGAACGACGGTCGCGCGATGACCCCCACTTTAACGGGGAAGATCGTCGTAATGGTCTGACAGCCGAAGATATGTCCACCGATACGTTCACCCGCGCACACCGCCCGGCAGCAGTCACACCGGGCCAGAGTTCCCTTGGTGGCGGTGCTGTTCTATCCGGTGGCACTTCTGGTGGCGCATCCAGCGGGGGCAGTGCAGGTAATCCAGACTGGGGCACAAGTCAGACCAAACCAAAGGCCGATGGCGGCGTTATGGAATTTGGAGCTGGCGGTGCTGGTGGGGCCTCACGTGGTGGAGCGTCCAATGGCAATTACGATCTGACAGGTGGGCCAGTATCGGGGAAATCCGGCTCAGGGACTGAGATTGACTTTACATCTGAAGATAAGCCCAAGGCCAACACAGACTTTGACTATGGCACCTCGGAAACCAAAGCAGAATCAGGTTATGATGACGTACCGATAAGCAAAGATAAGAAAAAAGCCAAAGCCGCTGATGATCTAACCGCAGCAGAAGAGGCAGCAAAAAAGAAAACAGAAGAAGCTGCCGCTGAAAAACAGGCCCAGAAAGAAGAGAAAGTCGAAGCGGCCGAGCCAACAGGTCCGGACAGCGACGACTTTGAAGAGATCATGGACCTGGACGAATGTCTTGACCTGCATAAAACCTGGGTCAACAGTGGTGGTAAACTGGGCCAGCAGGCCAATCGTCCGCATTCTGATTTCCGGGGACAGGAACTGGAAGGGGCTGACTTTACACGCGCCATTCTGCCGCAATCCAACTTTGAAGAAGTCGATTGCACCAGCGTGGTCTTGCGTAAGGCGGACCTGAGCGGCTCCACCTTCAAGAAAGCCTTGCTCAACAGTGCGGACCTACGTGTATCACGCCTGTCCAAAGCCGATATGCGCAACGCCCGAATGGACAGAGCCAACTTGTTAGGGGCCGACCTGACCGGGGCAAATCTGGAAGGCGCAACATTACGTGGGGTAAATTTAAGTGGGGCGAACCTCAGCCGCACCAACCTGCGCGGCGTGAACCTGAGCAGTTGTCAGGGCTTGATTTCTGAACAGATCAAACGCGCGATTACGGATCAGACGACGACCCTGCCCTTAAGTGCGCGAACTTCGTCTTAACAGTGCCTGCATCATTTCTTCCTCGCTTAACCGTACGGGTAGAACCTGATCATCCCAGTCATCCAATTGGTTCTGGCAAATGGCGCTGAGATCGCGTGGAGAGATTTCCATCTTTTCCATTTCCAGACGGGCAACCCAGCGACGCAAAGTCCCGATCAGGGATGCATAAGCTTCTTCCCGATCTTCAAAGGGACGCCCAGCCAAAAGTTCCCCAATCATGGCATATTTGTCCATGGCTTCCGCGTCCGGCAGGCGATCACTTAACAGATCGATTTGAATATCAGTGATTTCAGCACAAATGGTCGCACTGGACTGGGCATAGCTCAGCGATGTTTTCTGTTCGATCGCCGCGGCCAATTGATGGGTCAGGCCAAATCCCGCCTGCCCGGACCCAACACCTGCAATGAGGGAAGCATAAAACACGTCATCCCTGCCCCAAGTCTCACCCTCAACCCCTGCAACAAAACCACGGGCAAAAGCTTCCAGACCGGACCAAATCAACGCATCCGACAGCACGGATGCCTTGGGTGATACATAGGCTTCCATCAATAGGGTCAACACACCAAGGGCGCGTGAAGCAAAATCATCACGGGCCATCTCATCAATAAAGGATGGATCACCAATGGTTATAGAAGGTACCAAGCTGGCTTTCTGGGTTTCTTCATAGGCACTTTCACCACCAAAAATCACCCCGTTCATAGCCGCCCCCGTGCCTGCGGTCGTGGGGATGGCGATATGAGGAAGACCGTCGGACAACAGTTTGCCCACATCAATGGCTCGGCTGCCGCCAATGGAGATCACACAATCGAAATCAGATACGTCAATATCAGCACTGATTTGCTTTGCCGCTTCTTCCGTCTGTTTACCGCCTGCCGAAACAGACGTCACTGTATGACCGAAAACCATTAGATGATCGGTCACATCCTTGATCAGACTGGGATGGTTCTGTGCATAAAGTCCCCCAACCAAAAGCACACGTGTGCCAAAGGGTTTGAGCCTTTGTGGCAAATTTTGAAACACATCGCGTCCGAAGATCAATTCGGGAATACCGTTAGAAACGAAACCATTGACCATAAACTGAGCACCCGTTGTTTATTCTTTGCAACATCCTAAGACAGTTATTTCAAAAAATCCAAAACAGATTTTTTATTTTCGCGGCTTGAAAGTGACCTATAGGTAACCAATATGCCTAATAAGGAGGAATTAATCATGTCTGATGAAGAATTTTTCAGCGTCCCCCAACTCGCCAAAGAACTGGGCATAACGCCACGGGCCATCCGCTTTTATGAAACCAAAGGCCTGCTCACCCCCGCACGTGCTGGGGCCACCCGGGTTTATACCAAGCGTGACCGCGCCCGACTGATCCTGATTTTGCGCGGCAAGCGGCTGGGATTCAGTCTCGCCGAAATCCATGATTTCCTTGACCTTTATGAAAGCAAAGGCAAACAGGGCGACCAGTTACAGCTGTTGGTCAGAAAGGTGCGCAACCGTATCAAGGACCTGGAAGAACAGCGCATCGAGCTGGATCGCGTTCTAAACGAGCTCAAAAACATTGAAAAACAATCCCTTGCAACCCTCGGACCCGATTTTGAAACAGAGGTGGCCCCATGAAAAACGTCATCATTTCCTCCTATACCCGCACGCCCTTTCATTTTGCCACCAAAGGGGCATTGACCAAAGTCCGCCCGGATGATTTAGGCGCTGCGGTGGTTAAAAGCCTTTTGGCAAAATCAAACATCAACCCGGATGATATCGAAGACCTGATCTGCGGTTGCTCCTTCCCCGAAGGCGAACAGGGGCTGAACCTTGCCCGCATGATCGGTCTTTTAGCTGGCCTGCCGCAATCTGTTTCAGCTGTGACGGTCAATCGCTTCTGCGGATCAAGCATGCAGTCCGTCCATCAGGCAGCCGGGGCCATTCAGATGGGCGCGGGCGAGGCATTTATGTGCATTGGCGTGGAAAGCATGACACGGGTGCCTGTAATGGGTTTCAACCCGATGCCCAACCCGGCGCTTTATCAATCCCTGCCCCAAGCCTATATGGGGATGGGCGAAACAGCAGAAAATGTCGCAACGAAATATGGCATAACACGCGCTGCCCAAGAAGAATTCGCCATCGCATCCCACCAAAAGGCGGCGCGCGGTGATTTCACAGACGAAATCGTTGCCATTGGTGATATCGGCACAGACGGCTGTATCCGACCTGATGCCAATGCAGGTGATCTTGCCCTCTTAAAACCTGCCTTTGATGCCAATGGTACAGTCACTGCCGGAACGTCTTCGCCCTTAACCGATGGCGCTGCCGGCGTGCTGGTTGTATCCGAAGATTATGCAGACGCCCACAATCTGCCCAAGCTTGCGCGCATCAAATCAGTTGCCGTATCCGGGTGCGCACCTGAACTGATGGGTATGGGACCTGTCGGGTCCACACAAAAAGCCTTAAGCCGCGCCGGATTGTCGGTCAATGATCTGGATATCATCGAGATTAACGAAGCTTTTTCCAGCCAGGCCCTTGCCAGTATTTCTGAACTGGGCCTGGACATGGACAAGATTAATCTGGACGGCGGGGCCATCGCCCTTGGTCACCCCCTTGGGGCCACGGGCGCACGGATCGTTGGCAAGGCAGCAAGCCTTATGCAGCGTGAAGGCAAACAATACGGCCTTGCCACCCAATGTATCGGTGGCGGCCAGGGCATCGCAACCGTGTTGGAGGCTGCATCATGAACACCTCCATCAACAAAGTCTGCGTCATCGGCGCAGGCGTCATGGGGGCCAATATCGCAGCCCACGTCGCCAATGCAGGCCATGAGGTCCTGCTGCTGGATATCGTTGAAGATGCAGCCGCCAAAGCCATCCAGAAAATGCTGAAAGCCAACCCGGCACCTTTGATGCATAAACGCAATGCCAAGCTGATCACACCTGGAAACCTGGAAGAACACCTGCCCCTGATTTCGGATTGCGACTGGGTTGTCGAAGCCATTGTGGAACGACTGGATTTAAAACAGGATCTTTATAAAAAGATCGATGAAATACGCAAAGGCGGCTCTATCGTGTCGTCCAACACCTCCACCCTGCCCCTGTCATTACTGACAAAGGGAATGAGTGAGGATTTTACCAAAGACTTCATGATCACCCATTTCTTCAATCCCCCACGCTACATGCGCCTGCTGGAGATCGTCAAAAGTGGCGCTACGGATCAAACAGCAGTCAACGCAATGGAAGCATTCGCAGACCTGAAACTGGGGAAATCCATTGTGTTCTGCAAAGATCGCCCCGGCTTCATCGCCAATCGTCTGGGCGTTTTCTGGCTGATGTGCGCGGCCCTTGAAGCCTTTGATCAGGGATTAAGTGTGGAAGAAGCCGACAGCGTGATCGGCAAACCGATGGGCATCCCCAAAACAGGCGTCTTCGCCCTATTAGATATGGTCGGGCTGGACCTGATGCCCCATGTGATCGGGTCCATGGTGCAGGCCCTGCCCGAAACGGACGCCTTCTGCCAAATCCACAAGCCTATGCCGTTGGTGGAAAAAATGATTGGGGATGGCTATACGGGACGTAAAGGCAAGGGCGGCTTTTACCGACTGGATAAAAAACGCAACAAGGAAGGGATTGACCTTGCAAGCGGTGACTACCGCCGCAGCATCAAGTCTACGCTGGCAAGTGCCAAACTGAAAGGCATCAAGAAACTGGTCAGCCACCCCGATAAAGGCGGAAAATATGCCTGGTCCGTCATGGCCCAGACACTTTGTTATGCCTGTAATCTGGTGGGCGAAGCAGCAGATACCATCGCTGATATCGATGAGGCCATGCGCCTTGGCTATAACTGGAAATTCGGTCCCTTCGAGCTGATCGATATGATGGGCGCAGACTGGTTTGCAGCAAAGCTTGAAGAAGACGGATATGACGTCCCTGTCATCATCAAAACCGCCAATGGACAACCATTTTACAAAATCGAAAAAGGCAAACGCCAGCAGATGACGTTGGAAAGTGATTACATCCCGGTCACCCGCCCAGATGGTGTTGTCTTGCTGGAAGACATCAAACGCACAGACAAACCTTTGCTAAAAAACGGCTCAGCCTCGCTGTGGGATATTGGTGATGGGGTGGTCTGTTTTGAATTCACGTCCATGATGAACTCCCTGGACGGGGCCATCATGGAGCTGATGCAGAAATCCCTCGCGCTTGTGGCTAAAGAATATAAAGCAATGGTGATCTATAACGAAGGTACCAACTTTTCGGTCGGGGCCAATCTGGGCATCGCCCTTTTCACCGCCAACATCGCCGCCTGGTCTGAACTGGAAGGCATGGTCAAAGGTGGGCAGGACACCATGAAAACCATCAAATACGCCCCCTTCCCCGTTGTCGGTGCCCCATCGGGCATGGCGTTGGGTGGCGGTTGTGAATTTTTGCTACATTGTGATGCGGTTCAGGCGCACGCAGAAACCTATACCGGACTGGTCGAAGTCGGCGTCGGCATCATTCCGGCCTGGGGGGGATGCAAAGAAATGCTGGCCCGCTGGACCACGCATCCAAAATACGCCAAGGGCCCTATGCCTGCAGCCAGTAAAATCTTTGAAAATGTCGGCACAGCCAAGGTAGCGACCTCTGCCTTTGAAGCCAAAGACATGATGATCGTTAATCATAATGATACCGTCACCATGAACCGGTATCGCCTGCTGGCAGATGCGAAAGCCAAAGCCCTGTCGCTGGTGGACGGATACAAAGCACCAGAAGAGACCACCTTTCATCTCTCTGGTGAAAGTGGGCGCGTCGCTTTCAAAATGGCCGTGCAGAATTTCGTCAAAACCGGACATGCCACGCCCCATGATTTGGTGGTGTCCGAACACCTCGCCCACGTTTTAACAGGTGGGGAAGACGGCGATATGACGCAGGAACAATCCGAAGACGATATCCTGACCTTGGAGCGCAAACATTTTATGACACTGGTACGCACGCCCGACACATTGGCGCGGGTTGAACATATGCTGTTAACCAACAAACCGCTGAGGAATTGAGATATGGCCAGATATACCGCCCCAATCCGCGATATGCAGTTTGTGCTTTATGAATTGTTTAACGCCAATGAACTGACCGACCTGCCCACATATGAAGAGGCCAGCCGCGATCTGGTTGATCCGGTTTTAGAGGAAGCGGGCAAGCTCTGTTCAGACGTGCTCTATCCCATCAACCGAACAGGCGATGAAGAAGGCTGTATCCGTCATGAGGATGGCAGCGTGACCACACCCGACGGGTTCAAGGAAGCCTACAATATGTTTAGTGAGGGCGGCTGGACCGGCATGGCTTGCGCTGCTGAATATGGCGGCATGGGATTGCCCAAGACCGTGACTTCCCTGATCAATGAAATGATCTGTTCAGCCAACCTGTCTTTTGGCATGTATCCGGGTCTTACCTATGGGGCCTATAAGGCCATAGCGGCACATGGATCGGATGATCTGAAAGACACTTACCTGCCCAACATGGTTTCTGGCAAATGGTCTGGCACCATGTGTCTGACCGAACCCCATTGCGGGACCGACCTGGGCCTGATCCATACCAAAGCCATTCCCCATGACAATGGGTCCTATGCGGTCACCGGAACCAAGATATTCATCTCCGCAGGCGAGCATGACCTCTCAGAAAACATCATCCATCTGGTCCTTGCCAAATTACCCGATGCGCCACCCGGCACCAAAGGTATCAGCCTGTTTATCGTGCCCAAACTAATTGAAGGTCAATCCAATCAGGTCACCTGCGGGGCCATTGAACATAAGATGGGCATCAAGGCGTCGAGCACCTGTGTGATGAATTTTGATGGTGCACAAGGCTGGCTGGTGGGTGAACCCCATAAAGGCATGTCGTATATGTTCACCATGATGAACCAGGCCCGTCTGGACGTGGGCATTCAAGGTCTGGGTCTCGCCGAAGTCGCCTATCAGGGGGCAGTTGATTATGCCCGTGAACGTCTGCAGGGCCGATCCATCACAGGCGTTAAATACCCGGACAAGCCCGCTGATCCCATCATTGTCCATCCGGACGTGCGTCGCATGCTTTTGACCCAACGTAGCTATATCGAAGGGGCACGGGCCATGGCGGTCTGGGTCGCCATGAAAATTGATCATATGCTGAAGAACCCGGATGAGGCACGACGCAAACAGGCCGATGAGTTCGTCCAGTTGATGACCCCCATCGTCAAATCGCTCTTTACAGATATCGGGTTTGACTGCGCCAATATCGGGGTGCAGGTCTATGGCGGGCATGGGTTTATCCGCGAACATGGCATGGAACAATATGTGCGCGATGCCCGCATCACCCAGATTTACGAAGGCACCAACGGTATTCAGGCGCTTGATCTGATTGGACGCAAAATGCCGCAAAAAGCCGGCGGTCTGCTGCGTCATTTCTTCCATCCGGTACAAGATTATATCGAAGCCAATATCCATCGTGACGACGTCAAAGCCCTTGCCAAAGCCTTTGGACGATTGCAGCGCGCAACGGGCTTCCTCGCACAGGTCGGATTGAAAAACCCGGAAGATGCCGCAGCTGGGGCAACCGAATATGCCCGCCTCTTCGGGCTGGTCGCCCTAGCCTACATGTGGTGCAGGATGGTGGAAAGCTCAATCGGTAAAGAAGATACTTTTTATCTGGCAAAGCTGGACACAGCCGCCTTCTTCATGCAGAAGATACTCCCACAGAACAGTTCGCTCTTTGCCTCCATCATGGCAGGGGGTGAATCGACCATGGGATTTGAGGAAGACGCATTTTAATGACGAATTTAAAGGGGAAGACCCTGTTTGTCTCCGGCGCAAGTCGGGGCATCGGGCTGGAGATTGCCAAACGCTGTGCAGCCGATGGTGCAAACGTCGCATTGCTCGCCAAAACAGATACGCCGCACCCCAAACTCCCCGGCACCATCCATACGGCGGCGGAGGAGATCAAGGCTGCGGGCGGCAATGCCTTGCCCATGGTGGTTGATATCCGGGATGAAAACGCCGTGCAAAAAGCCGTGGATCAGACGGTCGCACATTTCGGTGGGATTGACATTTGCATCAATAACGCCAGTGCCATTTCCCTGACCGGAACGCTGGAAACACCCATGAAGCGATTTGACTTGATGCATCAGATCAACACGCGCGGCACCTATGCAGTCTCCCAAGCCTGTATCCCGGCGCTTCTGAAGTCGGACAATCCCCATATCCTCAATCTGTCCCCGCCCTTAAATATGGATGCCAACTGGTTCAAGGACCATACCGCCTATACCATCGCCAAATACGGCATGAGCATGTGCGTGCTGGGTATGGCAGAAGAATTTCGCGGGCAAATCGGGGTCAATGCATTA
The DNA here is from genome assembly GCF_033100395.1 of Terasakiella sediminum. NCBI lineage: Bacteria > Pseudomonadati > Pseudomonadota > Alphaproteobacteria > Rhodospirillales > Terasakiellaceae > Terasakiella > Terasakiella sediminum. The sequence goes on along the minus strand of NZ_JAWLVJ010000033.1, from coordinate 2,459 downwards.
TGGCCGCGCACCGTCATCAACACCGCTGCCATCGCCATGATCGAAGGGGTGGATGCCAGGGGGTGTCGCACACCGGATATTGTGGCGGACGCGGCTTATGAAATCTTCAAACGTGATGCCAAAACCTGTACCGGGAACTTCTTCATGGATGACGAAGTTCTGGCCGAAGCAGGCATCACCGATCTTACCAAATATGCCGTCGATCCCGAGGCTGAACTTTTAAAAGACCTGTTCCTATGATGAAAACTGATGTCCTGATTATTGGTGCGGGCGCTGCCGGCATGATGTGCGCGATTGAGGCAGGAAAACGCGGCCGCAAAGTGCTGGTGATTGACCATGCCAAAAAACTGGCGGAAAAAATCCGCATTTCCGGCGGGGGGCGCTGCAATTTCACCAACATGGATGTGCAGCCAAAAAACTTCATCTCCCAGAACCCGCATTTCTGTAAATCCGCGCTCAAACGCTATACCAACTGGGATTTCATCAGCCTGATTTCAGAATATAACATCACCTATCATGAACGCGATCACGGGCAACTCTTCTGTGACGACAGCGCGCAACTGATCATCGATATGCTGTCCGGACAATGCCGCAAGGCAGGCGCTGAAATCCGCCTCAACACCAAGGTCGAAGGCGTCACCAAGAACGATACGGGCTTTTTGATCATGACCGATGAGACCGAGATCGAATGCGAACATCTCGTCATCGCAACTGGTGGGCTGTCCATCCCCAAGATCGGGGCGAGCAATTTCGGGCTGAAACAAGCCGAAGTTATGGGGCTGAACGTCATCCATCCCCGCCCGGCCCTTGTGCCCTTTACCTTTGACCACGACACCACGCAAAAGCTCAACGGCTTTGCAGGTATCTCTCTGGATGCCGAGATCACCTGCAACAAGATGTCATTCCGCGAGGCTCTGTTGTTCACCCACAAAGGCATCAGCGGCCCGTCTGTTTTACAAATCTCATCCTACTGGTCACCGGGCGATGAAGTGCATATCAACCTGCTGCCCGGCACCGACCTGTTTGAAAAACTCAAAGAGGCCAAACAGAACAACCCAAAGCAGGAAGCCAAAACCATGCTGGCAACCCTCCTTCCCAAACGCCTCGCCCACCGACTGGTGGAAATCAGCGACTGCACAGGCCGACTGGCCGAACTGCCGGATAAAAAGTTCCGAGCGCTCGCCACATCCGTCAACGACTGGACCCTGCTCCCCAGCGGCACCGAAGGCTATCGCACCGCAGAAGTCATGTCCGGCGGCGTGGACACCAACGAGCTGTCGTCAAAAACATTCGAAACCAAAAAAATCCCCGGCCTCTTCTTCATCGGCGAAGTCCTGGATGTAACCGGACACTTGGGAGGCTACAACTTCCAATGGGCCTGGTCGTCCGGGTACTGTGCGGGGCAGTATGTTTGAGATTTCTGAGTAAGCAGCTATATAATTTTTAGACGACAAAGTATCTTCAAAAATCGAATATTCCCTCTAACCCTTCCATATGCCAGTATAGGACAAATTTAAATATTGGGTAATATGATGACTTCTTTCTCAATCAGAACAGCAATCATAGGCTTAATAATTTCTACGGGCTTTTTAAACCCGGTGAAAGCTGAAACCACACAACAACGTTTCCAGAAAGCGGTAATCACGAAAGACTGTGACCAAATTAGACACTTACTGCCGAAATTGCTGAGTGAGAATAAATTCTATTTCAACACGTTAGCCAATTATCATGAGAGAGGTTTTTGCTTCCCTCAAAATGATTCAAAAGCCTTTAAAGCATATTCTCAAGCACCTACAAAAGTTTCAAGCATCCCCTTATTCAAGATGGCATTAATGTATGCAGAAGGTAGAGGCATTGAAAAGAATAATGATAAATCACAAGACCTTATTAAACGCGGGCTAGCGCATGAGGTACGGAGAACCTATGATTTTAAGGGTATTAGAGGTTCCCTTGAATTTCTTCTGGACACCCAAGAATTCCCAGAATTCTTGGAAAATGAATTAACGAAATTAGAGACTATAGAAGAAAATCCCGCTGAAAAGATGGAATTCGCATTAGATCTGATAGAGAAAAAAGACAACCCTGAAGATGTAAAAGCAGGCATGAATTTATTAGAAAATTTGGCCCACCAAAAAAAACATACTGAAGCAACATACCAATTAGCCTTAATTGAATATTCAAACCAAAATAACAAAGAAGGCTTTTTCAGTTTGGTTTCTGCAGCCCAAAAAGGACATGCCGAAGCACAAGTCATGCTGGGAAAACTGGGGTTTGAAGGACAAAAAGCACATTTAAGTCGCGCAAGCTCCTACGCCATGCTCCTTCGTGCATATTCTGTTGGTGCAATTTCTGAAAAAGAATTATTGAGTTGACCCGTCCTAAAATACGTTGACGGTTTTAGGTTAAGCCCGTTGCTTTTGGCAGCGGGCTTTTCTGTGCATTTGGTTTGGCGTTTTCAT
>NZ_JAWLVJ010000032.1:0-33321 GCF_033100395.1 Terasakiella sediminum | reverse complement strand
TTCATACTTGGGCAACATCAGCCCTATGAAGTTTGAAATGAAGGCTGCATGACAGAGTAAAGTATCCTCCACTTTAGTGCAGCGGGTCCATACATCAAAAAATGCCGCACAATGAAAAAGGTGATGCCTGCTCTATTGCTCACACTGTTTCTGTCAATTCTGCTGGCTGGATTACTTGGTTTTGATGTACTGGGGAAACTCTTTTGATCTCAGAATGGTGGCATCACCCATCAACTCACAAAAAAACCACTACCTTTGGCGACGTAAAATAATTAGCGACAGGTACCAATAAAACATCACCAACACCAATGAATGTTCCTGTTTCTCCATATTCCCCGTCATTACAGCGAAGGTCGGAATCTCTATTTTGATGTGTTCAACAGCTTCCGGCCTACGTCGCAATGACAATTTGCTGTATCCAATTAACCAACGTCACTGAAATCGGTGCCCTCTCATGATAAAAACTTGAGAGAACACGTATCTCTCAAGGCACGAACATGACAAATAAAACCATCATCAGAATTGGGCTCATCGGGACAATCGTTACCGTGATCAGCATTTTTTCACCGCTGCTGTTATGGTTTCTCGAAGCGTTGAACCTGATGGCGTTGAACGAGGTTTTGGGCTATATCCTGCTGCCCGCCATGACCATTTTTATGATCATTCTTGGTATCGGCCTATGGACCAAAGCGCCGAGTTCCCGGCCTGAGTAATTGGCCCCTGACTTGACCCACGTCACAGTCCTGGTTCATCGCCTGTGCTAGGTGTCAGAGAACGCACAAAAGGAGTTCTCGCAATCATGTGGCTTGCCGTTGTACCGATTATCGTTCTGGGCTTTTTCCTGCTGATCACGTGGGATGCACTGTCCCCTGTGCAATTTGTGAAACAACATATGGCAACCCGAAAACATCGCCAAATGCTGCAATCCAAAAGCAGACGCAGCTGATTTTTTAAGGAATTTTGTCTTCAGACTATCGCGCATCATTTGGGTTGATCGGGGCGTGGCGACGATTGGGCAGAGGCGTTGAAAGATCATCAACTGTTTTATACTGTTCGATAACAGACTTGGCTTTTGCGATATCGAAATAGTTCTCCCGCACACCCAATTCAAAACGCCCCAGCTTTTCCGCCTCAAAATTGAGCTCTATATTCTCTGTGCGCGGATCACGATACTTGTCTGAATAAAAGGCCAGCTTATGTCCAACATGAACTTTTTCCACATGCTGATGAAAATGACGTTCTACAATCTCATCCAGAAACTCGATCTTCTGAATATCCGCCCAGGGAATTTTCTTTTTCATTTTAAGCGCATGAAAAACACCGTCCTGATCAATCCGGATCAATGTCTTTTGTTTAAGTAATCCGATTTTACGGTAAAAGAGAAAACAAACACACACGATTGATGCAAAGAAAATCCCAGCATAACCAACATAACTGACATCAATCTCCAAGAAGTACGGGGCCACAAAGGCTGCAAGAGTGAACAGACCAATAAAAAGGCTCGTCATATTGAAATAGATGAGCCGCTTTGGCACAGCGACAAAAAAGTTATCTGGTACGGACATGTGTTTTTGATTTCTTCAAAGCCATTCAATGATCTTTGAATAAACTCACACTTCCTGCGCGCAAACTCAACTTTTAAATCGACCTATTTAGCGCTAGATTGTCCCTTCTTACGGCCTCCTGACAACAAGGTGAAACATGAAACTTTCCATACTAAAGCTGCTTATCCTCATTCCTCTGTTCAGTCTTGTCACCTTTACACCAACGCCGGGGCATAGTTTTAACCTGTTTAATGACCGTAAAGCAGAGCTCAAAACCGCAGTTGATACCGCGTACGGCGTTATCCTTTATTTTGAAAAGCAAGCGAATGAAGGGCTCATGGAAACCGAAATCGCCCAACGTGCCGCCATTAAGATTTTACGCAGCATCAGATATCTCAAATCAGAGTATTTCTGGATCACGGATTTGAGCAACAAAATGCTCATGCACGGTATACTTCCCCGACTTGAAGGAAAGAACCTTACAGGGTTTGCCAATCCAGAAGGGAAAAAGATATTTCAGGTAATAGCTGATGACGTTCAAAAATCACCAGAGAAAGATCATTTCATTGAATACCAATGGCCCAAAGCAGGCTTAGACGGTACTGCAACCAAAATAGCTTACTCCCGGCTAACACCGGGCTGGAATTGGGTGATCTCAAGCAGCCTCTATAAATAGCCCAACAAAAAACACGTTATAAATCTATGATCTCTGATGACATCAAAGACAAAAACGCCAAGATGGAACGTCTCTATGAACTTTTGTCTCAACGACTTGCAGATAAGGCTGACTATGAAGAAACACGGGCGGAACTTGAAAGACTGGTGAGCTATTGGGCCGACAACACATCTGCTTTTATCCTTGATACCCAGACACAAGCCGACTGTTTCCACGTCACGATCCGCATCCAGAATCATCCGTTCGACCTCATTCAGCTATATAAGGGTGATCAGGGCGAAGCGTTTCTGAATATTAGCCCACCAGATGAAAATGATACTGTCCCCCTTCAACTTCGCGTATTAAATGAACTCATTCTATTTCTCAGTGATGGCGTAACCTCTTAAATTAGATTATGCTTTTATCCATTCATTCACAGGATAAGGCATCGTCATGTTTAAAACGATACTGCGCCTCTCGCTTTTGAGCCTGCTGTTTTTCCCGACATATTCAATGGCCGAGACCATCACCATCGCCACGGGTGGCAAGAGCGGGGTTTATTATCCCATCGGCCAAGCGATCTGCGACCTGATCAATAAAGACACCGCCAGCCATAAAACCGATTGCCGTGTGATCAGCACGGGTGGTTCCATCGAAAATGTATTGGGGCTGGATGACAAGAAATATGACTTCGCCCTTGTGCAATCTGATGTGCAGATGTATGCGCTTAATGGGGTCAAAACCTTTCGGGATCGTTCCTCCATGGTGTCCTTGCGCTCCCTCTTGTCGCTCCACAGTGAACCACTGCACCTGATGGTCGCTAAAAACAGCGGCATCAAATCTTTCGACGGTTTAAAAGGCAAGACGGTTAATCTGGGCAATGCCGAGTCAGGGTCACGTGCTTTGGCAGATTTAATTTTAAAAGAAAAGGGCTGGAAGCATGACAAGTTTGCTGCCGTCACCGATCGCTCTTCCAAAGACCAAATCCAGGCGTTGTGTGACGGTAAAGATGATGCGGCCTTCTGGGTTGCAGGCCTTGCCAATCAGGCCATGACGGATGTGGCGAAAAACTGTGGTGTGCGGCTAATTTCCATCACCGGGGAATGGGTACGCATTCTATTGCTGGATAACCCGCAATATGTCGCAACCCGTATTCCAGCCAAGACCTACCCGAACATGACATCCAAGGTCAGCACCTTTGGTCCCAAAGCGTCCCTTCTTACTCATGCGGATTTGAAGAAAGACAAAGCCAATCTGGTCATGAAAACAGTGTTTGAAAACCTTGAGACACTGAAAAAAGCCCACCCTGCCCTTGCCCAGCTAAAACCGAAGGAAATGGTCGAAGATGGCGTCATCGCGCCGTTTCATAGCGGAGCCATGGCTTACATTCTGGAAAAAGGCTTGCTGCGCTAAAAGAAAAGGGTGAAACGATTTCAAACCGTTTCACCCTTTTTATTCATCAGCCCTTAAAGCTTAAGGGAACATTGGCTGCTGTGTCAGCCCGGCTGTTTCGTCAAAGCCGAACATCACGTTCATATTCTGCACCGCCTGGCCAGATGCGCCTTTGACAACGTTGTCTTCCACGCAAACCAGGATGGCACGGCCTTCTGCACGATCGGCAAAGACACCGATCAGGCAATAGTTCGACCCACGCACATGACGGGTCGCCGGGCTTTGGCCTTCTTCGACCACACGCACGAATGGGTCATTGGCATATGTGTCATTCAGGGCCACACGCAGATCTTCCACACTCGCGCCATTATCCAGCGTGACATAGATGGTGGACAGAATACCCCGGTTCATAGGCATCAGATGCGGCGTGAAGGAAACGGTCACAGGCTCCCCACAAGCTTCAGACAGCCCCTGTTCAATTTCCGGCCCATGACGGTGCGTACCCACACCATAAGCATGGATGGCATCAGAAACTTCGCAGAACAAGGTGCCTTCTTTCGGGGCACGCCCTGCCCCTGTCACACCGGACTTGGAATCAATGATAATGCCATTGGTGCTGATCAGGCCTTTTTGTACCAGCGGGATCAAAGGCAGCTGGGCAGAAGTTGGGTAACATCCCGGGTTTGCGACCAGACGCGCCTTTGCGATTTCGTCACGTTTCAATTCTGTCAAACCATATACCGCTTCTTTCTGCAGTTCTGGTGCGCGATGTTCGTCGCCATACCATTTGGCATATTCTTCGATGTCTTTGAGACGGAAATCAGCAGACAGGTCAACAATACGTACATTTTCAGGCAGGCTTGCGATAAAGGCCTGCGTTGTCCCATGTGGCAGACAGCAGAAACACACATCAATACCTGACCAATCCACATCATCCATCTTTACCAGATCTGGCAGATCCAGGCCGCCCAAATGCGGGAACACATCGGCCATACGCATGCCAGCTTTACGATCAGCCGTCATGGCGGAAATTTCCACATTGGGGTGATTGATCAGAAGACGGACCAGTTCGGCACCTGTATAGCCACTCGCCCCGACAATTGCTGCTTTGATTGTAGTCATGATTTTCTCTTAAATTCTTGCATAAAAAAAGGACCCGAACGGGCCCTCAAATCAGAGTCCATATACACCCGTTCAGATAGTTAGATATCTTTGGCTGTCAATCGTCGCATGGCTCTGTCTTTCTTTAATAATGAAACTGTTGGCATTCTTTTATCAGTTCTGGGCAGGAAATCCAGTTTTTTGTTCCAATTCTTCCCACCAACAACCCCGATTAACATGAAACCGTCATAAATCTTTAGGGTATCCTTAATGATCCGCGCGTAACCTGTAGAGGATAAAAGATAGAAAGATGTGAGAATTTAAGATGAATAAAGAACAAATTTTTCTGGTGAAGTACGGCATTCATAACTTTGTAAGCTGCGCATTGAATGGCGGTAAACAGGTTTTCTATATCCGTAAATCAGAACGTGACACCATGATCGCCCATGCCAAAAACCTGATCCAGGGCGGCTATGGCGAAACAGCTGACATTCGTGTCATCTGACCAAAGCTTTGATTAAAGCGTAAAGACAAGCCAGGGCGAGAAATGTTTCATCGCCCTTTTTTGTGTCTGCTTACTGCCCCAACAACGCGCGTTTGGCTGCGATATTATCGTCAATCCCCTTCAGGATTTCATACGCCTTGCTGGATGTAAGGTTCAGATGTTCTGACAGTTCCAGCAGCAGTTCACGTTCAGCCCGGTCAGATTGACCATCTTCTACACCTTCGATCATGGCCATGATATTGTTTTTGATCTTGTGGAAGGCTTCTTCATCAGAAAGGGTGCGCACTGTCTGCACTACGCGGACCACATCACCATCGATATAAATAATGTCTTCGGCACGCGTCTCGTCATCCCCCACGTCAATGGCTTGCACAACGACAGGCAACCAGCCGAGGTTGGCCAACGTCCCTTTGGCAGAACCGTTCAACGGTTCCCCCGTTTCCGGATGTTCCGGGATTTTGGCGAATTTGATAAGCTTCCCACCTTCGACATATGCAAACATTTCTGGCCCTTCGTTATATTACGTTGGACGCATGCTAGCATATGTCAAAACAACTACCTAGTGATCAATATCACAGCCATTTCTATTTTTTAATGATGGTCGGCCACTGCTTATCCGCACTGGCGATAAAGCCCGGAATATCGCCTTCCCAGCGGTTCTTCACATCCGCGTTATAATTCAGGTAAAGCTTGCCATCAACAATGCGCCAATGTTTGGCATCACCCTTGGCCGTATAACCTTGAGATACCGCCCAGGCACAATAACCACCATATTGCGGGGCATAGGCAGCAGGATTACTTTTAAAAGTATCCAGATTTTTCTGACTGGCAAAGCGGAATTCCGCTCCTTGATAATCCATGGTGAAATCACCCGATCCTTTGGTGGCTTTTCCATCAATAAAATAAGCCACCGGATCATAACCTTCGACCGCAACATTGGACAGATAGCCCGTATAAACCGGGTCCGCCCCCGCATATGCAGGGGACGTAAAGGCGGCCCCGCCTGCACTTAACCCTGCAACAACAACGGCTGCAGACAAAATTTTAATCGCTTTCATCATGAAAGCAGTATGGCCTGCACAAGGCAGACCATACAAGAAACAGTAAATCAAATTTTCGTGAGCGAAAGAGGCGGATTACACATCCAGATCTTCAACGAACTTCGCACGTTCCTGAATAAACTGGAAACGCAGTTCCGGCTTTTTACCCATCAGGCGGGTCACCAGGTCTTTGGTGTCCTTGGCATCTTCAATATCATTGTCATTTTGACCAACAGGGACCGTTACACGCAAAAGCGTGCGGTTCTTCGGATCCATGGTGGTTTCTTTCAACTGCGCAGGTGGCATTTCACCCAGACCTTTAAAGCGGCTGATATCGACCTTTTTGTTTTTGAACTCTTTTTCCATCAGTTCATCTTTTTCCAGATCATCCATGGCATAGATGCTCTTGGCGCCCGTTGCCAGACGATAAAGCGGTGGCTGGGCCAGATACAAACGACCGGATTCAACAAGACCCGGCATTTCCTGATAAAAGAACGTCATCAAAAGCGAGGCAATATGCGCCCCATCCACGTCCGCATCAGTCATAATGATGACTTTTTCATAGCGCAAATCATCAAGTTCAAAGCTTTCACGCGTTCCGCAGCCCAAAGCTTCCCCCAGGTCATTTAGTTCCTGGTTCGCATGGATTTTATCGATGGTGGCAGAAGCCACGTTCAACACTTTCCCCCGCAACGGCAGGATGGCTTGGGTTTCACGGTTACGGGCCTGTTTGGCTGAGCCCCCCGCAGAATCACCTTCCACCAGGAAAATCTCGGTGCCGTCAGAAACGGAGCGCGTACAGTCAGTCAGCTTGCCCGGCAGACGCAGGCGTTTGGTCGCCGATTGGCGCTTCATCTGTTTCGCGCTTTTCTTGCGCAAACGAATTTCTGCACGTTCAATCAGATATTCAACCAGTTGCGTGCCAATCTCCGGGTTTCCGGCCAGCCAGTGATCAAAATTATCACGAATGGCGGTTTCAACCAGTTTGGCAGCTTCGGCTGTCCCCAGCTTTTCCTTGGTCTGCCCCTGGAACTGTGGATCACGGATAAAGGCCGACAGCATAATACAAGCGCCATTGATCACATCTTCTGCGGTGATCTTGGAAGCGGCCTTGTTATTGATCAGTTCACCGTACGCACGGATACCTTTGGTCAGCGCATTGCGGAATCCCTGTTCGTGCGTTCCGCCCAATGGTGTTGGAACCGTGTTACAGTAAGAATTAAAGAAGGCTTCTTCATCTTCCGGCCAAGCGATGGCCCATTCGACCTTGCCCTGTTCTTCCGGGAATTTGATATCGCCGGCGAAAGGCTCATCCGTTTTGGCTTCGCGACCTTCCAGCACGTGGTTCAGATAATCAGACAGACCACCTGGGAAGTGCAGTACCCCTTGCGCAGGTGTTTTATCGCCTTCTCTAATCAGGCTTTCCGCACATTTCCAGCGGATTTCAACACCTTTAAACAAATAAGCTTTGGATCGGGCCATCTTATAAAGGGTCGCAGGTTTAAACTGCAGGCGCGCGCCAAAAATCTGCGGGTCCGGATGGAAAGTAATCATGGTGCCGCGACGGTTATTCACCTGACCTTCATTCTTTAACGGACCTTCGGGAAGACCACGGCTAAAGCTTTGACGATACAATGTGCGATCCCGCGCGACTTCAACGGTCAGCGCATCGGAAAGGGCGTTTACAACCGACATACCGACCCCGTGCAGACCACCAGACGTCTGATAGGCCTTGCCGGAGAATTTACCACCGGAGTGCAGCGTGGTCAGAATCACTTCAAGGGCAGACTTGTCTTTGAACTTTGGATGCGGGTCAACCGGGATACCGCGACCATTATCGCGAACGGTGATAAAACCGTTTTCATCCAGTTCCAGTTCAATGCGGCTGGCATGTCCAGCCACCGCCTCGTCCATGGAGTTATCGAGAATCTCGGCAACCAGGTGATGATAGGCGCGTTCGTCCGTGCCACCAATATACATGCCAGGACGTTTCCTGACAGGTTCCAGCCCTTCCAGAACCTCGATATCCTGCGCTGTATAATCACCGTCAACTTTTGGTGTGTCGTTCTCAAATAGATCCGTAGACAATTTAGTTATTACCCCTGATAAAAATTAATCGCGCAGATGATAGGAAGGATGGACCTTTCGGGCAAGCATGATATTGTCGTTATCAACAGCTTTTTTTACTTACCCCCAAGATTTGGATACCCCCCATGCAGAATAACGAGACTTCCCCCAGTGGCACACCCGCAATCCGCACCCTCGCCATGCCTGGTGACACGAACCCCAACGGCGATATTTTCGGCGGCTGGGTCATGTCCCAAATGGATTTGGCAGGCGGCATTACCGCAGGCTGGCGGGCACAGGGCCGTGTCGCCACCGTTGGTGTGGAAGCCATGTCTTTCCTGAAGCCGGTCCGCGTTGGTGATGTGGTCTGTGTCTATACCGATATCGTCAAGGAAGGCAACACATCCATGTCCATCAAGGTGGAACTATGGGCATTGCGTCAAGCAACGCTGAAACGTGAAAAAGTAACGGAAGGGATTTTCACCTTTGTTGCCATTGGCGAAGACGGCAAAAAACGCGCCCTTCCGCCCGCACCAGACAATACATTATCCCTCACTTAAAAAAATGGCGAAGCAATGCAGGTCGGGCAACCTCGGGGATTAAACATTGCTTCGCCTATTCATCAAACCGGCCTTAGTTTCGGGCAGTCACAATAGCTGGTTTGACGTGTTGTAAAAAGCGGCTGGTGGCCTGAGACAGCGTCTGCCAGTCATCGCCCTTTCCCGTCATGGACACAGGACGGCGCGCAGGTTTGACGTAATCCGTCTTTGCATAGCGTTTCAAGATTTGTGCTTCACCTAATTCACGATAAGCCATCTTACAAATTCCCGTTTTGTTCTCTTTAAAAATTACAAAATAAAAGACCAGGCGTAACCGGCCACAAAGATACTGCTTAACGCGAGGAACTCTTTTGCAAAGGTAGGGATATACATGTCTCTTCACTCCAAATGTCTGCGACTCGTTAAAAGAACAATGGCAGAACATTTAGAACCTGTCAAGGTTTGTTCTCAAAATGTTCCATCTTACTTTTGGGGTTGAAACCAGCAGCACATTGTCGCACTCTGTATAAAAAATAGGGATGCTTAAAACAAATGAGTGAAAACAAAGAAGAAATCAAAGATTTCACCACAGCCGAACTTGGCGCGTTAGCCCACCTTTATCGTGGTGAGGTCTATCGTTCCACCACTTGGCGAACCCGTCTGGACAACACCACCAACTGGGCAGTTGTCACCACAGGGATTGCTTTTTCCATCACCTTCAGTGGACCCAACGCGTCACCCCTGCCGCTTGTTCTGGTCGGTCTATTGGTCATTGTTTTTCTTGTATTTGAAGCCCGACGCTATCGTTATTTCAACGTCTGGCGTGCGCGTGCACGTCATATCGAAACAGAACTTTATGCCCCCATGTTGCTGGGCAAAGACTATGAACGTCATGGCGACTGGCATAAAATTCTCGCCAACGACTATATTCATCCGCGCCACCATATCAGCATGATCCGCGCCGTCGGCAGGCGTCTTCGTCGCAGTTATGCCTGGTTGTTAAGTATTCAGTGCATTGCCTATTACGGCAAACTGATCATCCACCCCGAACCCATCCTGAAAATGAGCGATATCTTCACCCGTGCCGATATCGGCCCGATTTCCGGTGAAATTGTCATCTTCATGCATGTGCTTTTCCACAGCACCTGGATTATCGTTGCCATCGCAACCCTTTATCACGACAAAATCTCGCACCTGAACCGTCGCTATAAAGGCATCGGGATGGGATAGCCTCCTCTGTGAACATCTAGCAAACGCAAAATGTACTCTTTCACCAAAAAAATCACCTTCTGGTTAACTTCATAAGAAACCTATGCCGCAATGATAAATTAATGATGTTTTTTAGTTGTATTCGCAACACCAAAGTCTATATGTATATCTACGGATAACCAATTATAAAAAACACGCTGAGCATCTACTCTTTGATGGAATATCAAAAAGGAAATGCCATGATGAAGTCGCTCGGTTTAAAAGCTAAAATTCTGTCTTCCTTCCTGCTGGTTTTAAGCCTGACAGCCTTGTCTTCGGGGGTGGCATACAAACAATTTGTCGTTGTCGGTCATGAAGTGGATGAATTTGCAGAGATCGTAGAATCCACCACAGCTGTCAGTCATATTGAAACCATGTTTCTTAAACTGAGAAGCCATGCACGTGAATATGCCAACACGGCACAGGACGATGATGCAAAAGCAGTCCATGAGATCGGGTCTAAAATCACGCAAGAACTGGACCGCGCCATTCAGAGTGCAAAATCAGATACCCATAGGGCTGCACTGAACACCATGGCAATGGATGTGAGTACCTATCTGACTGATTTTGCACAAGCTGAAAAACTGGAACATCATTTCCTGAAACTCATTGATGAGCACCTCATTCCTGAAGGGGAGAAAATAACCCACGACATTGATGAGATTCTGAAAGAAGTAATTGAGCTTAAAAACGACCAGGCCCGCCTTTATATCGAACAGGTCCAAAAACACGCCCTTCTCACCCGCCTCTATTCGAATGTCCTGATTGGTCATTCAGACCAGAAGATTGCAGCAAAACTGAAAGAGGAATTCAAACTCCTTTACGAAAATGTTGATAAGTTATCGGCCGTCACTCAGACCGAGTTTGAAAAAAAGCTTACCGATGAAATAAGAACGCTTGCCCATGACTATGAAAAAACCGTCCATCAGGTTCACCATGAAGAACTTGAACTGCGAAGCCTTATTGACGGCAAAATGCTTGAAACGACAAAGCATCTGGTAAACGAAGCAGAACAACTGCTGGAAAATGCGACAAAGCGGGAAAAAATAGTCCGTGACGAAACCATAAACAACATTGAAACCGGCGAGCTGGAACTGGTCCTGATTGGCGTAGGCAGCTTTGTTGCTGGCGGGATCATGGCCTGGATATTGGGTGGAGCAATTTCCAATCCTGTAAAAGCCATGACAGGGATTATGCAACGCCTGTCCAATGATGATCTGAACATCATTGTCCCTTACACCGATAAAAAAGACGAACTAGGTGAAATGGCATCTTCCGTCAATTATTTCAAAGAACAGATGCTGGCCGTAAAGCGACTAGAACAGGAACAGGAAGAACAAAAGCTTCAAGCCGAAGCCCAGCGCCGTGTCGCATTGATGAAAATGGCTGATATCTTTGAAGAAAGTGTCGGTAAAGTGGTTGAAACAGTGACCGCTGCGGCGACTGAATTGCAAGCCGCCTCTGCTCAGATGTCCAATACAGCCCTGCAAACAAGCGACCAGGCCGTCACGGTCGCAGCGGCATCCGAACAAGCGTCTGCCAATGTGCAAACCGTGGCGTCTGCAACCGAAGAATTAAGCAGTTCAAATCAGGAAATCGGTCGCAATATCCAACAGTCTTCCAGCGTATCAAGCGAGGCAGCTTTGAAAGCACAAAGCACCAAATCAACCGTTGCGACATTAATCGAAGAAGTCAAAAAAATTTCCGGCTTCGTAAAAATGATCAACGAAATTGCAGAACAGACCAATATGCTGGCCTTAAATGCCACCATTGAGTCAGAACGTGCAGGCGAAGCAGGAAAAGGATTTTCCGTCGTTGCTTCCGAAGTGAAATCTCTGGCAATGCAGACTGCTTCCACCACCAAAGAAATCGTTGTACAGATTGACCATGTCAATCAGGCAACCCAGCAAGCCTCCAGTGCCATGCAGGACATCGAAAAATCCATAACCAACGCCGACCAGATCACCAGTTCGGTCGCCGCAGCCATTGAAGAACAGGTCGTCGCCACAGAAGAAATCGCCCGCAGTGTAGAACAGGCTGCCAAGGGAACAGAAGAAGTGAACCTGAACATCAAGAAGGTGGAACAGGGATCCAACGAAACAGGCGCATCTGCCAAACAGATTGCCACTGCCTCCCAGGAATTGTCCCAACAGGCTGAGTATTTAAAAGAAGAAGTCGCCAAGTTCCTTCATCAGGTGCGTGCCGGCAATGATGACAAACAACTGTTGAAATGGGATGAAAATCTGGAAACCGGGGTCGGCATGATTGATCAGAGCCATCGCACGTTCTTTGAAGAAATCAACCGTTATCACGGCCTTCTGCTCAGTGGTATTGATCGCGACCAAATCGATCAAGCACTCAACAAAGTCATCCTTTCATTTGACCAGCATTGTATCCTGGAAGAAAAAGAAATGACAAAATCCTGCTATCCCGGCCTTGCTTCCCACATTCCGGTTCATCGCGAAATGTCCGCAAAGCTTAAATCCATTAAATGCAGATTTGACGAAGGCGAAGATGTCAGTCTTGAATTCTTCGACACGTTGGCAAGCTTCCTGATGGAACATACAGAAGTTCTCGACAAAGATTTCGCCCTCTATCTCGCGACAGAGCGTCCCGAATTTCTCGTCAGTCGTGTGGCTTAGCTCAACGCACCCATTTGGGGTCAGGCAGGGTTGCAAATAAAGCGCGCAGCCCTTCGCCCCAGATTTTCCCGATATTGTTGAAATAGGGATCATCTTCGCTGATTAAGTGACTTTCTGTACCTTCCAGATTGTCACGCGGGATAATGGTTAGATCAATGGGCAGACCGACCGAAAGGTTCGCATTAATCGTTGAATCAAATGACACCAAGCCACATTTCACCGCTTCAGGGATCGGTGTTCTAGGCGTCAGAACGCGCTTGATAATGGGCTTGCCATATTTGGTTTCCCCGATTTGGAAATAAGGTGTTTCTTTTGTGGCTTCAACAAAGTTTCCGGCGGAATAGACATTAAACATCCGCATCCGACGCCCCTTGATCTGCCCGCCGACGATGAAGGAGGCGGAAAACTCTACATTATGGGCCTTTAAGGCTTCGCCTTCTTCTTTATAGACATCACGCACGGCTGACCCCACGATGCGCGCAACTTCAAACATGCTGCTGGCTTCGTAAATGTTGCGTTTGGCCCCTTCATGTTCCAGCGCTTCTTCCAGACGACTTATGACATTCTGGGTGATGGCAAGGTTGCCTGCGACCAGAATAACGACCCGGCGGTCATCCTTTTCATCAAACAGGAAGGTTTTGCGATAAGACGCGATACTATCCACACCTGCGTTGGTTCGTGTGTCGGACATAAAGACCAGTCCGCCATCCAGCAACATCCCTAAACAGTAACTCATTTCTTTGCAGGCTCTTTAACTTTGTAATTGATCGACTTGAACGTTTACATTCATTTGCTCGCCCTGACCACCAGTTCTTACACCGATGATTGGCGCGGCAGAGGCATAATCATACGCCACCGCCAAACGCACATAGCTTTCAGTTGCTGATTGTTTGTTGGATGGATCAAAACTGATCCAGCCCAAATCACTGACGTAACTTTCCGCCCAGGCGTGCGACGCAGGTTCCCCCGCCCCATCTGTGATATAGCCCGAGACATAGCGCGACGGGATATTCAGATGATGACAGCCTGCGATAAACAAATGGGCAAAATCCTGACAGACCCCTTTTTTGCGTTCAAACACTTCGGCGGCAGAACAATTGACCGTCGATTCACCTGATTGATAGGCAATCTCATCGGCCAGCGCGCCCATATAGGCATGCAAGAACCCGATATCCCCATCCTTATCGCGAATGGATGCATATTGATCGACAAACCGTGCAAGTTCATCGTCACATTTGATCAGGGGTGTTTCACGCAAAAACATACCCGGTGGTAATCCGTCATCAAGCGGGAGGATACCATTGGTTTCCTTGGTCTCCACTTCGCCTTCCACCACAATTTTCAAATCATGATGATCGGTATGTTCAGCAGCAAAATGAACCGTGTTGCCAAACCCGTCCATCCAGGGGGTCAACTGTTCAGGCCCCGTGATTGACCAGTTACCGACCCGTTGATTTCGATCATTGCGCGGGGTCAAGCGCAGATACTGCATGGCGCGGCGCGCTGCGGTTTCCAGCACATAATGGGTTTCATGTCTGATTTTGATTCTCATTACTGCACCATCATAAAGTCATGTTGAATATTCAGGCTGATCTCATCCACATTCTTGGAAAAATCGATCAGGAAATGGTCCAGCCCGACCCGGCGCAGCTGTGCAATCTGCACGGTTTCCAGACGATACTGCAGATCATAAACCTCTTTCATCACCGATGCGGTTGGGTTCAGCGTACGCAAGACTTCCACAATCTCATCCACGCTGGCACGCAGGCTGCGCGGGACTTCTTTATGAAGGATGACCAGTTCAGCGATTTTATCCAGCTCAATACTGCTGTGGAAGGTTTCTCGATACGCCTTGTAGGCATTCAAAGCATTCAGGATCACCATGGATCGATAATAATCACGTACCTGCATCCCACCCATTTGAGAGGAATTTTTCTCAGCCGTGGCAAAATGAACCATCAGCAACCGCGCACTGTAATCAGCGCGTTCGACCGCCAGACCAAGATTGGCAAATTGCAACCCTTCGCCGCGACGCATGGAGCCTGCCATGACGCCTTTAAACATGTAAGAACGATCAATCATCCATTCCAGATGATCATCGAGGGAACTTTTGACGATATCCTGATAGTTCAGATCTTTGACTGACAGCCATGTCCGGTTGATACATTCCCACACATCAGACGTTAAGAGATGCCGGGTGGCCCGCGCATTTTCCCGCGCGTTGGAAAGCAACGTTTTCACACTGACCGGATTGTTGGTATCGCTCAGCATGAAGGCAGAGACACGTCCGTCTGAAACCTCCCCATAATCCTCCATAAACATGTTGCGTTGACCGGAAATTTCCAGCGGCATTTCCCAGATATTGTCGCTTTGTTGCCCGTTTTCCGACAGCATATTGGCTGTCCGGCTGGTCTTGATCAGGCGCACGATATTTTCGATACGCTCCATATTTCGGGCCATCCAGTATAGGTTATCAGCGGCGCGTCCTAGCATTTGCCCCCTCCAAAATCCAGGTATCCTTTGTTCCACCGCCTTGAGAGGAATTCACCACAAGCGATCCTTTTTTCATGGCCACACGGGTCAAGCCGCCCGGCACCACGCGGGTTTCACGCCCCGATAAAACAAACGGGCGTAAATCCACGTGGCGCGGGGCGATCCCCTGATCCACAAATGTCGGACATGTTGAAAGGCTTAAGGTCGGTTGTGCAATGAAATTCGCCGGATCAGCCTTGACCTTCTTTTTAAATTCCGCCACTTCCTTTTTGGTCGCAGCCGGGCCCACAAGCATCCCGTACCCGCCGGAGCCATGAACCTCTTTCACCACAAGCTTTTCCATATTCTCCAGCGCATAGGCCAGGTCATCCTTGCGCCGCAAATTATAGGTCGGCACGTTCTTCAAGATCGGTTCCTGGGCCAGATAGAATTTGATGATATCCGGCATATAGGTATAGATCGCCTTATCATCGGCAATCCCGCCGCCAATGGCGTTACAGATCGACACATTGCCCATGCGGTAGGCTGCCAGCAGGCCCGGCACACCAAGGGCTGAATCTGGGCGAAAGGCCAAGGGGTCTAGGAAATCATCATCGATGCGGCGATAGATCACATCCACCCGTTTGGGGCCATGGGTCGTTCGCATATAGACATAGCCTTCATCCACAAACAGGTCCTGGCCCTCTACCAGTTCAATCCCCATTTCCTGTGCGAGAAAGGCATGTTCAAAATAAGCACTGTTGAATTGGCCGGGCGTTAACAACACGATGGTAGGCATGCTGTTACCTTTGGGCGCAACGGAACTGAGTGTTTCCAGCAGCAATTCAGGATAGTGACTGACAGGCGCAACGCGATGTTTGGCAAATAAATCCGGGAACAGCCGCATCATGGCCTGTCGGTTTTCCAGCATGTAAGACACACCGCTTGGCGTTCTGGCGTTATCTTCCAGCACATAAAAAGTTTCTTCATCCACCCGCACGATATCAACGCCGGAGATATGGGAATAAACATTATGCGGTAAGGTCAGCCCCAGCATTTCAGGGCGAAAAGCTTCGTTGGTCAGGATCAAATCAGGCGGGATCAGACCGGATTTTAAAATCGCCTGATCGTGATAGATGTCATGCAAGAAAGCGTTTAAAGCCGTCACCCGCTGGATCACACCGCGTTCGATGAGATCCCATTCGCTGGCAGAGATAATGCGCGGCACCACATCAAAGGGGATAAGCCGTTCCACACCGCCATCAGCACCATAAACATTAAAGGTAATCCCGACACGACGGAAAATCAGATCGGCCTGTTCATGACAGCGCACCAGTTCATCCACCTCGGTCGAATGAAGCCAGGCGGAATAGGTCTCGTAAGGCGCGCGCACCGCCCCGCTATCGGCATGCATTTCATCAAAGAAGTTATCCAGCATCGTCCCTCCGCAATTGCTTTATTACAAAGTGGAATTGCAGCTTCCATGCCAGTTAAAAGACGCACCAATCCTTGGAATTAGAATTGGCACCTAAGGATATAACAAGTGGGAAAATCAGGCTTTTTGCACAAAAAACATGCTGCTTAATATTTGAGCAGCGCCTTTATTTTATGCATCTTTTCAATAGGAGATAAGTGGGGGTCTCTGTTGCTAGGTACCCCCGGACCCCACCTACATAGACTCACCTATGCAGGAATTGAATTTGGTCAAGCGACTGCGTTACGCAGCAGCTGCAACCGGAGCCATACGATTGTCGTTGGCATTTAGTAAAGTTTGCACCGATGTCGGTGGTAGCTCACCGAGCGCAACCATGTATCTTTACTACCGCTGTCGATCCTATTTCGCCCCCCTCACAAATCGACCTGAAACAATCGATTTATGGTGGAGGCGCCGGGTACCGCCCCCGGGTCCAGTCAGCTTATTCCATACCGGCCTCTAGCGCCGTAGTCTGCGAGCTTGCGCAGACGCCTTACATGTAAGGTTATTTGAGGGCGGGGTCAAGGGTACATCGATATAAGTCAATTTGATAAAAACCAGAACGATCCTTCACCTGTTTTATTTAACAATATTTTCCCATAATTTAAATCAATTACAGTAACTATTGCTGCACTTTCAACAAAAGCAAAATTGCCATTTACATCCAGTCGAGCTTGCCCGTCATTTGGTAAATCCAGATACTTTATTTGCTCTCTCTCTTTATCCCAAAGATGAACAGGTAACATTGCGTGTAGACAATCACCTTCAGAAATAGCGTGAGTCAACTCAAACCGACAACCTTTGCAAGTTACAATACCTGTCTCAACATCATGTGATACAATTCGAACGTTCCCACCTTCACGCGCCCTACCGTCAAAGACACTGTCATAACGCTTACAGTATTTCGTAGAAGCCATTTTCAAATCACTCGCCCCTTCTTCATTCCAGAAAGGCTTGAGTACGGATAAACCCGGCGTATCACCTGCCTCTGATTTAGTCGCCAATGTTTGCTCAAGTGACCACGCGTTACCTTCCTGTTTAAACAAGCGAACAACCGCATGCGCCCCCCATTCAGGGTCTCTCAAAACCGGAACTGATATTGTGTTACTCAAGTAGATTATATTGTCTCGAACCTGTGCAGGCCGAACAGTCACCCAAGTCGCAACACGTAAGTTATGATCACTCGCGTCTCGCCACAAAGAAATAGACTTCTCCCCCTGTAACATCTGAGGCAGCAAGATTGGCGCTTCATTTAGTCGATGGCCAGAACCAGAAAAACTCACAATCTTTCCCTGATCAATGACACGAATTTTATGATTGCCTTTCTCCCAATAAAGCGCGGCTGGCTTCTTTTTAAACGCATAAATTTGGCGAGCATTCTTATTTACGGGATCAAACCAATACCAATCCACACTGTTGGCATTTTGCGTAAAAAAAGAAAGGGAAACAGAAGGCTGAGCTTTTGATGACGTTTGAAAAATAACCAAACTAGCAACAACCACTATGAACGCCCATATTCTCTCCATTTCCCTATCTCTCATCCCTTATTGAAACTCAAGGTGCCAATGTGGTCCCGTCATGGCGTTTCCTTCATCCAGAACCCTGACACCAGAATTTTCCATATAACTTTTCACTTCTGACCTATGCTTCTTTGGGATACTAACATCTATAACGTTTCCTTCAAGGTGGTTTGACACCTTATAACCTGCATCTAGAGCCTCCTCGATAATCCCTTCAAATTCGTCAGTAACTTCATCAAAGGATGCATCAGGATTATTGGTTACCCATTCATCCATCTCGATGATATAGTAATGGTTAGTGTATGTACTTAAGAAATCATCTCGGCTACGCATGCGTCGACGCGCCATCAATTGAGCTTGACGACGAACAGTCCTACCTCGACTAGTTATACGCATATTAGCTCCAGGATATTCTTCATTTGCATCGTCCACAACATCTTCAAGATCACCTCCAGCCGAACTTGCTTTAATGTGTGATTGAAGCTCCTCACTATCTAAATTATCAATTAAGTGTTTTTGAGTTTTATCTTCTCCATTATCCTCTTCCATCTGTGACATAGAAACCAAAGTCTGTTTTGCATAACCTGGGACCTTATTCATCACCTCCTGTTCAAACTCGGCTGCGCGCTCGGGTTTGCGGGCGTTCAGTTGTTGCATGAAATTGGCAAATTCATTGACCGCTTTTTCATCACCCGTTTTCAACGTATCCGCAAACAGGGCAGGCAGAGAGCCGTTTTTAGTATATTGCAACATGCCATCAAGCGCACGGGTATTGGAAGAATGATCTTCGTCAGGCAAAGGCTTTATCTGGGGGGATTGAAACCAGGGTGTTGTCACGGGTTTAGGGGCCTGCCCGACATGTTCCCACAGTCCTTTGCCGGATGTTTTGGGATTCGGCATTTTCACTTCGGGCAGACCTGTAAGCGGATCAATCTTACCCGGTTTTGGGTTTATGGGTTTCTTCGAGGTCGGCAGGTCAGCGCCATCACCCCCTTGGGTGTTAAGCACATCTGCAATTGTGCTTTCCGTCGGCCCACCGGGTTTCATCACGCCGTCAACTTTCAGGTCATGCTTCTGTTGGAAACTTTTAAGACCATCTATCATTCCCATGTCCGGCACATCGGTGATGCCGAAATCCGGGATCTGATAATCCCCGGTCTGGGCGAGAGCGTTCTTGGTATTCAACACATCATTTGGATCGGTGTTCGCATCCTGACTAATGGTTTTACCGACACGAAACATATTTGAAAAATCTGGAAAAAGTGACATCTGCGTCATCCTTTTTGATTCTGAGGTTAAAAACAAAAAGCCGCCCTCCCCGATTTGGGAAGAGCGGCTTTCAGAAACGAAAACAGCAGAAGGCACCATCCGAGTGCACTTCTGCTGTTGACTATTTTCCTACATAGCTGAAATACACCGAAAAATCAAGAATAAAAAAAGAACATAAGAGATTTTAATCTTATTCATACTTTGAAAAACCAAACCCTGCATAATACCATGCACAAAACAAACTTGATCATTTTACTCAGTTATTTATATTCATTCTAAGCAAACAACCAATCCCATTGCCTCTAAGGATAACCAATGCTGGACCAACCAGATACAGACGCGCTGAATATCGGTTTCAATTTTGACAACAGCTATCAAACGCTCCCAAAAACCCTCTACAGCCGCACAAAGCCGGAAGAGGCCACTGCGCCCTATCTGATTGTGTTGAATGAAGCTTTGGCAGAAGAACTGGGACTATCAATTTCCCGCACCCCGAAAGAGGTTCTGGAAGGCCTGTTTTCCGGCAATATCACACCTGAGGGCACACAGGTGATTTCCCAATCATACGCAGGTCATCAGTTTGGCGGATTCACGAACTTAGGCGATGGTCGTGCGCATTTGCTGGGTGAACATGTCACGCCTGCGGGCAAGCGCGTTGATATTCAGTTTAAAGGCTCCGGGCGCACGCCTTATTCGCGCTCCGGCGATGGCAAGGCAGCCCTTGGTCCCATGCTGCGTGAATATATCATCAGCGAAGCCCTGCACGCCCTTAACATCCTCACCACCCGCAGCCTTGCGGTCACCACAACGGGGGACCCGGTGATCCGCAATGAAATGCTACCCGGTGCCGTTCTCACGCGCGTTGCGACCAGCCATATCCGTGTCGGGACCTTTCAGTATCTGCAGGCCTTAAAAGATGAACAATCGGCCCGCGCCCTTGCTGATTACGTCATCACCCGCCACTACCCTCACCTCTCCGAAAGCCAGGATAAATACCTCAAGCTGCTGGAAGAAGTGATGGATCGTCAAATCAAGCTGATCACCAACTGGATGCGTGTGGGCTTTATTCATGGGGTGATGAATACGGATAACATGCTGATCTGCGGTGATACGATTGATTACGGCCCCTGCGCCTTTATGGATCATTATTCGGCAGACAAAGTCTTCAGCTCCATTGATCGCTATGGCCGCTACGCCTTTTCCAATCAGTCGAAGATGGCCCATTGGAACCTGACTCGTTTTGCCGAAACACTTCTACCCCTGTTTCATGAGGATGAAGACAAGGCGATTGAGAAAGCCGAAAAGCTTCTGATGAGCTTTGGTGACAAATTCGACGCCACCTGGCTGAAAATGATGACGGGTAAACTGGGTTTGGGCGATGTTCAAGAGGACGACAAAGCCCTTGTGAACGGCCTGCTGGACTGGATGGAAGATACGTCGGTTGATTACACCAACACCTTCACCGATCTAACCGAAGCAACAGTCAGCAATGATCCTATCTATCAGTCAGATCGATTCTCTAGCTGGTATCAGGTTTACAGCACACGCAAAGAACAGGACAGCCTGAGCGATAAGGCTGCGCGCGAGCTGATGAAACAAAGCAATCCGGTCTACATCCCGCGCAATCACAAAGTTGAAGAAGCGCTTTATAGCGCGGAACGCAATGGCGATTTATCCCTGCTCCATGCCCTGCTGGACGTGATCAAACAACCTTATCATCTGCGCGATGGCCTTGCTGACTATCAACAGCCGCCAACAGAAGATGAAGCGATAAAACACACCTTCTGCGGTACATAAGAAAACAACAAAAAAACCCAGCGAACTTAATCGCTAGGCTTTTTTAAATGGCGAGAGTGACGGGACTCGAACCCGCGGCCTTCGGCGTGACAGGCCGACGCTCTAACCAACTGAGCTACACCCCCACAATGGGATCAACATATTATCTGTCACCACAATATGCTGTTTTGGTCATCGAAAATGAAGTGGCGAGAGTGACGGGACTCGAACCCGCGGCCTTCGGCGTGACAGGCCGACGCTCTAACCAACTGAGCTACACCCCCATCTTCATATTCTATACCGGACAAACTGTTGGTGATGAGTGGTGGAGGGAGTTGGATTCGAACCAACGTAGGCGTAGCCAGCGGATTTACAGTCCGCCCCTTTTAGCCGCTCAGGCATCCCTCCAACGAGACCCCTTCACCCACGGTATGTCGTGGTGTGGGCGGGGTTATAACAGTGCCCCCAACCTTGCGCAATAGGATTTTTCATTTTTTTTACAGATTTATCATTTTCTATTGTTTTCAGCGGCTTCCAGCGCCGTTTTTTCTCACACCAACCTGTGTATTTCTCCTTCATACAACGGATCAAGGCTCTCCTAGCGATGCGCATTCGACCAAAATAACAAAATTGATATATTTTCTTCAAAATGAAACTTGAAGGTTTATGTGTGTATACAAACATAAACCCTGTGTACAACATCTACCTGCGATGGGAGACTCCTGATGGATGCCGCAGCTGTATTGGATATTTTTGACGAAGCCCTGGAAGAAGCCCATTCCCGGGGCATAGGTGCACCGGACGATAAAAAAGAGGCCACAACCGCCGCCGCCATGATGCTGGCCGCCATGGACGGAATAGAAGATTCCGCTGCCCTTGCCCAGGTTGAAGAAATCGTCGCGAATAATGACTAGATGATCGTCCACAAACTAAAAGCCCCCCGGCCTTGCGTCACCGCATAAACCGAGGGGCTTTTCTTACATGGGGCGATTGAGGGGATTCGAACCCCCGACATCTGGTACCACAAACCAGTGCTCTAACCAACTGAGCTACAATCGCCATCGCGTGTGGGCGCTTATTTACGCCACACACTTCACATCGTCAACCCACTATTTCAAAAAAATGACTCATAAAAAATGTGCTTTCAGGCGACGGATCGCTTCTTCCAGCAATGCTGGCTGTTTACAGAAGCAAAAACGCACAAAATGGCTCGGTCCGCCAGATTGATAAAAGGCCCCGGTCGGCACTGCCGTCACCCCGGCCTTTTCCGTAATGTAACGACAAAAATCCGCGTCATCCCCTTCAAAGCCAAGCGGGGAGAAATCGCAAGTCAGAAAATACGTTCCCTGACTGTCCAGCACCTTGAAACCAACTTCTTTCAAACCCTTTGCCAGAATGTCACGCTGCGCCTGCATGTCCTGGGTAAAGGTCTCATAATAACTATCCTCAAAATTCAGCCCATGGGCGATGGCTTTTTGCAGGTTCGGTGGCGTGGTAAAGGTCACAAACTGATGGGCCTTGGCAATGGCGCTCATCAGTGCAGGCGCAGCGGTGATATAGCCGATCTTCCAGCCCGTCAGCGAAAATGTCTTGCCCGCAGAGCCAATCCGCGCGCAACGTTCGCGCATATTGGGCAGGGTCATGAGCGGGTGATGTTGCAGACCGTCAAAGACCAGATGTTCATACACCTCATCACAGACCGCATAGGCATCATATTTTTCGACCAGCCCGGCAAGGAAAGAAAGCTCATCCTTGTCAAACACCTTACCCGCCGGGTTCATGGGGGAATTCAGCACCAGCATTTTAGTTTTCTCAGAAAATGCCGCTTCCAACTCGTCGCGCGGCAATTCCCAATGGGGCGGCTCAACCCGCACAAGCTTCGGGATCGCGCCGATATGGCGGATGATGGGAAGGTAAGAATCATAAAGCGGTTCAATCAAAACCACTTCATCACCCGGGTTCAGCAAGCCCATAAAACAATCGTTCAGGGCTTCCGTCGCCCCGGAGGTCACCATAACCTCTGTCTGCCAGTCCACATCCAGCCCATAAAACCGCTTATTCGCCGCTGCCACAGCCTTGCGCAGTTCAGGTATCCCCATCATCGGCGGATACTGGTTCGGCCCGTCAATCAACGCCTTGGCCGCCACCTCCCTGATCTCTTCAGGCCCATCCACATCCGGAAACCCCTGCCCCAGATTGATACTGTCATGCTCGACAGCAAGTGCTGACATGGTGGTGAAGATGGTGGTTCCGTATTCAGAAAGGATGTTGTTTGTCATTCTTTGAAGGCTCCGTTATCTATGTTTGAAGCGATCTTAACGGATGTAAGCGAGACCTGTCATTAGGGATTAGTGGGTATTGATCACTTAGCTTTCAAAGCATTTATTGCACCTGCAAATTTTTCCAGGCCATCAAACGTCTGCGGTATCTGCCCCGGTTCCATCGTTATGCCGCTAAAGATCATCTCTTCAAATTTATCAATACTAATATCATTACCGAGCTCTTTTTTGTACTCTACGTAACTTTGGATGAAAGCACATAGCGCCTGACGCAACTCAAGCTGCACAATTTGTGCAGACATTGACAAATAATTTTTCAACAAGATACGGAAATAATAGATACAGATAACTTCGATTGGTAGTAACAATGCAGCCATTTCCAACGCACCATCAAATATACCAATCCACTGCAATTGAAGCCCGAATTGCAGCTTTATAAAAATCCCAATTAATGGCACAGCAATAGTAACCAGCCCCATTGCTATGAGAAAACCCAGCAACCACTTTCTTCCTGCCCGTTTGGATGTTTCAATATCATTGAAACCTTTTGATAAACCAACAAAATTATAGGTAGATTTCACATCATTGAGTCTATCTTGGTGGGCATCCAAATACTCTTCCCAATTTTCAATTTTGTCGGATAATTTATTTGCAGCGCCTTCTGTATGCTGAATTTGCCTTAACAGACCTTCACGTATTTTGTTAGTTTCTGTTTCTATTGCTTTATCAGCGGCTTGACGTTTTTGATCTGCAGCCGAATATGTTTCTCTGGCTATTTCCAAAATCAGCCTACGCAAAGTTCTCGATATTTCTTGCCGCTCTTCAACTGACAGTCTTTGATTGTGCTCATCAAAAAAATCTAATAACTGATCTTCTGTTCCTACTAGAAAATTACCAGTGCGAAGATGTCGTTCATGAGCCACATAACCGAAAAACCTTAAAGCAGTCAAAACACTTTCACTTGATGCAGGCCTCGAAACCAATTCTAAAAATTTACGTCCCCGCCATTCAATTATCAGCTTCGCCCTTTGATCATATAAATCAGGCTCCGCTGAAATATGATTAAAATAATCTTTCAACAAAACAACATTTGAATCCTCGTCTTCCGAAGGCAAATGACGAAAAAAAGCTTCAATCTTCGTTTCATTTTCACTAAAAAAACTCATAGCACCTCACATAAACTACCCTAGAGTACAAAACTAATAATTCGTCGGTTATACAACTTATAAAAATCAACCCTTAATCATTTACACTGAAAATCCAAAATTTCAAATTGCATCCTAAAGAGAGCTAAATTAAGGTGTTTCACCTTAAGCTTGTCTTTTTGTATTATAATTAGGAATTATCGATGCTGGTTGAGATGTTTGATTACATCATCAATGTGCTCATGGCCGTGGTGTTAATTGTTGGGGGATACCAGTTTTACTTCTTTCCACAACGTCGCCCGATCCGTCAGGCAATTGAATTTTCGTCACGTTTAGATGATAAAATCCCGTTCATGCCGCAATGGGTCTGGATTTATTCTGGCTTATATTATCCTGTGATCATTCTGGTTGTTCTGACAATCGATAGCTTTGAAAAGTTTAACTATACGGTTTTCAGCTTCCTGCTGTTGCTTGTTTTTCAGCTGTTTTTCTTTTTCATTCTGCCTGTTTCCACGCCAAAACACTGGCGGGAATATTCAACTACGGAAAACATTCACACCCGTTTTCTCGCCTTTGTTCATAAGTTTGACAGTTCGACAAACAGCTTTCCAAGCATGCATGTGTCTGTCGCCATGCTATGTGCGTTACATCTGGATCAAAACTTGGTCAGCGCGGTTGGGCAATATAGTGTCATCGCCTTTGCTTTCCCGGTGTTAATTGCGATCAGCACCTTATTTACCAAGCAGCATTACTGGATTGATCTTCCCGCAGGTGCCGTACTGGGTTGGGGTGTTTTTGAAATTTACCAGATGGTGCATTAAGGTCTCAGCCCACAAGTGTTTTCATCATTGGCAACAGGCTGATCCCCATCTTCTTGATAATCGGCACAGATGCGGAAACAAGTGAGGCAACAGGAAGGCCGTAATTCTTCCAGCTTAATGGCCAGACTGGCAGGCTTTCTGCCAGCGCCTTATATCTTTCCGCCACTTTCAGATAATGATTTACAGGGTCATCAGCGCTTTTTTCATCTTTTGGATCAAGTACATCGTAGGCTTTTTTTAAAATTTGCTTTCGGTGCGCGTACATCAGTCGATGAATTTTCATGAACGGAATGGAAAAGAGCGGCCCAACGATCAAAAGATAGATGCCAAAGCCCCACAGGCGGTTGCTTTCCTCAATCTGGGCAACACTGTCTTGTACATAAAAGACGACAAAGATCATCAGGACAGAAATCATGGCATAGGTGAAATGCAGCGACGGAACCATCAGGAACTTCTGACCGCCTGCTTCGTCTGAATCAAAAGGGTGATATTGGATGTCATCTTTATTCCAACGCACGATATCAAAGACATGTATGCCCTGTTCGGCACATCCCCAGAAAAGAACGGCAATGAAAAGCCAAGTCCAGGTGAAGACGATCCATCCTGTAATGGTAATAAAAGGCTTATTGTCCGGGCCCAATCCAATGGTTTCAGAGAAATAGTCACCAACCAAAAAACCGCCGACATAAAACCGCATCGCCATGAAAGCCAATAAAGCACAAAGGATACTGATCCCGATATAATGATAGGTGCTGACCCCAAGGGATTTAGATACTTTTTCCGAAACAGTCACGCGATGACGGCGCGCACGTAAAATGAAAAAGATCGCAAGGGGATTTAATAAAGCAAAATCAATCAGGGTGGAGAAATTATGGATATAGGGATGCAAGACAAGGTCTCTTCCCTGATAACTTATCTTTACCGGGTCAAGAAGCGTCCCTTCATGATACGCCGCCCCAATAGATGTCAGCAGGGAAAGCAGGCAATATCCTAAAGCCAGCAGTGTTTCTTTTCTAAGCATTGACCCCAAACATCTCAACTAGCATCGATAATTCCTAATTATCATGCGCTAAGTGATCTAATTTGAACGGGAAATGTTTTCTAAAACAGCTTTTGAGGAGTGTTAACTCAGCACATCCAGATACCCACGATCAATGGCAGCCTCTAAAGCCTGAGAACCTTTGAGGAGTTCTTCGTAGGTTTCGCGATAATGCGCAAATTGGCGCAGTTGTTCGGGGCTCGGCAGTTCTTCACCTGCGGCTTGTGTCACTTGCAGCAGTTCTTTCAGGTACGCCGCACGGGTTCTGGCGACCAATTTCAGGACGGGTTCCAGGTCAGTCAGTTTCAGTTCCGGGATTTCCGGGTTGATGATTTCTTTATTCAGCTCGCGGATGGTTTTATCCAGCTGCAGTTTCAGTCTGCTGCGTTCGATATGTTGCGCTGACATTATTTTTCACCTTATAGTATGTTTGTTTTTTCAAACTCTATCATGTTCAGATCATTCACAAAAAAGGATTCGAACAGGGCTTATGGATTATCTTTCCTTCGGCAAAGTCGCCATTAAACCGGACCAGACAGACGCGTTTCTTAAAGAAGCCCAAAGCAAGGGGCTGAAGGTGACCCACGTTAAAGCCAATATCTATGAGTTCGGCATCCAGCTGCCCACCCTGATGGATCAAAACCATCTGCGTAAAACCGCGGGCCTTCTGGGGCTTAAATATAGTGCGGACTAAAGAAGCTGCTTCAACATGGAAAGCGCGCAAGCTGCATCTTTATGTTTGGACAGGTCAATCTGGTAGGCAACGTCTGGCAGATCCCCAAGCGTCATCAAAAATTCTTCCGTATCCAGATCGTTGTCCTGCAGATAGTCAAACTGCGCCTTGTTCATTTCAAACGGGCGGCATTGCAGGATGAAATTCGGAAAGGGCTGGAACATATAAGTGGTGTTGATCAGCGTGGTAAACGTGTTTTCCGCCGGACCGACATTTAAGCCATAGTCCCCGCCATTGCCCTTATTATCGACCCAGCCAAACAGGAAGAGAGATAAAAGCGCCCCGCCCTCATCGGCCAGACTTTCGAATTTTGCTTTATGATCCATCATCACCCTCACCGCCCAAGACATGGGCACAGAAAATTTCTACTGCCTTGTTTCTATTCATTTGCCTCACAAGATGCAACCCGACTTCGCCCAAATTCGCATCCGAGTCGCCTGCCCTGCCCTTTGCACCCCTGAAGAACAGATAAAAGCCGTTTATAATTTATAGTTATATTTCAGTGCCTTAAATTAAGCCCGGTCGTTTTTTTCTTTTTTGAGTTTTTATCTGACAGCAGAAGGTCTACGATGGGCCGCGAAAAACCAAAATGACCGAAAAGGGGCCAGGACAAAAAAGCAAAAAATCACTCGTGGAGCATATTTTTTAATCAGTTGATTAAATTTTGTGCAGTCATTTTGACTATATAAGAGGCAATTTTAATATTCCGTGCAGACGACTCCTGATTTTTCCTGCGTTTTTCCTTTTTTCGATTTTTGGCACGATCCATGCTTTATAGGCAGGGTGAAACGAGCAAGCAGCTATAGATGTTGATGTTCGGGTTCATTTGGGAAGTTAGAAACTAATAGCAAGAGGCTCCACTGATGAAAAAAATCGAAGCCATCATCAAACCGTTCAAACTGGACGAAGTAAAAGAAGCACTCCACGAAGTGGGGCTGCAGGGCATCACGGTTGTCGAAGCCAAAGGCTTTGGCCGTCAGAAAGGTCATACCGAACTGTACCGCGGCGCTGAATATGTCGTGGACTTTTTGCCGAAAGTAAAAATCGAACTTGTCGTTGACGATGCGATGGTGGAAGGCGCCGTTGAAGCCATTCAACAGGCGGCCCACACAGGACGTATCGGTGACGGTAAAATTTTCATCTCCAGCGTTGAAGAAGCTATTCGCATCCGTACCGGGGAAACCGGTTCTGAAGCTGTTTAAACACCTTCAACACAATCACTTTTTTCACAACCAAGTAAGTAAGGGAAGGGAACAATTATGCCCTTGGATTGCAAAACTCCTGCAGATATCTTCAAAGTCTGTAAAGAAAACGAAATCGACTACATTGACCTGCGTTTCACTGACCCACGTGGTAAGTGGCAGCACCTGACAATGTGTGCTGACGTCCTGTCTGAAGGCGACTTCGAAGACGGTATCATGTTTGACGGTTCTTCCATCGAAGGCTGGAAAGACATTAACGAATCAGACATGGCGTTGATCCCTGATCCAACTTCTGCTGTTATCGATCCGTTCTCTGCGCAGCCTTGCCTGATCGTTAACTGCGACATTTACGAGCCTTCTACAGGTACACCTTACAACCGTGACCCACGTTCCATCGCTAAAAAAGCTTTGGCTTACATGGAATCTGCTGGCATTGGTGACACTGCTTACTTCGGTGCAGAGCCTGAGTTCTTCGTATTTGACGACGTTAAATACACAAACGAAATGAACGACACTGGCTTCAAAATCGACTCTGAAGAAGGTCCTTACGTGACTGGTAAAGAGTTCGACGAAGGCAACACGGGTCACCGTCCAGGCGTTAAAGGCGGCTACTTCCCAGTACCACCAGTTGACTCTGCACAAGACCTGCGTGCTGAAATGGTAACCATCGCTAAAGAGATGGGTCTGCCAATGGACAAGCACCACCACGAAGTTGCCCCTTCCCAGCACGAACTCGGCATGATGTTCGGTACACTGATCGAGCAAGCTGACAACGTACAGGCTTACAAATACATCGTACACATGGTTGCCCATGGTTTCGGTAAAACAGCGACATTCATGCCGAAGCCAATCGCTGGCGATAACGGTTCTGGCATGCACACGCACCAGTCTATCTGGAAAGACGGCAAGCCTCTGTTTGCGGGTAACGGCTATGCTGACCTGTCTGACATGTGCCTATACTACATCGGTGGTATCATCAAGCACGCTAAAGCACTGAACGCTTTCACAAACCCCTCTACAAACTCTTACAAGCGTTTGATCCCGGGCTTCGAAGCACCAGTACTGCTGGCTTACTCTGCACGTAACCGTTCTGCTTCCTGCCGTATCCCATTCTCGCCTTCACCTAAAGGCAAGCGCGTTGAGATCCGTTTCCCGGATGCAACAGCTAACCCATACCTGGCATTCACTGCCATGATGATGGCGGGCCTTGACGGTATCCAGAACAAAATCCACCCAGGCGATGCTATGGACAAAAACCTGTACGACCTTCCTGCTGAAGAACTGGCAGAAGTTCCTACAGTTGCCGGTTCCCTGCGTGAAGCTCTGGACGCTCTGGATGCGGACCGTGAGTTCCTCAAAAAAGGCGGCGTCATGGACGACGACATGATCGACGGTTACCTGGAGCTCAAGTGGGAAGAAGTCTACAACTTCGAACACGCTCCTCACCCGATCGAGTTCAAAATGTACTACTCTGCGTAACCCGCACAGTTACATACGATCTAAAAAACCCCGTCAGCTTGCTGGCGGGGTTTTTGTTTGCAAGATAATTCTTTGGAGACAGTAGAACTCATTTTTTTTTGCAAAGAGCAAAATATTGGCAAATATAACAAATAGATATTGGTAATCCCCTGCCAAATTCGATATCGTGTCCATCGTATTCGCAAGGGGAAAAATTATGGCTAAACCTGAAATCATCATTGCAACTGAACGATTTGCTCAGGACCCAGATGGACGACAGTTTGTTGATTTTATCAACGAAAACTTTAAAGAACTCGACCTTTCCAATTCTGTAATATACTACGACTTCCCTTCATATGCGGACTACGAATCAATATTACATAAACCAGACTTTATGATTGTCTCACCTATCCACGGCATTGTGGCAATTAGATTTGTCACACAAAATGACTTATTCAGAAAAGGCGCGAATCTGGTTGAAGAAGTTGACACTTCACTAGATAGCTTCTGTAGCATCCTCATCGGGCGCCTACTTAAAAGCGCTCGCTTGAAGGCCAAAAGAGCCCTTCTTAAATTTGATGTCACCCCCATTCTATTCTGCGATGAAAACGGGATGGATGATTATTCTCCAGAATGTGAGATTGCACAATCTTACGATAGCTTTAGGTTTTCTCTTGAAGCAATTGATAAATCGAATCTTTCTGACGAAGATTTTTCAGAGATTAGATCCATCGTTGAAGGTGCCAAAGCACTCGCAAAACCTCAAAAACGAACCATCTCAGACCCGCGACAAGAAAAATATGCGGCCGCCTTATCGGAATTGGAAGCTGGTATTGCTAACTTTGACCAAAAGCAAAGAATAACTGCTTTATCACTTGTTCAGGGCCCACAGAGAATTAGAGGCCTCGCTGGCTCTGGTAAAACCATTATTCTTGCAATGAAAGCCGCACATATCCACCTTACACATCCAGATGCAAAAATTCTCGTTACATTCTACACCAAAAGCCTAAGTACCCTCCTTAGAAACCTGATCTCTCGCTTCTACAGACATTATAAAGACGAAGACCCCGATTGGGAAAAAGTACAAGTTAGACACGGCTGGGGGGGTAAACGGGTCCCCGGTGCATATACTGACGCTTGCCACCGCGCTAATCTAATGCCCATGTCCCTTTCAGCAGCTAGAAATGGTGCTGACATTCATCAAGACCCATTTGACTTCGCTTGTCGTGACCTCATTCAGAAAGATTTAGTCACTCCATATTACGATTACATTCTTATTGATGAAGGGCAGGACTTTCCTTCAGGTTTTTACGAGTTGACCTTTTTCATGGCTAAAGGAACTCGTGATAAGAAAAGCATTATTTGGGCATATGATGAATTGCAGAACATCCTAAATGTCAAAATCAGAACACCAAAAGAGCTTTTCGGAGACGACGCAGACGGTAATCCTAGAATTGACCTGGAACGCGCTCATGCCTTCCTGCCTGAAGGAACTACAAATGACATTATTCTAAGCAAGTGTTATCGTAATCAACGAGAAGTCTTACTTGTCGCACACTCAATTGGATTTGGTTTCAAAGGTCCGAATATCGTTCAAATGCTAGAGGATGCAGACCATTGGCGTTACGTCGGCTATGAAGTTGAACCAGAAGAATATACGGTTGGAGACCAAGTTCAAGCATTACGCCCAGAAGAGAACAGCCCTCTTGCATTACCCACTGTCGAAAACGAAAAGACTATCGACACGTATGTTGCTCAAAATTTCGATCAAGAATTGCAATGGATATGCTCCGAAGTACAAAAGTTTCTCAATGGAGGCCTAAAACCTGAAGATATAATGATCATTGCTTTGGACGACCGAAATGCGAAAGCATATTTTAGAGCGATTTCAAGTCGGTTATTTGAGCTTGGGATCAATTGTAACAATATTATCGCTGACCCTTATTCTGAACCGCCATTTACCATTGAAAACATGGTAACACTCACTACGGTATACAGAGCCAAAGGCAATGAAAGCGCTGTCGTTATAGCATGTGGCATTGATCATATGGGCAGGAAGTCGATTTCATATCGGAACAGATTGTTTGCTGCTTTAACCAGAACTAAAGCTTGGTTAAGGGTTTCCGGTATTGGTAAACGAGCACAAGAATTTAGCGAAGAAATCAATAAGACGCTAGCTGAATTCCCTATTTTAAAATTCCAAGTGCCACACCCTGATGATATCGCAACAATCCAGAACGATCTAAGCGATAGAGCTAAAAAACTGAGACAAATAAGAGAAAGCTATATCAATGAAATGAAGGCTGAAGGGTTTAGTGATGATGAAATTTTGGCTGCACTCACTGCTATGCAGGTGAAAGATGAATAAAGATGATTGCGCAGCGGGAATTAGGAAATCTTGGAAACTCGTCAACGAGCTTAACCTTGGTTATACTTCCTGCTGCGCTTACTTGTTGAGCGTAAATAAGGAATTTAGGAAAGCCACTCTCAATCCCGAATCAACCTATGTAGACGTTTTCTGCACTGGAAGCCGCCTAAAGCATTACAATTTTAATCTTGATGACCTTTCCTATTTTCAATTCTCGCTAGATAGAGGCAATTTACGTTACGCCTATTACCCGAATCCGTTCTCAGAAGGGGTGACGGAAGAAATAACCGAACTTGAAAACGATTTCCATTATGAGCTGATTTCAATGGAAGAATACCTACAAGAATTGGCCGAGAAGGCTCCACAAATAGGTAAACCTGTATTGCGCTATGATTATTCAGAAAAACAATACCAAGAATTAGCGCATCCAAGCTCACACCTTCACATCGGTTTCCACGCAAATAATCGTTGGCCTGTTTCCAAGGTTCTAACACCATACGCATTCACTAGTTTGATCGTAAAACACTATTACCCAGACTACTGGTCTTTAAAAGAAGACGAAAACTCGGAATACCTCAACGAACTAGACGAAGCACTGGTTAATGAAAAACGCAATAAGTGCCGTGTAGTTGATGATAACCTTTTCTCAGAAAAAGAAAAAAACCTATTCCATATCGCTTGACACAAAGAGATTAAATCCTACGAAACTTGTCTGAGCACACATCTCAAAGCCCCATTTCATCCGCCCCCACCACCAATCCTTAAATTCTAGGGACAGCTACCTAATTACACCGCCTCACTCCCTTCCCACCTCATTGCTCAACGTCCCAACCCCGTCAATCGTCACCGCAACCACATCGCCGATGTCCAGCGCCTTGGTGCGGCCCGGCGTGCCCATGAAGATCATGTCACCTGCATCCAGGGTGAAGTAGCGGCTGAGGTAGGGTAATACCCCCATTTTTAGGGGGCTTCAGAAGTAGACAGTTATGCAGCCCTTTGGATTGACTGCAGCAATTTCTGTTTTGGCGTTAT
>NZ_JAWLVJ010000031.1:0-34539 GCF_033100395.1 Terasakiella sediminum | reverse complement strand
TAGCGTTTTCCATGGGATAGTATCCCATTTTTATGATAAAATCGCACCCGAAAATTAATGCAGACAACGCCTTAACTTAGTGCCATTCGGGACAGCCACCTAATTAAATTTCGTGACTGTCCCCGGAACTCCAATCCGGTTAAGGGAATTCAAATTGGAAATAAAACCGTTTTACCCGACCCAAACAATAAAGGCGGTGCAATGGTTTTCGATGGTGTTTCTACATCAGATGTGAAAAAATACTTTCAACAGCTAACAGGGCAGCCGTTGCCTAAAGCAGTTAAGCTGCCTCCAATTAGAAATAAAACGACTGGTGAAATGCAAGAAGGAGGCATTCGCTATACTATTAAAACTCCCGAAGGAAACTTCAACTTAAGAGACACATCAGCTTCAGCATCTCAAACAGGTGCAAAATGGACGATTGATGTACCTAGCACGGCTATTGGAAGAAAGGGCAAGGGGTCTGAAATTAAATTCAGATAAAGCTTATGATTATCTCAGATAAGAATGAAATTTATGAGCATGCGTTTGGCTGTTGGATTACCGCCTTTTGGGGTGCTCTAAAAGTTTACAACCCTTCACTAACTCTAAAAGTACAAAAAGAAACTTTCTTTACCTTGCTTAAAGAGTTTTTAGATGAAGGACAAATTGTCTTACTTGTACCTTATAGCCTTTATCAGAAAACACCTGAACGAGACATGTACGATTGTAAAGGTATTTGGGATGTTCCTCACACGGAAATGATATCTTACATGCGCACTCACTGGCCTGACGGAATAACTGATGAAAATGACTTGAAGCTCAATGATTATTTTTATTCAGAATATTGCCCAATGATTGGTTGGGTGGATGAAGAGCATCAAACAATCATTGTTTCATGAATTCCGGGGACATCGGAATTCCGGGGTCAGCCACGAATGGCACTAAGTTAAGGCCTTCTCTGCATTGATTTCCGGGTGCGATTTTGTCGTAAAAATGGGATACTATCCTATGGAAAACGGTAGCTTATATCTTCCGGGGTTGCACTTGTCCACGTTACGGCGCAAGCCCCGTTCCGCCCTTCAAAAATTGGTCGATGAAACAGCAAGACTTCGGCGACATTCCCTATCTCAACTCGGAGATTGTTTTTCCAAATTCATCCCAATGAAGGAACTGGATCAAAGGAGTGATCGCCCTTTTGGACCTGGCTTTTTGGCTTTCAAAGAATGCCCGACAATCTTTTCCATCTCTTCAACAAACTGATCTGATCCAAGGGGGCGGTTCAAACCTTCCTGCTTTCTCAATTTTGTTAACTCTTCCTCCTTCAATCCTTCAGCCAAAAACGCGAGCCAACTTTCTGTTCTCTCAAGAAGAGGAAAAACGCGACACACTCCTGAATCATCCGCAGTAATATGCGCACCAGCACTACTCCAATCCCAATCTTGTGCATTCTGACAAAGCTTTGCCAGGCACCCCAGGATTGGAAATGGAGCAGCACCCGCTCACATATCGAAGCTATAAATGATGGCGTATGCAATCCCACACCATTGCTGGAACAGGTTGACTGCTGGCTATCCTTCCTTGAAAGTGGGTTGTCCCCGGAATTCGAATTCGCAATATTACTTAGCTGTCATGGCGAGTGTGGTTTTATTGACTAGCCTTGCTGCAACCCTTGCGCCGTGGCTATTTATATCCAGTTCAGGATTAAATTCAACGATATCAGATAAAGGCCAGTTAATTTCAAGTGAGGCGAGATGATCGATGATTTTTTCCAATACTCCCAGTTCTACGCCATATGATGCTGGCGCGCTGACAGCTGGCATCTGCCAATGGGGTAAGACATCAAGGTCAATTGTGAGATAAAGGTAGTCACAATCTTTCAGGAAGCTATCTATCTTCAATTTGATTTCTTCCATCTGATGGATGCCAATATCATAGTCCAGCATATATTGAACATTCCATTTCCTGCATCGTTCAAACAAGGCGGATGTGTTGGATGTTTCTGCAATCCCAAGACAGAGATATTTCATCTCTTGTCCACGCTCCATAAGCATCTGATGGATTTGGTAAAAGGGTGTGCCGGACGAAACACCTTTTTCTCCTGGTTTTCTGAGATCAAAATGGGCATCTAAATTGATGATTCCAATTGTTTGATCTGATTTATTCGCCAGATGTTTCAACAATCCTTTAAAACTGCCAGCCGCTGTTTCATGCCCTCCCCCTAAGACGATGGTTTTGGCGGTCTGAGCCAGTGCCTGTTCAACCTGTTGCGCAAGGTCGTCCTGTGCCTCTTCAAGATGGGTGGAAACCTCAATGTTTCCATAATCACAGACAGTAGCTGCGTCTCGGTGCCAGGCCATGTTGGCAAGTGCGCCCCGGATTGCATCGGGGCCTGCTTTTGCCCCGATGCGCCCCTTGTTATTTTCTACGCCTAAATCACAGGCAAATCCGATCAGGCTGGCAATACAGTTATTTGACTTTTCAGATGTCACAATCTGATGCCATCTTTTCGCATTGGGGCCGTCTTCTGGGTCTTGTCGCCCTGTCCATTTAAACGTTTCTGCCATGGGTTTAGTCTTTCAAAATTGCAGGCAGGTTCAATTCATGTTCACGCGCACACTCTTTGGCGATATCGTAGCCCGCATCTGCATGACGCATGACACCTGTTGCCGGATCGTTCCAGAGCACGCGTTCCAGGCGCTTTGCTGCTTCATCGGTACCATCGGCACAAATTACCACACCGGAATGTTGGGAAAAGCCCATGCCAACCCCGCCGCCATGATGCAAGCTGACCCATGTCGCGCCTGAGGCCGTGTTCAATAATGCATTCAGCAATGGCCAGTCCGAGACCGCGTCCGATCCATCTTTCATGCTTTCCGTTTCCCGGTTGGGCGACGCAACGGAGCCTGAGTCCAGGTGGTCACGACCGATCACGACAGGGGCGGACAGTTCCCCGTTTTTGACCATTTCGTTAAAGGCAAGACCAAGGCGATGGCGATCCCCCAGACCGACCCAGCAAATGCGCGCGGGCAGGCCCTGAAATTCAATGCGTTCAGCCGCCATATCCAGCCAGTTGTGCAGATGTTTATTATCCGGCAGCAGTTCTTTCACCTTGGCATCTGTCTTTCGAATGTCTTCCGGATCACCAGACAATGCAGCCCAACGAAACGGGCCAACGCCTTTACAGAAAAGCGGGCGGATATATGCAGGAACAAACCCCGGGAAGCTGAAGGCATTCTCAAGCCCTTCTTCAAAAGCCATCTGGCGGATGTTATTGCCGTAATCCACCGT
Source organism: Terasakiella sediminum (assembly GCF_033100395.1). Taxonomy (NCBI): domain Bacteria; kingdom Pseudomonadati; phylum Pseudomonadota; class Alphaproteobacteria; order Rhodospirillales; family Terasakiellaceae; genus Terasakiella; species Terasakiella sediminum. The sequence continues at coordinate 31,269 of NZ_JAWLVJ010000031.1, read as the reverse complement.
CGGAATGCCGCGTTCAGAAAAGGCGACCATGGCTTCGACCTGGGTGCGCATGGACGCACGGGCTTCTTTTTCCACACGTTTGGGGTCCGTTTCACGCCGTTCAATCCATTCCGCCATGGTCCAACCTTGGGGCAGATAACCGTTGATGGGGTCGTGCGCCGAAGTTTGATCGGTTACCAGGTCCGGCTTGATGCCACGTTTGACAAGTTCTGGGAAAATATCAGCGCAGTTGCCAAGTAGGGCAACGGATTTTGCCTCGCCCGCAGCGGTCCATTTGTCAATAAGCGCAAGGGCTTCATCCAGATCGTCGGTCTTTTCATCCACATATCGGGTACGCAGGCGAAAATCGATACTGTCCGGGTTACATTCCACCGCCAGGCAGCAAGCCCCAGCCATAACAGCCGCCAAAGGCTGGGCACCGCCCATTCCGCCAAGGCCGCCTGTTAAAATCCATTTGCCTTTCAGGTTACCATCAAAATGCTGACGACCCGCTTCAACGAAGGTTTCATATGTGCCTTGAACGATCCCTTGCGATCCAATGTAAATCCAGGATCCGGCGGTCATCTGGCCGTACATCATCAGGCCTGCTTTATCCAGCTTGTTGAAATGATCCCAGTTGGCCCAGTGCGGTACAAGGTTTGAATTGGCGATCAACACACGCGGTGCATTTTCGTGGGTCTGGAAAACGCCAACAGGTTTGCCTGATTGCACCAGCAAAGTCTGATTGCTTTCAAGATTGCGTAGTTCTTCTGCAATGGTATCAAAATCATCCCAGGTGCGTGCACAGCGACCGATCCCGCCATAGACAACCAGCTCGTTCGGGTTTTCAGCAACATCCGGGTCCAGATTGTTCATCATCATGCGTAACGGGGCTTCGGTCAGCCAGGATTTTGCAGAAATTTCAGGACCACGGGGGGCTCGAACTTCGCGGATATTGTGACGTGGGTTAGACATTCTTTTCTCCAAAAATAAATTATGCTGTTGCGTTGTTCAGGCTGGGCAGGACATCAAGGCCTGCTGCCTCACACAGGGATCCGCTACGCAGCAGATCAGCGGCTGTTTCAAGTTCAGGGGCAATATAGCGATCATCTTGAAGTCCGGGGATGTGTTCGCGAATGGTGTCCAGCACCTTCTGCAGACGATCACTGGTTTTTAACGGTTGTCGGAACTCCACGCCTTGTGCTGCGGCCAAGGCTTCAATCCCCAGAATGCGTTCCAGATTTGCATTCATCTGCAACAGGCGACGTGCGCCATGACAGGCCATGGACACATGGTCTTCCTGATTGGCGGATGTTGGCGTGGAATCAACAGAGGCCGGATGGGACATCTGTTTATTTTCAGACATCAGGGCAGCCGAAGTAACTTCGGCAATCATCAGGCCTGAATTCAATCCCGGTTTGGGCGACAGAAAAGCAGGCAGGCCAAAGCTGAGGGCGGGGTCAACCAGCAGCGCGATACGGCGTTGTGAAATTGCCCCGATTTCAGAAAGGGCAATGGCGATTTGATCCGCAGCAAAGGCAACGGGTTCCGCATGAAAATTCCCGCCCGATACAATCCGGCCATCGCTTAGGGTCAGGGGGTTATCAGTTACCGCGTTGGCTTCGATTTCAAGGGTCGTGGCGGTATGCCGTAGAAGATCAAGCACGGCCCCAATCACCTGTGGCTGGCAGCGGATGCAATATGGGTCCTGAACGCGGGTATCGTCATCGCGATGTTCATCCCGGATTTCTGACCCAGCCATCAAGCTGCGCAGCGCGGTGCCGGCTTCGATCTGCCCGCGATGACCACGTAATGTGTGGATGTTCGGATGAAACGGGGCGGATGACCCCATGGCTGCATCGGTTGAAAGCGCCCCTGTCACCAATGTGGATTGGGCGCAGTTCCAGGCCTTGAACAGACCAACAAGGGCAAGGGCGGTGGATGTTTGTGTGCCGTTGATCAGGGCGAGGCCTTCTTTGGGGCCCAGTTCGATGGGGGCAAGTCCGGCCTTTTCCAATGCATCTGCACCGCCAAGGCGCTGGCCGTCATAAAATGCTTCACCTTCGCCCATCATGACAGCGGCCATATGGGCAAGGGGGGCCAGGTCACCGGAGGCCCCGACCGACCCCTGTTCCGGGATGACCGGGATCACACCTTTGATCGACATATTTTCCAGCTGTTCGATGGTGGTCCAACGCACACCGGAGGCACCGCGCCCCAGCGATAACAGTTTCAGTGCCATGATCAGGCGGACGATGCCTTCATCCAGCGGATCGCCCACGCCGCAGCAATGAGACAAAATCAGATTGCGTTGCAGGGTGGTAGTGTCTTCAGCTGGGATTTTGATGCTGGCAAGTTTACCAAATCCCGTATTCACGCCATAGACGGCCTCGTCACCATTGGCGGCGTCACGGATGATCTTTTCGCTTTTTTCAACGGCCTGTTTACAGCCGCGATCAATCTTTACAGGCTGAAGCGTACTGTAAATTGTCTTGAATTCGTTGAGCGTTGCGTGACCGGGGATCAGGGTCATGGTCATTTCAGGCATCTCCGTAGATACGTTTGATTAGGGGGTTAAAACCTGCGCGATAAGCAAGTTCGTTTGGATGTTCCACATTCCAGATGGCAAGATCAGCACGTTTGCCGATCTCCAGACTGCCAACTTCACACTGCAGGCCAAGGGCTTTGGCCGCGTTGCGTGTGACGCCTGCAAGGGCTTCTTCGGGTGTGGCTTTAAACAGGGTGCAGGACATATTCATGGTCAGTAACAGGGAGGTCAGCGGAGAAGAGCCGGGATTACAGTCAGTTGCAAAGGCCACGGGCACGCCAGCCTCTCTTAATCTATCAACAGGCGGCAATCTGGTTTCACCCAGCGTATAGAATGCACCGGGCAGAAGGACCGCAACGGTGCCGGATTTCTTCATAGCCTGGATGCCGTCTTCTTTCAGATATTCCAGATGATCGGCGGACAATGCATTGAAAGAAGATGCCAGAACAGTCCCTTTCAAATCAGAAAGTTGTTCGGCGTGGAGTTTGACTGGGATATCGAGATCGGCGGCGCAGTCAAAGACCAGTTTGACCTGTTTGGGTGAAAAACCGATGCCTTCACAAAAAGCGTCAACGGCATCAACAAGCCCTTCGTCTGCAGCCTGTTTTAATGTGGGCAGGCAAACTTCGCTGATATATTTGTCCCCATTGCCCGCATATTCTTCAGGAACGGCATGAGCCCCCAGAAAGGTTGTCTTGATACGAACAGGGCGCAGGGTTGCCAGTTTGCGTGCGGCACGCAGCATCTTGAGCTCGTCCGCCATGGTCAGCCCATAGCCGGATTTGACCTCTAGGGTGGTCACGCCCTCTTTTATCAGATGATCAAGCCGCGGCAGGGCAATCTCAACCAGTTCATCTTCGCTTAGGGCGCGGGTTTGACGCACGGTTGAGACAATACCGCCGCCTGCGCGTGCGATCTCTTCATAACTTGCCCCGTTCAGGCGCATTTCAAATTCTTGCGCCCGGTTGCCACCATAGATCAGGTGGGTGTGGCAATCGATCAAACCGGGGGTGACGAGCGCGCCTTCCAGGTCTTCGCTTTCGCGCTCTTTATGGCTTTGCGGGATCTGGTCTGTCGGGCCAATCCAGTCGATTTTACCGTCAGAGACAGAAAGGGCAGCATCAGACAGCAGACCATAGGGAGTAGTCACGCCTTCAGACATTGTTGCGATATGCGCATTGATATAGTTTTTGCCGCCCATTTTGACTGCCCTGCAATTAGCTATGTATGATCATATAGATATTATGTATATACATAATGGTCAATTGTAAAATCAATTGGCCTTGTGCTTTTTTTGTTGCACAATGGGGTAACACTTCTGAAATTGGTCTTATTGTGTTTGTTTTCAATCACTTTTGAAATGCGCGACGATGGTAAAGAAATCAGGTCAATCTTCCTTCCAGATGATCCATGACGATATTTTGAACAAGATAAAGACGCGCCACTGGATGCCGGGGGAGACGATTCCGGGGGAAGAGGCGCTGGCGGTAACTTATGGCTGTTCACGCATGACCGTAAACCGCGCCATCCGTGAACTGGCAGCCAAGGGGATTGTGGAGCGCCGTCGCAAAGCAGGCACACGGGTGATGGCGCAGCCGGACCGATCTGCAAAAATCTGTATCTCGGTGGTCCGAAAAGAAGTTGAAAGTCGCGGGGCCAGATATCGTTATGTTCTGTTGGAACGTGATGTTGTTGTTCCCAACGACGGGGTGCGTGCCAAGCTCGCTATAAAACAGGGGCAGAAAGCACTGCATCTGAGATGCTTACATTTTGCAGATGAGGTGCCTTTTCAATATGAAGAGCGCTGGATTAATCTGCAGCGCGTCCCCAAGGCAGAAGAACAGGATTTTCATGAAAAAAACCCCAATGAATGGCTGATCGCGGAAGAACCTTTTCTGGAGGCCGAACATGTATTTTCCGCCCAGTTGGCCGACGGTCAGTTGGCCGAACTGTTGAACGTCAAGGAAGGCAGCCCCCTCTTTGTGGTGGAACGCCGGACCTGGCAGGGTGATGATACAATCACCTCTGTAAAACTAAGTTATCCCGGTGACAGTTATAAACTGGTTTCCAGAGATTGAAGGTGGCTGAATTACTTGATTGCTGAAGTTGAGAGTGTGGCAAATCAACAAATTCACATTTTCTCCTGTATGCTTTATCAAGGTTACAGCATACCATTGTATTGGTGTATGTAAGCGTTTGCATCAGCTAGAAATTTTACTTAATCCTGACAAGGCTTTCTTCTTGGCTGAAAGTGGGCACTTTATGACGCCATATTTTTCCATTTGGTCTGTTCTTGTGACGCTAAAGGCTTGTATATGAAACGCGATTAACGAATGGTCCTGACAAAATTTCCGATTTCGTGATCAAGTTGATTGGCTGCATTGGAAAGATCAGCACAGCTATTTAAGGCATCACAAATGTTGCGCGCCGTGTTGGTAGATGAATGGCTCACTTGTGAAATGCCTTGTGAAACCTCTGTTGCACTTTCGGCAGCTTCTTGCGTATTTCTGGCAATTTCATTGGTGGTGGCGCCTTGTTCCTCGACGGCTGCGGCCACAGTCGCATTCATGTGATTTAAATTTGTGACAGTTTCTGAGAAGCCTTTGATCATATTCACCACATTATCGCTGGCGATTTGAATTTCATTGATTTTCAGGCGAATGGCGTCTGTGGCATCAGCTGTTTGTCCGGCGAGACTTTTGACCTCGCTTGCCACCACAGCAAATCCTTTTCCGGCTTCCCCTGCGCGTGAGGATTCAATGGTGGCGTTGAGCGCAAGAAGATTAGTCTGTTCAGCAATGTCCTGAATGAGAGTAATGACTTCGCTGATCTCAGTCGTTGTTTTGACAAGGGCTTGAACTTGCGCGTCCCCCTGTTGTGCAGCATTGCTGGCAGAATGCGCCATATCGGCTGCACTGGTCATCTGGCTGGAAATTTCCTGTACAGTTGCAGCCAGCTGTTCCGTTGCTGCTGAAACAGCTTCGACATTCGTACTTGAATGATTGGAGGAGGCGGTTACGCTGTTGGCTTGTTCTTTGGTGCTTTCACTTTCCGTAACGGCTGATCCCAATTTGGATTGCATTGTTGAAATTTGGGCCAGAACACCAGTGATCAAACTGCCCACGGATTGTTCAAAGTTTTCGGCGATTTTTCTCATTTCGTCACGTTTTTCTTTTTCTGCACGTTTGGCATTTTCTTCCTGTTCATGCTCGATTTCCTGAAGGCGTGAGGCGTTTTCCTTAAACACCTGCATGGATTTTGCTATATCCGCGATTTCATCCTTGCGATCCAGACCGGGGATACTAACCGAGAGGTCATTATGAGCCAGAAGGTCAACGGCATTTGCCAATGCTTCAATAGGTCGAGTCAGTCGAATGCTCAGGTAAATAGCGACAGCCGTAATGATGACAATCACGACCAGACCCAACAGAAACATACCCCGGCCCATTTTACTGACAGCACCAAGTGCATCAGCCTGATTTTGGGCGGAAACAATATAGTAATGGCGATCACCAAAACTTGTTTTAGCGTAAGATGCGAACTGGGGTCCTATGGCAGGATCATTCAGCAGGAAATGGCCAGTTGGTGCGGCCTTAATCTGTTGAAGCGCATCTTCGGGCATGATGTAGGAGAAGGCCTTGGCACCTCTCTTGATCAATCTGTCTGAAAGCAAACGTCCCTCAGTGGATATTAAGTAATTATCCTGTTTATTTTGCTCAGTCAGAATCTGTGCCAACTGGGCAGAAGATAGTCGGATCACGATTGCGCCAAGTGGTTTGTTTTTTTGATTCAGGTTGTAGCTGGAGAAAACCGGATAGGCCCAGAATATGGAACTTTGATCCCGGCCACTCTCATAGGGGACCACGTCGGTTGACAAGCCTTTACTTTCTTCCAGTGACAGGGCTGCGCTTGCGATTTTTGCCAAAGGGGTCTCTTTAAATTCTTTGTCATTGATGTTGCGGGTGAAGCCATCGGACTTGGTTAGGCTGTAAGGGATTGATCCATCAGGGAGGACCACATAAAGATCTGTAAAATTCAGGTTCTTCCAGGAAGCAACAACGGATGAATGAAGGGCGGAATGGCGCCAGGAGTAAAGGTCCTTTACTCCTTCCCCTGTGATTTCGATACGTTCCAGCGGGGAGGAGCCTGGCGGGGCAAAATTTTTTCTTACCTCTTCGGGCTTACTCGCCTTCATTGCACCGGCAATATTTTTGACGGCTCCAAAAAACGTTTGGCTATGGGCCATGCCTTTAAGGGCGTCTGTGATCCCTTTGACCTGTTTTTCCAGATCACGTTTTTTGGCCGTTGTTGTGAAGCCCAGGCGATTAAGGGCGCTTTCTGTCAGGGCATCGCGACTTTGCACATAGGAGAGTACTCCAATTGAGGTGCATGAAATTGCACAGATCAAAACAGCAATTACTGGAACTTTTAGTTTGAGTTTCATCGCTCATACCCCGTCGTCGTCTCTAAGTCATTTTTGGGAAGTTTTTCCCTATTTAGCGCCTTTTGAACCAGGGTAATCAACTCACAATCGCATCTGATCCAGACGATTGTGTCTATCTGTACCTCTTGAGTTTTGTGATGTTTGCGTCTGTGCCAAAAGATTTGGGTGACGTGTAACTGTCAGGGAATAATAGCTTCATATATTTTTCAATTTGTTACCTGAATTTTGCGATCAATAAAGGATTGAAGAATGCGATCACCCATCCATAAACCGCCAAAAATATCTAAACGGGTTGATCTGTCGAAACGGATTCTTGTGATGTTACTGAGTGGTTTACTGATTCTTGGGGGATGCATTTTCTTTATTGAATTGTCGGGGCTTTATTCATTTGAACGCCCCGGCATGCCCTTGCATCAGGCAAGTGGTATCGTTGGTTTTTTCTTTCTTTTGGTGCCTGTTGTTTTTTCCTTAACGAAACGTAGTGGTCTGGCAACCAACCCGCCAAAATGGTTTGTGTCTCATGTCTTATGCGGTTCGCTTGGGGGGATGTTTATCCTGTTTCATGCGGTAGGCGGAAATCTTGTCTCTATACCTGGGGTAATCCTGTGTTTGCTGATCGTTCTTGTGGGTCAGGGATTTATATCGCGAGCGTTTTTATCAGATGAATTTTCACACCAGTTTGGCAGCAGGGCAATGAGTTTCAAACGGCCGGACCAAGATCTTCAACAGAAACTGCGAAGTGTTGTTGATGAAAAAATCATACTGCTTAAACGCATTGATCCCAAAGCAGACGAAGCTTTGTTTTCAGTTAATCTGATCCATTGGTTTCGTGTGCCGATCTTGTCTTATCGTTATGTGAAACTGGCACAAAAAGAGGCTTCACTGGTCGGTGCGCGCAGATTGGCCGGCCCCAAACTTTCACGCTGGCGAAAAATCCATATTTCTTTGGGAATTCTCTTCGTTTTGGGGATGTGTGCCCATGTGCTTGTTGTTACTTTTTTTGCAGGTTATGCGTCAGGCAGTAGTGAGATTTATTGGTGGCATGTCAGTGACTGGGGCGCAGAATGGAGTTACAAGCCATGAATCGAATTAGCTTGATGATCGACCTTGAACGCTGCACGGGTTGCAAAAGCTGTGAGGCCGCCTGTAAACAGACCAATCGTCTGGGACCGCAGGAATATCGCAATCGTGTGATGTGGTTGGGTGACCCGAATGTGCCATCACTGGACTTTCTGACGGTTACCTGCCAACAATGTGAAAGGCCTGCTTGCCTGCGCGCCTGTCCCGTGGTGCCCAAAGCGATCTATCAGGAACCTGAGACAGGCGTTATTCGTATCAACGAAGACCGCTGTACGGGATGCGGTGAATGTGTGCTGTCTTGCCCTTACGGGGCGATGGGATACGACCCGGTTGATCATCATGCCGTCAAATGTGATCTATGTGCGTCGCGCCGCGAAATTGGGGATGGACCCGCCTGTGCCAGTGTGTGCCCGACAAAAGCCATCACGTTTGGAAAAGTAGAAGATCATTTAAAACAGGCGGATCAAACGAACCGCATAGTGCGTGATCATGATCATTTCCTGCAGAAACCATCCACTGTTTATCTGGACCTAAAGGAAAAACGTGAGATTTCAGCTGAACAGGATAGTCTGGGGAACCGTGATGTCCCCCAAATTATGAAAGATGACGAAACAAGACGACGCATTGGTTCAAAAAATGTACATGGCCCTTACAGACAGGAAAAGGAAGACGTCGTTGCAGATCGCATCGTGCCTGGTGGCTGTAATATCTGTTTCAACGGTTGCACGGTCAAGTTCCACCTGAAGGGGGACCAGGTGGTAAATATCTATGGCAACGACGAAGATCCGGTCTTTGGTGGTCGTATTTGTCCCAAATCACAAATGACTTTGCAGCTGTATGACAACCCACAACGCCTGACCCGGCCATTGAAGCGAACAGGGCCGCGTGGTTCTGGGCAATTTGTTGAAATTTCCTGGGATCAGGCACTGGATGAGATTGCTGAAAAACTTGAAAAAATGCGCACACATTATGGTTCTGAAGCACTGGCGATACATATGGGAACCCGTGTGGGTATTCTGACAATTCTTGGATATATGCCCATGTTTGCCCAGCTATGGGGCACACCCAATACATCCACTACAGAAGCGTTCTGTGATGGTGGCAAAGTCGTATCCCTTGAACTGACGCAGGGTTCAACCAATCTTGCGAATGTTTACTCCGAAGACGATATCGGCAGTGCAGAGCTTTATGTTTATATTGGTGATAATCAGGCAGAAACGCGCCCCGTTAATTTTGGGATGGTCAATGACTGGCGTTTGAAAAATGATGCAGAATTGATTGTCGTTGACCCCCGCCTGACGGCGACAGCAAGTAAAGCTGATGAGTGGCTGGCTATTCGACCCGGCACAGACATGGCACTGGGGCTTGCCTTGATCCACCATCTATTTGAAAGCAATGGCTTTGATAAAGCCTTCTGCGAGGCATGGGTGCTTGGTTGGAAGGAATGGCGAGATTTTATTTTTGAGAAAGGCTATTCCCCAAAATGGGCAGAAGAGATAACCGGGCTTGCGGCTGACCAGATCAAAAGGTTGGGAGATAAAATCGCACAGGCTGACGGCTGTATGTTGTTTGCCAGCCGCGGTGTCAATCAACATACCAATTCCACACAGACCAATCGTGTTCTTATGTTCCTGGCCGCTATAACGGGGAACTGGGGGCGAAAAGGCGGTGGCTATTTTAATGTAGCAGCAGAGTCTGACTGGAAAACGGTTCCCGTGCCGGCTGACAGGAAAGCGCCGATGATGCAGAAGGGACAGACAAACAGCCCGTCCGGGTGGATTGATGCCATGATGGGACAAGGCGACTATCCGATCAAGGCTGTCATTACGGGAAATAATCCGCTGGCCCAATGGCCCAACCAGAATGCTGCACGCGAAGCTCTGAAACAGCTTGATCTTTTGGTTCATATTGACTTGTTTAAAAATGAAACGTCAATGTTGGCAGATTATGTCCTGCCCGCAACGACTGGTATTGAAAAAGGTGGCCCAAGTCGTTTGGCAGAAGATCGTCGTATTGTCTGGAATGACAAGCGTATCAATCCACCGGGAGATGCTAAATCAGATCATTGGTTCTGGGTAGAACTGGGTAAACGTTTTGGATTTGAAGATGTTTTGAAAGAAGAATTCAAAGACCCTGCTGTTTTTTGGGATGACGTCTTTCGTATAGCCACACCCGATCTGAATGGCGTGTCAATTGAACGTCTACGCCGACAACCTTATCGTTGGGTGCGACCGCCAGTGGCGCATGAAGATGCCCCTGAACAAACCACATTATATCTGGAAGGAACCACCGCCTTTGGTCAATCGGCGGGCAAGCGGTTTGCTACGCCCAGTGGCAAGCTTGAATTTTGGACGGCAGATATTGAACGCCATTTTCAGGCCCTGGGCCTTTCCTCCCTGCCTGAATTTTATAGTGAAACAGAACAGTTGATCGATTTGCCGTTCATTCGGGAACGAGAGAATGCAGAATCTGTTCAATCGCCATTCTTCAAAAAGCCAATGATGGCGGTCCCGTCAGAGATTATTTCTGAATTGGCAGAAACACCGGGGCAACGCTTGCGCGACAAGGGATTTGATACGGAATTGGTAACCGGGCGTCCACCCGCGCCCCACTTTCATTCCTGGACACATAATTTTTGGCAGGCACAGGAAATGTGGCCGGACCTTTATTGTCAGATACACCCGATAAAAGCCAAAGAGCTTGGGGTGAAAGATGGCGAAACGGTAAAGGTCACGACAGAGAGCGGAGAGATTGAAGCTCGTGCCTGGATTACGACAGGGATCAGAGAAACGGCTGTTTACATCCCCATCGGATGGGACCAAAAACAACCATTTCATCCGGCTAAATCGGTGAACTTCCTGACTTCAAACCAGCGTGATCCGATCTCGTATCAAAATAATTTGAAAATCCACCTTTGCCGTGTAAGGCGCGTTGATCAGCATTGACGAAGAATTAGGTTCTGATTGTGTTTCAGATTCTAATGACCTCTAACTCCCGGAAAGTTTACAGATTAGATATCATCAATAATATCTTTCAAAATCTGTAAACCTTCCGGAATTTTTTTGATGCTGATGGCTGAAACTCCAATGCGCATTTTGTTCAGACTGTCATTCGAATTGTTAAAACAGGGGCTGATATCATCCAGAACGATACCTTGTTCCAGACATTTTTCTGCAAGCAATGCTTTATCCAGCTGGCGTGGGAAGGTGAGCATGAAGTTGGTCCCGCCCCAGTTGCTTGTGACGTCAATTCCCTGGAACAAGGCTTTGATAGATTTGTGTGCCGCATACCAGCGTCGCTCGTAAATACTTTGAAGCTGGGTGATATAGGCATCGTAATGACCAACCTGAATAAATTGCGCCGCAGCAAGCTGGATACTGGGCGGTGGATGGCGGATCATCATGCCACGCAGGTCGCGTGCCTCCTTGATGAAATCGGCAGAGGCGACAAGATAGCCCAATCGCAGGCCTGGGTTAATGGATTTGGATAGTGTACCCACATAAATAACGTGATTGGCATTTTCCCGAGATTTAAGGGCCAGCTCACTGAGACTGCTGAAATCTGTCTCACTGTCATAATCATCTTCAATGATCACAACATTATTTTCGATCGCATATTCATGCAGCTTGTCCCTGCGTTCTTTTGTCATGCGAACAGATGTCGGAAACTGCTGGTTTGCCGTGACATACAGAAGGTCGCACCCTTTTACCTGTTCATTGACGATCAGACCATCTTTGTCTACGGGGATACTTTCAATATCATCATAGAACATATTGAAGATATTGCGGGCTTCGGGATAGCAGGGATCTTCAATACCTGCTTTACGTCCTTTGCCCGACAACAACATGGCAATGAGAAAAAGAGCCTGTTGCGCCCCTGATGTAATCAAAATTTCAGACGATTCGGCATAGATGCCGCGGCGCGGTAAAATCCTGTTGCGCACCTGGGAGACAAATTCTTCACAATCTTCGTACAGATGGTCACTGATGACGGCGGCTGTGCGTCTTTGATTAAGGACCTGATAATTGCACTTTCGCCAGTTCGATACGGGAAAACGCGAAATGTCCATCTGATTGCAGACGAAGGGGTAGGGATAGCTGCTCCAATTCGCCGGGCGAACGATCTTATCGAAGGAGGAAGGCTTAAATGTGGCTGGCAAATGATCAAAGACACCCAAAGATGTTTTATTTTTTTGCTTGTTTTTAGGTTCTTTTTGGGGGGATGTTTTGATTTTGTCATTCACAAAATAGCCGGACTTATAACGTGATTTAACAAGGCCATCGTGAATAAGGTTTTGATAGGCGGCAATCGCCGTATTTCGTGAAACGCCAAGCTGAATTGATAATTTGCGACATGAAGGTAATTTCGCGCCTGGCTCCAATATGCCTCTGCTGATGTATTCTGAAAAACGTTCACAGATCTGGTCAGGCAGACTGAGTTTTTTGGTCGAGTGATCCAGTGGCGCAAATAGGATGCTCATTTTTCCAACTTTCTTAAGTCATGGGTCAAAATTATCCGATCTCATCTGTGCCTGCCGCTATTCCTTTATTTATAGCGATTTTGCTTTTGAAAAGATCCAGATTGTATTTAACCTCATCCCAGCTGGTCCTTTCAATTCATTACATCATCTGTCCCCCACGATTGTCTCCGTCTGTGACTATGGTCGCTTCTATGCTTGCGATACGGTTGTCGAATAATTAACAGAGGAGTTTTTTTGGATGAACAAAATTACAAAAATTTTGTCCAGTGCCCTATGTGCAGCAGGGATGATCGCTGCATCTGGTTCAGCTATGGCAGCCGAAGGTAAGCCGGATACAGTGACAAACTGGGTTTTCCAGCCATGTTTCGACTCATCAGATGCTGGATGGGGCAGCGGCGTTGTGCCGTGGATTGAAGCCGTAGAAAAAGCGACCGAAGGCACTGTTAAAATCAAGCTTGAACCATCAGGCGCGATTACCAGTGGCTCCGAAGCCTTTGGGGCAACCGTTGCCGGTCTGATTGATGGGACGGCATGTTGGGGGTCCGTATATAGTGGTGATATGCCGGAAGGAATGCTGGCCTTTGGTATGGCTATGGGGGCAGGCAATACGGATCAGGCATGGGCAGCCATGTTTGGAGATCCGAAATACCGTATTGGCGATCTGATTCAGGAAGCTGCGAAAGAACGTAATCTGCGCTGGGTCGGCTGGACCAACCAGGGGCCAAACGCAATGTTTACAACATTCCCGGTTCGCAAGATGGAAGATCTGCAAGGCAAGAAAATGCGCGCAGGTGGTCCGCAGGCGCTGTTCCATGAAGCCATGGGTGGTGCACCTGTTGCAATGGGTGGTGGTGACATCTACACCGCGATCAAACTTGGAACCATTGATGGTACCTACTGGGATACGGGCGGGATTGATGACATGGCCTTCCAGGAAGTGATCAAATATGCTGCACAACCTGGCTGGTGCCCGGCACAACATCAGGAAATTTTCCTCAATCTGGAAAAGTGGAATGGTCTGACTCAATGGCAGCGTGATCGGATCGAAGGTGTCTTCAAAAGCACATACTTTGAAACCAGCAAACTCCATGAAGATGGTGTGAAGCATGCGCTACAGGTTCTCAAGGATGCCGGAGGTGAGGTGATTGAGTTTTCTCCTGAAGAAATCAAGAGAATGCGTGAAAAATCCATCGCAGACGTTTGGCCGAAAGTAGCAGAGAAATCTGAGCGCAACGCCAAGGGTGTCGAGCTTTGGAAGCAATATCTGAAAGACATCGGGGAAATGTAATTGCCGGGCGCAATAAAACGCTAAAGCAATGAAAATCATGGACAGGCTCGGGCGTCGCAAGCTTGAGCCTGTTTCATTCCCGCCCCCCTCTCACTTGATTTGGAGACCTTATGTATAACAAAATTATTATCGCCAGTGCGTTAGATCAGGGGTTTATGGCAAAGGCACTGGATGTCGCCAAGGCACTGCTTGCCCAAAACGGCCAGATTACGGTGGTCCATGTGCTGGAACCTGTAAACAATGTCGTGCAATCTTTCATTACATCTGATTTTGAAGCAAAAACCCTGGCAAGAGCTGAAGAAATGATGGCGGAACGTTTAAAAGATGAAACAGGAATTGAATCTGTCATCCTGAACGGCCAGGCCGCAAAAGAATTGTCAGAATATGCCCGGAATATCGATGCAGATTGCATCGTGATGGGATCTCATAAGCCCGGATTGGAAGACTATTTTATCGGTTCGACATCTGGGCGTGTGGTGCGTCATGCACCGTGCTGCGTACATGTGTTGCGCTAATTAAAAAAACAAAAGAGACCTTTTGAAAATCAAACCTTCCTCTGAACGTGTTCGCAGCTTTTGAAGCGCAATGTTCGTTTTGGGCAGTTTCTGTTTTTCAATATAACCGTACCTGAGAAAGCGGATAAAGGTATCTTCGACATAACAGGAAGAACGTCTATGAGTATAGAAATAATAACGTTATTGTATTTCTTATGCCTATTTTTTGCCCTGTTCCTGGGGCTGCCCGTTGCCCTGGGACTGGGTGGAACCGCTGTTATTTTTGCAGCAATTTTTGAACCCCGCGCATTATTGACTATCCCCAGTGCTTTTTACTATACGCCCTGGAATAACGTCCTTGTGACTGTGCCCTTATTTCTTTTCATGGGATGTCTGATCCGATTTTCTGGAATTGCTGAAGCGGCCTATGATGCTGTTTACAAACTGATTGGTCATATCTCTGGTGGTTTGGCGATGGGGACAGTTAAGGTCTGTACTATTTTTGCCGCCATTACTGGGATCACACCGCCAGCGACGATTACCATGGGACAGATTGCTTATCCGTCTATGATCAAATACCGATACAGCAAGGATATTGCAATTGGCGCGATTGGTGCAGGTGGGGCGTTAGGTGCGCTTATTCCGCCCAGTGTGCCGTTTATTTTTTATGGTTTGCTGGCGAAAGTGTCCATTGGCGGCTTGTTTTTGGGCGGTATTTTACCCGGATTGATGCTCGCGACTTTCTATATTCTTTATATCGGCGTGCGCTGTCATTTTCAGCCGGATTTGGGTCCGGCAGTTCCTGAAGAAGAGAGTTTCACCAAAGAAGAAAAACTGACGGCACTGGTTAACATCTGGCCATTCCTGCTGCTGATTGTCATGGTGCTTGGCGCCATTTGGGGCGGCATTGCAACGCCTTCAGAAGCCGCTGCCTTTGGAGCAACCGGCGCTTTTTTAATCAATCTGATTTACGGCAAACTGACCAAGGCAGTTTTGATTGATTCTCTTGCAACGACTGTGAAGCTCAGTGGTATGGGCTTGTGGATTTTGATCGCATCCAACATCTATCTAAACGTCTTCAACTCTCTGGGGTCACAGGAACTTGTCACGCAATTGGTCCTCAGCATGCCGGGCGGTGAAATTGGCATTCTTGCCATGATGATGTTCATTATTCTGTTGCTGGGAATGGTGATGGATGACTGGGCGATTATTATGCTCTGTACCCCTCTGTTTATCCCGATCATTGATACGCTTGGCATTGATAAGCTTTGGTTTGGCGTGTTGTTCATCGTGAATATTCAGATTGCCTATTTGACGCCACCCTTTGGTTTCGTTCTGTTCTGGCTGAAAAGTGTGATGCCACCGGATGTAACCATGGGGGATCTTTATCGATCGGTTGGCCCTTTCATCGTTTTGCAGGTGATTGGTCTGTTCTTAATCTTCTTCTTCCCTGAAATCGCCACCTGGCTTCCGGAAATGTTAAAGTAAGAGGTCTGATATGAATATGTGGAATAAAATTGAAGGGGGAATTGATTTCCTCGCCAATTCAATGAGCAAAGTCGGCTGGGCCCTTATTATGTATTGCATGATCTTTGGGGTTACAGATGTGTTCCTGCGATATGTGCTTAGCTCACCTTCGCTTTGGATTTCAACGACTTTGCAGGTGGCCATGGTTTTGTTGGCCTGTGTTGGCGGGGTCTATGCCCTGAATGACAATGCATTTGTAAAACTGGATTTGTTTTACGCCAACTTTTCACCGAAGAAAAAAGCAGTATGTGACATCATTACAGTGACTTTCTCATTCCTGTTTTTATCGGTTTTGATCTGGAAAGGGTATGAAGCTGCGAAATTGTCCATCATGTTGAAACAGGTCACCCCCACCAGTGTCCCCATCCCGATTTATCCTTTGAAAGTGTTTTTCCCGATCACCGGGATAATCATGATGCTGATTGTGATTAAAAAACTGGTCAATGACATTCGGACAGTGATGTCGAAATAGTAGTGGAACGTTAGTTCTAAAGATCAGGAAAGGTGCGTTGGTTATATATGGCAACGTACCTTTTTTGATTTGTGGGTGAATATCCTGTCAGATAGTACTGACCTTTTGCGCCCATATGTTTCCTGAGATTACCTTTCCACGTTTTCAAAATTTTCATATTTTTCTTATTCATGGATTGGAATATGGCAAACCTCAAGTACTCTAGATAGCTGAATAGCCGCTAAAGCTAATAGCCAGGTACAGAGATGCATTTACATTATTTGACTACTTTCTTTCTGGTCAGATAAATTAATAAGCAGCATAAATTCAAACGACGCTTTTCTATCATTTTGACCAGATTTGAGCGGAATCTCATCACAAGGAGGAGCGTTTGGGCGGAATCTCCGCATAGAGAACAGATAGAATTAATTTTAATTGGAGCAGCATGGAGGCCTGAATAGGACAGTATTAACATAGTCCTTACAGAGTCAAATAAGGCGCCGCAGTTATAATATGAATAAAGGCAATAACGATTATGATTAGTTTTGAAGGTTCACTGACACATTTTTCAAACCCGCTGGCAAGTCGCGAAAATGTATATTCAAATACGCAAAAAGACGTGATCAGCGTCGAGAAGTCCAAGGATGCGATTGCAAATATCAAGACATGGCCTGCATATGAGGTTACCAAGCTTCACAGTCTTTCTGATCTCGCGAAAGAAGCGCACCTGGGGGCGATCTGGTATAAAGATGAGTCAACTCGTTTTGGCCTGAAAAGCTTTAAAGCACTGGGCGGTGCCTATGCGGTTGCCTGCCAGTTACAGAAAATTCTGGAAGAGAAAAACGGCGTTCGTCCTTCCATTGAAGATATTCTTTCCGGCAATTTGAAAGATGAGATTTCAGAGATTGTGGTCAGCTGCGCAACAGATGGCAATCATGGGCGGTCAGTCGCCTGGGGCGCACAAATGTTTGGCTGTGGCTGTGTGATCTATATTCATCGCGATGTTTCTGAAGGGCGTAAAAAGGCGATGGAAGCTTACGGCGCTGAAGTCGTCCGTATTGCAGGGAATTATGATGAATCCGTTCGTCTTGCCGATTCAGAAGCCAAGGCAAAGGGCCGGGTAATCGTTTCTGACACCAGCTATGAAGGCTATATGGAAGTGCCCAAGGATGTGGCACTAGGCTATACCGTCATGCTGGAAGAAATCGTTGAACAGCTAAATGATGAAATCCCGACCCATGTCTTCATTCAGGGTGGTGTTGGGGGCCTGGCCTCTGCCGTGGCAGGATATTTCTGGGATCTATGGGGTGAAAAACGTCCCCGTCTGGTCATCGTTGAGCCTGAAAACGCCAATTGTCTGCAAAAAAGTGCGCAAGCCGGGCATCCGGTTGTGGTTGAAGGTGATCTGGAAACACTGATGGCGGGGCTCGCCTGCGGGGAAGTATCTCTACTTGGTTGGCAAATTCTGTCAAATGGGGCAGATGATTTCATGACCCTGAGCGAGAACACCATCGCGCCCATCATGCAGATGTTGGCGAATGGCTATAAGGGTGATCCGATGATCGAAGCGGGTGAATCTGCGGTGGCCGGGCTGGGTGCTGCCGTTCTGGCAAGTCAGCAGGAAGAATTTGCACAGAAACTGAATTTGAGTGAAGACAGCAAGGTCCTGGTTATCGGTACAGAAGGGGCAACGGATCCTGAAATGTACGAAAAACTGGTTGGTTAAGTCTCCCCAACAATAAAAAGTCTCCCACAAACTTTAAAGCCCCTGTGTGCAGGGGCTTTTTTATTCTCCTTCGACAATGACGGGAACGGAAAGGCCGATTTTTACATTGTCCATAACGACACTGGTCTGGAAACTCCGAACATTGCTGTTGTCGAAAAAGATTTCCCGGGTAAAGGCTTCGTAATCTTCCATATCGCGTGCGGTCACGACCAGGATGAAATCGGAACTTCCGGTGACGTAATAGCATTGCTGAACTGCCGGATGGTTCTTGACGATCTTTTTGAATTCATCCAGAAGATGCAGCTGTTCACGTTCCATGGAAACTTGAACAATGGCGGTCACATTGCGATCAACCGCCTTGGCATTTACGACAGCGATTTCTGCCTCAATAATATTCTGTTCGCGCATTTTTTTGATCCGGCGTTGCACGGCAGCGGGGGACAGGCAAACCTGTTCTGCGATTTGATCGGATGTGGTTTTGTTTGATTTTTGAATAATCTCTAGGATTTTCGCATCAAAGCCATCAATTTTACCGGATTGAGAGTTGCTCATTTGAATTCCTGATAGAACATTCTTCACTTCCTATATCTTGAAACGATTTTATGAATTTCAAGATAAATCATTGAATTTCAATAAAATCGATCGGATGAAAGCGGTTATAGAGATGCCAATTTTCTCGTCATTACGCACCTAACAGTCTGATATCTCGCTCAAGAAAGTAAACTAGTTTTTTAATCATTATTCTTTGTAAATTTGAGGGGATTCTACCTCAAAACAGGGGGATTGTACGAAATCCCGCACATCATTGCTGTAACCTAAGAGTATAGCTTGTTAGCTATCAAACAGATCAAAAGATCAACAAGAACCAAAACAGGGTTTAGGCGATAATGACGAATTTTGTAAACATACAGCCCCAACTCCCCCTTGAACATCTCGCTTCAGGTGGTCGGATCGGTTTGGTGGCGCTGGCGACAGACTTTAATATCGAGTCTGATCTGAACCGGATGTACCCCGATGATGTAGAATTTTTTACAAGTCGTGTCAGAAACTATAACCCATTAACGATTGAGAACCTGCGTCGTATGGCCCCTGGCATCAGTGCTGCGACAGATAACATTTTGCCCGGCACTGATCTGGATGCGGTGATCTACGCCTGTACGTCCGCCACGGTTGCCATCGGCAATGACAATATTACCTCCCTGATCCATAAGGCCCGCCCCGGCGTTAAAGTGACCAATCCGGTGACTTCGGCGGTTGCTGCCCTGGAAACGTTTAATGCAAAGAAAGTCTCGGTTCTTACGTCATATACGGAAGCTGTGAACCATGAGATCGCCAGGATGTTTCAGGAGAATGGATATGACGTTCTGAACGTTGCAGGCTTTGGCTTTGAAGATGATACGGCCATGACCGACATCCAGCCAAAAGACATTTATGATGCGGCCATCCAAATCTGCGCTGCAGATGCGGATTTGCTGTTCATTTCCTGCACAGCGCTGCGGGCCTCCCTCGTGATTGAAGAGATTGAACGCAAGCTTGGTATCCCGGTTGCAAGTTCAAACCAGGTGCTTGCCTGGCACAGTTTGCGACTGGTTGATTACGCCCGGCCCGTTAACGGCTTTGGCCGTCTTTTGAGCGACCATCTGGTCAAATAATTCGAAAACCCCTTTTAGATACAGGAGAAAGTGCATGTCTTTCAACCCGCAGATTATCGAACAAATGACTGAATGGCGCCGACATATGCATCGCCAGCCTGAATGCGGGTTTGACCTTCCGTTAACGTCGAACTTTATTGCCGACAAGCTGGAAAGCTTCGGGATCGAAGTGGTGCGCAATATTGGCAAAAAAGGTGTGGTTGGCATTCTGCAGAATGGCACCAGCACAGCCTCTATCGGATTGCGCGCGGATATGGATGCCTTACACATTCACGAGGAAAATGGTTTTGACCATCGTTCTGTTCATGACGGGAAGATGCATGCTTGTGGGCATGACGGTCATTCCGCCATGCTTTTGGGGGCTGCAGCCCATCTGGCACAACATAAAGATTTTGACGGTACCGTTTATCTGATTTTCCAGCCAGATGAAGAGCATGGCGAAGGCGCGCAAGCTATGATCGATGATGGTTTGTTTGAACGGTTTTCCATTGATGAAGTCTATGGACTGCACAATATGCCCGGCCTAGCAGAAGGACAGTTTATTGTCCGTCCGGGTTCATTGATGGCGAGTGAGAGTTCGTTCGAAATCACCATCACCGGTGTTGGCGGCCATGCAGCCATGCCGCATCACGCGGTTGATCCGATTGTCATCGGCTCGCAAGTTGTGCTGGCGTTGCAAACCATTGTGTCGCGTAACCTTGATGCGATTGAAGAAACGGCAGTTGTTTCTGTGACTGAATTCAAAACCAACGGGACAACAAATGTAATCCCGTCGCAGGTGACTATTCAGGGGGATTGCCGTTGCTTTACGGACGAAAGCCTCGAGAAGATCGAGGCGCGCATGAAACAAATTGCGCCCGGCATCTGTAGTGCAGCAGGGGCGGCGTGCAATGTCTCTTTCATCAACACTTTTTATCCCACAATTAATCATCCCGAACAGACCGCATATGCGGTTGCGGCAGCGCGCAAGGTTCTGGGCGATGAAAATGTCGATGGGAACTGTTCGCCGCTGACAATATCAGAAGATTTTTCCAGCATGTTACGTGTGAAGCCCGGTTGTTACGCGCTTCTCGGTAACGGGGTGGATTCCGTAGGTGGTTGTGCTTTGCATAACCCCAAATATGACTTCAACGACCGTATTTTGGGACATGGCGCCCAATACTGGGTGCAGTTGGTACGTGATCGTCTGAAGTAAACAATTACAAACTTTAACTAAAGACCTTAACAGAGGAATTATTATGAAAAAACTACTAGCAGGGTTGCTCGCAATCGGTATGGGACTCAGCGTCAGTGCTCAGGCTGAAACATGGAAATTCGCATCAGAAGAAGACAAAAATGATGTGCAGGACATCTTCGCAAAGAAATTTGCTGAAACCATCAAGGCGGAGTCTGGCGGGGACATCAAAGTCCGCATTTATTACTACGGCCAGTTGGGTACGGAAAACGACATCGTAGAACTGACTTCCAAAGGGACTGTACAGTTTGTTTCTGTTGGTACAGGTCACCTGGGTTCTTACGTCCCGGAAGTTCAAGCGCTCAGCGTTCCTTACGTTGTTGGCACAGACACAGACGTTGTGCGCAAGGTTCTGACAGGCAGCAAGACAATCTATAAAGATCTGGCTGATCGCTTTGAGCAGAAAAACCTTAAGCTGCTGACCATGATTTCCGAAGGTGAAATGGCGTGGGGTGCGAACAAGGCGATCCGTTCGCCTGAAGATTTCGCAGGTCAGAAAATCCGTACCTTTACATCGACCATTCCGGTTGAAACTTACAAGACATTTGGTGCCACACCGACACCACTGTCCTGGGGTGAAGTTTACGGTGCTTTGCAGCTGAAAACAGTGGATGGCATGGTGAACCCGATTTACTTCATTTACAATGCAAAATGGCATGAAGTGCAGGATTACCTGATGTTCCCGGGCCAGCAGCCTTACGTTGGGACCGTTTCCACAAACAGCAAATGGTACAATGGTCTGTCTGCTGAAAAGCAAGCCATGGTCGATAAAGCGATTGTTGCGGCTGAACAGGCAGCACATGAGTATCAGCTGAGCATCAACAAGAAGAACATGGACAAAATCATGAAGGAACGCCCGAACATGAACGTGGTGGTTCTGAATGAAGAAGAACGTGCCCGCTTTAAAGAGTTGAGCACCAACCTGCATGAGACTTTCTACAATGTTGTGGAAAATGCTTACCCAGAAGGTGAAAAAGCAACAGCGCGTGAAAATGCAAAAACAATCCTGCAGAACTTGATCCAGGAAGTTAAGGACGCATCTTAAAATCAGATGGTTCCAGGGTGCGTGTTGGGCAACCGATGCGCGCCCTTTTTCCCTCATGAACGAAGGATACCCATTTCATTGATTTGAGTAAAAGGTGAGTTCTCATGAAAAAAATATTTAAATCCATCAATAAGGTGACCGAAGCTATTGAGAAATACATCATCTTTTCTTCAATCCTTCTTATGATGGTTAATTCCACTGCCAATGCCATCGGCCGATATGCGTTTGATAGAAGCCTGTTCTTTTCTGAAGAATTAAACCAGTTTCTGATTGTAGCCGTGACCTTCATCGGTTTTGCCTATGCCGTTCGAAAAGGGCGCAATATCCGAATGACCGCCATGTATGACTCTATGGGCTATCGTGGCAAAAAAATTATCTCTACCCTCATCGCTGCCGTCACTGGTGTGCTGATATTTTACCTGGCTTATAAATCGATCTTTTATGTGCAGGAACTTAAAGAAATCAACCGATTAAGCCCGGCGTTACAGTTCCCCGTCTATATTATCTATTCGATTATCCCTGTCGGTCTTTTTATCGCAGGCCTGCAATATATCATCGCCTTTTTTATGAACCTGACCCATCGCGAGATTTATGTCTCCCACGATGTTGTTGAAGATAAATGGTAAGAAAGGGATCTATATTATGACTTCAGTTTTTGAATTTCTTTCTGACATTATCGCAGGCGAGCTGGACATTTACGTCATCACCTTCACCCTTGTTGTAACTATGGTGGCGCTGCTGTTTCTAAGTTTCCCTATGGTGGTGCCCCTTGGCGTGGGCACCTTGATCGGGCTTGTGCATTTCAGTGATGTGGATACAGGTGTGATCATCCAGCAGATGGTGACAGGCATTTCGCCTAATGCCTTGATTGCGGTACCGATGTTTATTCTGGCCGCCGATATCATGACACGCGGCCATACCGCCCATAATCTATTGGGTCTGATTGAATCTTTTGTTGGCCACATGCGCGGTGGCCTGCCGATCACAGCCTGTATCAGCTGTACTTTGTTTGGCTCTGTCTCTGGGTCTACACAGGCGACCGTGGTTTCCGTGGGACAGATCATGCGTCCGAAACTGTTGCAGGCAGGCTATAAGGACAGCTTTGTCATGGCCTTGATTATTAACGCCAGTGACATTGCCTTTCTGATCCCGCCCAGCATTGGCTTGATCCTGTACGGAACGCTGGCAAACACCAGTGTGGGCGAACTGTTTATCGCCGGGATTGGCCCGGGTGTGGTTCTGGCCCTGATGTTTTCTGTTTATTGCTATATCTATAGCGTGATCCAGGGCGATAGCATTGCGCTGGTGGAAAAGGCCAATATGGCACAGAAGCTACAGGCTGTTAAAAAAGCGCTTCTGCCCCTTGGTTTTCCCTTGTTGATCGTCGGCGGTATCTATTCCGGTGCGGTGACACCCACAGAAGCAGCATCATTTTCCGTCCTTTACGCCATTATCGTTGAATGTGTGATTTATCGCGAACTCAAGGTCAATGACATTGTTGATGCAGCCCTGAGCACGGGCCTGATTACGGCTGTTGTCTTTGTGCTGGTCGGGATGGGACAAGCCTTTTCCTGGTATATTTCCTTCGAGCAAATCCCGCAGGAACTGCTTGCCCCGTTGAACCTGGAAGATGCCTCCAAAGAATATGTGCTGTTTGTTATTGCGTTAAGCTTCTTTGTTGGCTGCATGTTTGTGGATTCACTGGTTGTACTGGTGATCCTGACGCCAATCTTTGTACCGATTATTGCCGCTGCTGGTCTGGACCCGGTGTTGGTTGGGGTGATGATTACCTTGCAGATGGCCATTGGATCAGCAACACCGCCCTTTGGCTGTGACATCTTTACCGCCATTGCCATCTTTAACCGACCATACCTTGAAGTAATCCGTGGAACCTTCCCATTCATCGTGATCCTGACAGGCATGACCGCAATGTTGATTTACTTCCCACAGATTGCCTTGTTACTGCGTGATTTGGCCTTTGTGGGCACCTAATAAAAATGAAAAGAAACGACCATGAGTAAATTGTTAAAAGTACCCGAACGTGGGTTTGCACAAAGTGAGTTTGAACAACGCACCCAACGACTTCAAAGCCTGATGGCGAAAGAGAAAGTCGATGCGTTGTTTGTCTCAACTGAACCGGAATTCAGATATTTCAGCGGTTTCAAATCTCAATTCTGGGAAAGTCCAACACGCCCCTGGTTTCTGGTAATTCCGGTGACGGGCAAACCCATTGCCGTTGTCCCAGAAATCGGGGTGGCCGGCTTTGAAAAAACCTGGATTGAAGATGTGCGCAGCTGGCCATCCCCGCGTCCGGAAGATGATGGGGTCAGCCTTCTGGCAAAAACCTTGTCAGAAGTATCCAAATCATCCCTGATCATTGGGGCGATGACCGGACCGGAAACCCATCTGCGGATGCCTGTTGAAAATTACAACAGTCTGAAGGTGCACTTAGGCCAGCACCAGATCGTGGATGTCAGCCTGATGATGCGTGACGTACGCAGCATTAAATCAACCGCAGAAATTGATAAGATCCGCTTTGCCTGTGATGTCACGGCAGCCGGGTTTGATTATCTGCGCAAGAACCTGAAAGCAGGCATGACAGAACGCGAAGCCTGCAAGGCCATGCATATTGAAATGCTGCGCCTTGGCGCAGATGCGTGCCCGTATCTGATCTCTGCCTCAGGTCAATGCGGGTACGACAATATTATCATGGGGCCAACGGATCGGGTCTTGCGACAAGGTGATGTGCTGATCATTGATACGGGTGCAAACTTTGATGGTTATTTCAGCGATTTTGACCGCAATTTCGGTTTTGGCAAAGTGGATCAGGCGACCCATGATGCCTACGAAGCTGTCTATGCCTCGACCGAAGCAGGCCTGAAGATTGCCGGGCCGGGGCGCACCACTGGTGATGTCTGGAAAGCCATGTGGACGGAATTGGAAAATGCTGGTGCCCTTGGCAATGACGTGGGGCGTATGGGGCATGGTCTTGGCATGCAACTGACCGAATGGCCGTCTAACGTGGAAGGCGGGGATGTCGTACTGAAACCTGGCATGATCCTGACGCTGGAACCTGGCATGACCTTTATGCCGGGCAAGATGATGGTCCATGAGGAAAATATCCTCATTACCGAAAACGGTTGTGAAATGTTGCATAAACGTGCCTGGCCGAAATTGCCGATTATCACAGATTAGCGAAGGGATACGGGGAGGCAAAAACTCTCCCCACCACCTTCTTACAGAACGGACATTTCTCCTGTCCCAATAAAATAAAAATTGGCGAAAGACAAAGCTGAGAGGTTCCCGATGAAACTAAAAGTAAAAGTGCCCATTGCGGCAGCGTTGCTGTGCGTCATATCCAGTTTATCTGTAGGCGGACTATCCTATTATCAAAGTCGTTCAACCCTTGAAGAACTGGCGATCAAAAGGCTGGATAATATCGCCCATGTCAAACAGGTCGCGCTTGCTCAGCAGTTTGGCGCCCTTGCCAATACGGTACAGTCTCTTTCGACCAATGCTGCTTTGATCAAGGACCTGTCCAACCTGCAGGCCATCTTTGATGAAGATGAAATTGGCGATATTTTAAAAAGCTATAGCGCAGAAGGTTTGAGCGCCAAAGAACGCGCGGGCCTGAGCGGGAAGGAGTTTCAGGATACCTATTCCTGGAAACATGCCGTTATCCACGCAACTCTGAGTGCAGCCCAGAAGAATTCGCATTTCTCAGATGCTTATGTGGTGTTGGAAGATGGGCTGGTGCTTTATTCCTTCACTAAATCCAAGGCATTTTTAAAAAACATCAATGATGATCAATTAAAAGAAAGCCCCCTGTCCAAAGCGGTGGAAGAAGCGCGCGCTGCGACAGAACCTGCCACAAGTTTTCAGGATTTTACCCCTTACGACAGTGGATGGGACAAGCAATCTGCCTTTTGGGTGCGCCCTGTCTTTGCCACGTCGGCGGTGACATCAAAGAAAGACCGTTTGGGCTTTCTGGTTTTGCGTCTGTCGTCACAGGACCTCAGCCATAGCCTGATTGACCCGGACGGTGGGCAGGCAGAAGATAACTTCATTGTCGCAAAGGATGGTCATATCAAATCCTATCGCCTGAAAACCAGTCAGATGAAACTGGATGATGCCAGTATGGATATCATCAATGACAGGAAATCAGGTAACCTCGGTTTGGTAGATGATAAACAAGGCGATCTCTTTGCCTCATTCGCACCGATTGAGATTGCCGGGCAAGAATACTTCATTGTTTCCACCCAGACAGAAGAAGAAACCCTGCGCGAAGTCAATCAAATCGGCCTGAATATGGCAGGGCTCTGTGCCGTCATTATCGTGTTGGTCATTGTTGTTTCGATCTTTCTGGCAAAGCGCATTACCAACCCGATTGAAACCCTGGCCGATGTGGTGGACAAGATCGCAAACCGCAAGCTGGATACCCGTGTGCCCTTTACCAAACGGGCAGATGAACTGTCAGATATCGCGAAATCCATCCGTATCCTAAGGGAAAATGCCATTCAGTTGAAACAGGTAGAAGAAGAACAGGCTGCGCAGGAAGAAAAGGTTCGCAAAGATAAACGCCGACAAATGCAGGAACTGGCAATCAGTTTTGAAGATACCGTTGGTCATGTCATCAAGGGCGTGAATGAACAGGTGCTGGATATTCGCGCCAAGCTCACACAAATGGGCGGGGATGTGGATGATGTGAAACATCAGGCAGAAGAAGTCAACCGGGCCTCTTCCCAATCCAGTCACAATACCAGCACGGTGTCGGCCGCAACCGAAGAACTGGTGGCAACCGTCCATGAAGTCGGTGTGCAAATGAGCAAGTCATCAGACCTCGCCAATTCAGCCAGCCTGGCGGTGCAATCAGGTGATGCCAATGTGCAGTTTCTGGTGCAGACCACCAACGAAATGGGTGATGTGATTTCCCTTATTCAGGATATTGCGGAACAAACTAATCTGTTGGCCCTGAATGCGACCATCGAAGCCGCACGTGCGGGTGATGCGGGTAAAGGTTTTGCTGTTGTGGCCTCAGAAGTCAAAAACCTGGCAGGCCAGACCGCAAACGCAACTGATACCATCCGCACCCAGATCAGCAGTTTGCAGGATGCCAGCCATAGTGTTGTGACCCTGATCGGTGATATTTCATCCACTGTTGGTTCCCTCAATGAAATGAGTTCGTCTGTTGCAACGGCTGTTGAAGAACAGGGCGCAGCAACCCAGGAAATTGCACGTAATACTGAACAGGCCGCACAAAGCACGTCTGTGGTTTCTGAGAAAATGGACCATGTCAGCCAGATCGCCAATATCACCGCAGACAATGTGTCCCATGTTCTGGAAAGCTGTGCACGGCTGGTTACGGTTTCTGAAAAACTGGATTTGGAAGTCGGTCAATTCCTGAAAAACATTAAATCCGACTGATTTTTATCTACTTTTAGAGGAGTTTTCCTAATGACTTTTGATGTCATCAATACCCCAAATGCCCCTGCTGCCATCGGTCCCTACGTGCAGGCCCTCTCGACTGGTCAGATCCTTTATACCTCCGGGCAGATTCCCTTGGTGCCGGGTGAAGGTGAAATCACAGGCGATATCACTGTTCAAACCACACAAGTCTTTATGAATTTGAAGGCAGTGATCGAAGAAGCCGGGGCCACATTGGATAATGTCATCAAGACAACTGTCTTTGTAACCGACCTTGCTGATTTCGCCACTGTAAACGGGATTTATGCCTCCTTCTTTGGCGATCACAAACCTGCACGCAGCACGGTTCAGGTCGCTGCCCTGCCGCTTGGTGCCAATGTGGAAATCGAAGCCATCGTCGTCTTGGGTTGATCCTGTGGACCGGAGAAAGGAAAAGGGATGAACGACCAGAACAAAGGAATCGCTTATGCGGTTCTTGCGGCCATATCGCTTGGGTTTATCACCACCTTTGCACGTTTGGCTTATGATGCCGGTTTCAGTCCCTTAACGCTTATTGTCCTGCGTGCTTTGATCAGTGCAGCACTGGTATTTCTATTGGTTCTGGTGTTGCGCACTCCCGTTTATGTTCCTAAAGACATAAGATTGAACCTACTGAGCTGTGGGATCGGGATTACTATGATCAGCTTCGGGTATCTCAGTGCAGTTGCCTTTATCCCTGTGGGACTGGCTGCCATCATTTATTATACTTTCCCTATAATGGTCATTGGCATAGAGGCCTTGCAGGAACGAAAAGCCCCGCCTGTCCAGCAAATGATCGTTTTCCTGTTTGCCTTTGTTGGGCTTGTGTTTGTAATCGGGCCGGGCTTAGATGTGCTGGACTGGCGCGGTATTGCCTGTTCGTTAATCGGTGCCGTGGGAACCGTGATTGTTTTTGTCTCAGGTCGTAAACTTGGTGCAAAACTCGCCCCTAAAGTCACTGTTGCCTACACAAATATACTTGTGGCCTGTGTCGGCCTTCTCGCCGTTGTTGTGGTAGATAATTTTCAATTACCGCACACAAGCATTGGTTGGTGGGCGCTTGGCGGAGTGGTCTTGACCTATGTTATTGGTATTGTAGCGCATATGTTTGCGGTGAAACATGCCAAAGCATCCATTGCGGCCCTGGTTTTTAATATGGAACCCCTTGTTTCAATCATGCTTGGCTGGATTATTCTCAATGAAACACTGTCATTGATCCAGATGGCAGGCGTTGCAATCGTTATTTTTGCGATCAGTTGTGGTGCCAGAATTGCTTCTGATTAAACATCTGGTCTTTCCAGAGGGCGGGCATATGGTTAGAGAAGAAAATACCCCTAGGTAAACGTATTTGCTTTAACGGCTTCCGCTTACGCGGAGAGCCGTTCTGCTTTTCGTTTTTCAATTGGATCAATTCCTTGGCGTACAAGCTGGCGGCAACGCTCGTAAATATTTTCAGACAAGTCTTTGAACATGGCGACAATAATGAACTCAGCCGCGTGTAACGTCATCGGGTTACACATGGCGCTAACGCTGCACATACTTCCAAACAATTTCTGCAATCACGCCAGCTTCTTTCATCTCCAGTAAAACTTGATCAAACTTTCCGATAAAGCCGTTTTTCTCAAAGGAAGGGTGCGCCGCGCTATAGCCGAGGTAACCGCGTTCTTTGCTAATGGTGGGGCCAAATTTTAAGGTGTTAACGCTCTCAAAATCAAAAAAGCCTTTTTTCAGGATTTGCTGCAGGCCAAACCTGATTGAAATCTCGTCATTGGCATAACAAGGCACCCGACCCTGCAAGAGTTTGAGCAAATTCTGTTCATTGCCATCCCCGCTTTCCAGCGTGATATTCTTGACCCCTTGTGTGCGCAGCTCTGCCTGATCGATGATCTCGAACCCACGATTGATGGCGATGGTCAGGCCGTCGAAATCCTGGGGCCAATCTGCATCTGTGTCATTTTTAAAGATACCCTCGCGACACACCACAACGGTTTTTTCCTCCAGCACGGGCAAAGAATATCGACCAATATAGGGGCGCTTGTCAGGTCGATAATATGGAGGAATGATGGCAAAGGCTTTGCCCTCTCTGATCTCACGCAACGCGCGCTTCCAGGGGCGAGCAACCAATGTGACCTGATACCCCTCCATCATAGCAAATGCGCTGCGCAAGATGGTCGGATAAATGCCTTTTAGCGCACCATTTTCCATGTAGGAATAGGGGGGATAGCTGTTATCGGCAACAATGGTCACCTTCTCGCTTGCTCCGGCCGCGTGGCACATCGCACAAGACCAAACCAAGTTTAGGAAAAGGTAGACAGCACTCTTTTTCATAGCCAACTCTCCTAATGAGCATATCTTCTCTATATGCAGCCTGTCTCAAATATAACACAAAACAAGACGCTCATCAGGATCGCATCAATTAAGTTCACTCCATAAAGAAATTCCCGATCAAAGTGCTGGCTTTTCACGAGAACATCAAAACCTTATCGGATCACATGCACAGAACTTTTGGCGTGGCGTACAATCCGTTCTGCAGTCGAACCCAGAAAGAAGTCCGCCAATGAAGGTTCGTGTGAACCAATGACGATACAGTCGGAACCCACTTTTTCTGCATGTTCCGGGATAGCGCGGCCTGCATGACCGACCAGGACGGTGGCTTTCACGTCTGCAGCCTCGCCAATACGTTCTTTCAAACCATCCATGGCGCGGTTGTAATTCACCTCATCCTGGCCTTCTTTTAATTGTTGATGCGCATATTCAGGAATTTGTTCGATAACATGCAGCGCTTCAATAGTGCCGCCTTCATCCAGAAGTTTACGGGCCGTGCGCAGCGCACGTTCACTGATGCCGTGATCAAGGGATAAAGCAACGAGGATTTTCTTATACATTGTTTTCTCATAGGGGTTATGGGGTTGAAATCTTCCAAAAGGCTATGCCCCAAATCCATGAGAAACAAATGATTTTTCAGTAATAATATTACGCAAATCACCTGATCTAACTCAGGTTATTTCGCACAAGATTTTTCCTTTCTGTCTCCCTTTCTCGCTCTACATCAAAAAGGAATGAGTAACCTAAGCTTAAGCTCTATATTTTACTCCTTCCAAATTAGAAATATCCCTCCCCAAAAGACACATCATAACAAAAGTGATCAGAGATTAGAGGAAGAAGCCCACTTCCCGAAACAAAAAACAGACTTCAATCACCTAAGAATCAAAGCCTGTTTTTATCTTAAAAATACCGGGTCAGTCTGATCTGGATATGATCATTGAGCCGGGTATCAGCTTCCATAGGCAGTGTGCTGAATTGTGATCCCGCATACCGTGGGCAATGACATTGGCTGCAGCACGCGCCTGCTCATGAGCGATGTTACAACTGAAAAATATGCGAGGTTAGGTGATAGGCTTGACCTCTTCTTTGCCATCGCCTCCCCGACAACATGAACCCCCAGTTGAAATACCTTCGTCTGGAGTACGAGAAAATCCTACTTTTGAAGACTGCTAAAAAAAATAGGGATATTACCGCATGAGCCAACAGAGCGGTAATTCTTACTGTTCAACTGCCGATTTTGCAATTCGAAAACATAGATCAAAATAATTTTTAACTACGTTCTAATTTCATTAACTCATTGAAACTTAAATTTAAAAAAAACATAATACTAGATGAAATAGCATCTAACATGCTAAAAAATCTGGTTAGTTGATTTTCAATACAATAGAAGATTAAAGAGAATAGAATGAAAAAAATGCTTATGGCCTTAATGGCTTCTTCAACACTCTTATTAAGCGCATGTAATGGTAATACCCCCATTTTTAGGGGGCTTCAGAAGTAGACAGTTATGCAGCCCTTTGGATTGACTGCAGCAATTTCTGTTTTGGCGTTATG
>NZ_JAWLVJ010000030.1:0-37279 GCF_033100395.1 Terasakiella sediminum | reverse complement strand
GATAATCACGCTGTGTGCGCTTAACCCGCTTGTTTTCTTTGTTTCCCATAATAAGTCTCCAATCTGTCAACTTATTTCAGGACGGGTCAAACCGAACAAAAAAGCCGCTGCGAGAAATTGCAGCGGCTTTTTTTATGCTTTGTAATAGAAAGCTTTGATTAGCTGGCTTCCAACATTGGCTTACCTTCGCGGTGTTCTTCAGGCGTGATGCCAAGCTTGGTGAACATTTCCTGGTCAGCGTTGACGCCCTGGTTACCGGTTGTCAGAAGCTTGTCACCATAGAACATGGAGTTCGCACCTGCAAAGAAGCAGAGAGATTGCAGCTCTTCGCTCATTTCCTCACGGCCCGCAGACAGACGGACGTAAGACGCAGGCATGACGATACGAGCAACAGCAATGGTTTTTACGAAATCGAAATGATCGATTTTTGCTTTTGCTTCAAACGGCGTACCTTCAATCGGGATCAGCATATTGATCGGAATGCTTTCCGGATGCTTTGGCAGGTTTGCCAGGGTCACCATCATGGATGCGCGGTCAGACTGGCTTTCCCCCATTCCGATGATGCCACCTGTGCAGAGCTTGATGCCCTTATCGCGACAACGATCCAGTGTGGCCAGACGGTCATCAAATGTGCGTGTGGAAACGACTTTGTCGTAATATTCGCGCGAGGTGTCGATATTATGGTTGTAGTAATCCAGACCAGCCTCTTTCAGCTGTGCAGTTTGTTCATCAGACAGCATGCCAAGAGTCATGCATGTGTCCATGCCCAGACTCTTGACAGAGCTGACCATATTGATGATTTCCGGCATGTCACGGTCTTTAGGGGAGCTCCAGGCTGCCCCCATGCAGAAACGGGTTGCCCCACCCTCTTTCGCCGCTTTGGCGGCTTCGATGACTTCGTTTGTCGGCATCATTTTGGATGCTTTCAGGTCCGCATCGTTGTGCGCACTTTGAGAACAATAGTTACAGTCTTCTGCACAACCACCTGTCTTGATGTTCAGGAGAGTGCTGAGCTGAACTTTGTTCGGGTCAAAGTTTTGACGGTGAATGGACTGTGCATGAAACAGCAGGTCATTAAAAGGTAAAGCAAACAGCGCTTCAACTTCTTCAACGGTCCAGTCATTACGAGGCGTAGCAGAAATTTGAGGGGTCATTTTTTCGATCTTCAGTTATTAATACCTGAGTGGCGTACCACGTTATTTAGTTAATTAAATACGCGACCTCAAGCAAAGATTCAAGATAAATCGGCATTCGAATACCGATTAATTTTCTAAGGGTATATTTTTCAGTAAGTTAGCCTGTTAAGCCGTGCACTTTGTTGTTTCCTGAGACGGTATTGTAGTCTCTGCAGGCATGAGTGAACGGTATGCAGCTACTGTAATTGCATAAA
Source organism: Terasakiella sediminum (assembly GCF_033100395.1). NCBI lineage: Bacteria > Pseudomonadati > Pseudomonadota > Alphaproteobacteria > Rhodospirillales > Terasakiellaceae > Terasakiella > Terasakiella sediminum. Next base: position 35,889 of record NZ_JAWLVJ010000030.1, on the reverse strand, counting down.
GAAGATCCCGGCTTTCACCGGGATACAATCTTTTTTATGAAAACTTGTTGTTCCGTGGGAAGCCGTTTGGTGCCATGCGGCCGGCCCCTGCCCGTTTTCCTATCCATGGCAGCAAATCTGTGACGGTACGGGTGCGTTCACTCCCCCCACCCATTTGCCAGGATAGACCGTCTTCCAGATTGAACGTGATGATATCGGACATGCCGCCATCACGGTATTTTTGCAGGATTACGCCACGGCCCCGATTCATTTCCGGCAGTTCTTCTGACTTGAAGACCAGGATTTTACGGTTGTCACCTACAACAGCGATGGCATCGCCTGTAATTGGCTGGCAAACCTTGGCTTTTTCCTTGTCTTGCAGGTTCAGAACCTGTTTGCCGTTTTTGGTCTGGGCAACGACGCCTTTTTCTGCAATTGCAAAACCACGCCCGGCACTGGAGGCGACCAGAAGTTTGCGTTCCGGATCATGAATAAACATATCGATGATATCGTTCTCATTGCCGATATCCACCATCAAACGGATCGGTTCGCCATGTCCACGGCCCGGGGGCAGTTTGTCACAGCCAATGGTGAAGAAACGGCCATTGCTGGTGAAGGCCAGCATTTTATCTGTGGTGTAGCCTTTGATTACAAAGCGTGCTTTGTCGCCATCTTTGTATTTGATTGCGTCTTCATCGTTGTTGTGGCCTTTAAAGGCACGGATCCAGCCCATTTTTGAGCATACAATGGTCACTGGCTCACGTTCGATGAACGCTTCAAAATTAACGATGTCAGCACTTGGGGCATCGCCAAAGTCCGTGCGGCGTTTACCAAGTTCTGTTTTCTGGCCGAATTGCTTTTTGGTTTCTTTAATCTCGTCAGCAATGGTTGTCCATTGCATGGTCTCATCAGCCAAAAGCGCTTGCAGACCTGCGCGTTCTTCACTCAGGTCATTATGTTCGGTCTTGAGTTCCATCTCTTCAAGTTTACGAAGGGAGCGAAGGCGCATGTTAAGAATGGCTTCGGCTTGGACTTCGGTTAGTTTGAAGGTGTTCATCAGTTCCTGTCTGGGGTGGTCTTCTTCGCGGATAATGCGAATGACTTCATCCAGATTGAGGAATGCGATCAGATAGCCTTCCAGAATTTCCAGACGGCGTTCAATCTTTTCCAGACGGAATTTGGAACGACGCTGAAGGACCACACGGCGGTGATCCAGAAACGCTTGCAGAACTTCACGCAGATTCATCACCCGTGGGGTCTGATCCGCATCCAGCACGTTCATATTGAGATTGAAACGAATCTCTAACTCCGTGAGTTTGAAGAGTTGTTCCATCAGAATTTCAGGTTCGACTGTGCGGTTGCGCGGTTCGATCACAATGCGAACTTCTTCAGCCGATTCATCGCGGATATCAGCCAGCAAAGGCAGCTTTTTCGCGATTAGGAGCTCAGCCACTTTTTCAATCAGCTTGGATTTTTGAACCTGGTACGGAATGTCAGTGACCACGATCTGATACATACCGTGGGACAGTTCTTCTTTTTCCCATTTGGCACGCAGGCGGAAAGCACCACGCCCTTTTGTGTAGGTTTCAATGACGCTGGCGCGATCTTCGATCATCACACCGCCTGTCGGGAAATCGGGGCCCGGGATCAGGTCTACGAGCTTTTCAATCCCCGCATTGGGGAACTTAATCAGATGCAGGAGCCCGTCACAGAGCTCACCCGCATTGTGGGGCGGGATGTTTGTTGCCATCCCCACCGCGATCCCGCTGGAGCCATTGGCAAGCAGGTTTGGAAAGGCAGCGGGAAGAACGATAGGTTCTTCATCTTCACCGTCATAGGTGTCGCGAAAATCAACCGAGTCTTCATCGATATTGCGCAGCAGCGCCATGGCGACTTCGGTCAGGCGAGCTTCAGTGTAACGCATGGCAGCTGCGTTATCGCCATCAATGTTACCAAAGTTCCCCTGTCCGTCGACCAATGGATAGCGAACGGCAAATTCCTGTGCCAAGCGTACCATGGCTTCATAAACGGAACTGTCACCATGGGGGTGATATTTACCGATCACATCCCCGACCACGCGGGCACATTTCTTGAACCCTTTTTGCGGGTCCAGTTTCAACTGGCGCATGGCAAATAACAAACGACGATGCACGGGCTTAAGGCCGTCGCGTACGTCTGGTAGTGCACGGGATTTAATGGTGGAAACAGAATATGCGAGATATCTCTCGCCAAGGGCATCGGCTAAACGGGTTTCGCGGATATCACCCACAGGTAGGTTATCAGACATTTAAACTCAAAAAGATGATCATTAACGTTTGGACCATAGTTTAACGATCTATTTCAATCGGTCAATAAATCGCTTTCGTGCGGGCGGAATCTTCTTGCCGACTGGCGCCAGAATATGTTTGGAAATAAAGTATTCTGTGACCTCAAATACACTCAAAAGGTCTTTTTTTGTCGGTTTTACTTCATCTACTAGCAGATGGTAAGGTAAAGGGAAAAGCTTGGTTTTATAAGGTTCTCCCGCTTCGCGACTGACGGCACGTCCGGTTTTTGGAGAGATGTAGATCAGGTCGCCCGTCTGCCCGGTGGCTGCGCATGAAGTTAGGTCCAGCCCAAAGCCAAGTTCATTTAAAAGACCTAATTCCCATCTATGATAAACTTCGGGCCACAATCGTGTTTCTTCCAGCATGTTTAGAAGGATCAGGGACGCACCAAAAATACCTTCAACCGATTGACGCTCAACGAGGCAGGCCTCGCACATGGCACACAAGGTGTTCAGGTTAGCAAGGCGGTCGCGGTTGGTGATTGCTTTTGCACTGAAGCTTTCTTCTGCCTCTATCTGATAAGTGCCAAGGTGTTCGTCCAGTCGTCCTTTCCATTCTACGCGCAAAAGATTCCCTGGTTGAAGCAACGGGGCCAGTCTTTTACCTGCCCCGCCACGAACCAGACCACTATGGCGACCATGTCCACGGGTCAACAGGGATGCGATGACACTGTTTTCACCATGTTTGCGGGTGGAAAGTACGATACCTAGGTCGGTCCAGAGCATGAAAAACCAAATTAAATCAAAAAACTCTTGGGAAGATGGCCTATGATTTCATATGATGGAAGCCAAAATTTGAACAAATCCATCAAAGGGGTGTAGGGCGTGTCGGCATTTTCAGGCTTGGATAAGCAAGCGCAAGAAAATGAACTATCTGATCAAGGTATTGATTCTAAAGAAAAAGAATCAAATCATACCCCTGCCCCTATCAGCGTGTCTTTATCGTTGGCGGCCGCTATTCGTGCCCATAAAAAAGGTAAGATGGAAAAGGCCGTTCAGATCTACAGCGGCATTTTACGTAAATATCCAGATCATGCGGATGCAAATTACCTGTTAGGCGTTGCGGCGTTTGAACGAGGACTGAAAGAAGATGCCATCGCGATGATTGAGCGCGCGATTAAATCTGAACCGGATAATGCATCTTACTATGGTAAGCTTGGTGAAATCCTGACCCTGATGGGGTTTGTGGAACGTGCTGATGAAGCTTATGAAAAGGCGGCAGAACTCGCACCCGGTGATGTGCGCTTTCATTTGGGGCGCGCCCAGATTATGGAACGCAATGGCGAGATCGAAAAAGCTTTGCAGCAATATCGCAACATCATTGAAAGATGGGACGATTCTTACGAAGCCTTTTATCGCTGCGCAGCCATCGAGGCACGAATTGGTGAACGTGACGATGCCCGCACGCATGCAAAACAGGCGATTGCGATTAAAGAAGACTATGCAGAAGCACATTTTCTCTATGCCTTGCTGATCAGTGCGACCGGTGAACAGAAAGAAGCACGGGCACATTTTGTGCTGGCCTCTCGCCATAGTGCCAGCCGTAATGACCTTCATCTGAAGATTGCGAATAAGCTTATTCAATTGCATGATTATGATGGGGCGATGAGTGCGCTTCATCGTGAAACCAAATTGAACCCGAAAAATTCGAAAGCCTTTTGCCTGATGGGGGATTGCCTGTCCGCAAAGGAAGAATATGAAGGGGCGGTTTTAAGTTATGATCGTGCGATTGAAAATAAACCAACTTTGGCAATAGCTTATGCGCGACGTGGACTGGCGTTACTGGCCCTCGGTCATGTTCAGGATGCACATGATTCCTGTCAAAAAGCGGTGCAGATTGCACCAAATGACTGGGAATCCTTAACGGCCCTTGGCATTTTGTTGCGTGAAGATGATAAGATCAATGAAGCGATCGATGTTTTGGCCCGTGCTATAAACGTTGCCCCAAATCAGCCAAAGCCCTTACTTGAAATTGCCTTGGCTTATCAGGACAATCTGGATCTCATACAGGCGCTGCATTATATCCGCGAGGCACAAAGCCTGAATGTGAAAGATTCGGAAATTGAATTCCGTCTTGGGCAGATGCTGCTGCAATCCGGGGACTGGGCCCATGGCTGGAAAGCCTATGAAGCGAGAAAGAAATTAAAAACATATCAGCCGCTGCTTTCAGGGAAAGATATCAGCGTGCCACAGTGGGATGGCAAACCGCTTGGTAATAAAAGAATTATTCTTTTTGCCGAAGGTGGATTTAGTGAGGCCATTCAGTTCGTTCGTTTTGTCGGTGATGTCAAAGACCGGGTAAACGACGTTTATATTTGTTGTCAGAAAGACTTGGCCCGTCTGTTTGCAGCGGTTGACGGTATTTCTGGTGTTATCCCCCATGGCACGCCCCTGCCCCGTCATGACGTGGTTGCTTCGTTAAATAGCCTCCCCTTGTTGCTGGGGCTCAAGGATGAGACGGACCTACCGATCTTCCAACCCTATCTAAGTGCTTCGCCAAAAGACGTGAAGGTCTGGCAGGAACGTATTCAACAGGATGCGTCAGGAACGGCTGTAGGACTTGTCTGGCAAGGATCGAAGGACTACCGCAAAGATTCCCGGCGTTCCCCTGGTATCTGGCCGTTTTCACGGTTGTTTTATATGCGTGACCTGGACTTTTTTGGTCTTCAGGTTGGCGATGGCAGTGATGTGCTGACTGATCCGCAGCTATCCAAAGTGGTCAAGAACTACGGGATTGATCTGCTGGACTTTGCAGATACGGCAGCTGTGATTGAAGCTCTTGATTTGGTGATTACCTGTGACAGTGCGGTTGCTCACCTTGCAGGTGCTATGGGAAAACCTGTCTGGATGGTATTGCCCCATGCAGTTGACTGGCGATGGGGTATTCCGGCAAGTGGAGAAGGTGTTGCTTGCTCCTGGTATCCATCTATGACTATATATCGCCAAGCTGTTGCCGGGGATTGGGCAGACGTATTTGCCCGTCTGGGGCAGGAACTGGATCGCTTTACCCCATCTAAATAAAAGGAATATTATTGTGGGACGTCAGACACCAGTCGATTTCGTCATTAAGAAACTGCGTAAAAAACTCGGTGACGAGGAGATTTTATGTAATGAAGATCATCGCATTCAGGTGACAGAAGAAGATAACGGCAATTTGTTCATCAGTGTGGAACATAACCTTGAACCGCATACAACATGGCTGGCGCTTTATTCTGATGAACTGGATATGGACTTTGATGTTTCTTACAATGAAAAGTCTGGCAAAATCTTGAAAGACAAGAAAATAAAAGCTGTAAATGAGATGATTAAATTTACCGGGGATGATCTTTTCTCAGAAACGCTGGCTGAGAAAATCCTGACATTTAATGAAGAACTCAAGAAAGCTCAGTAGCCTGTAATCCCCAGGAAAGTGACGAGGATCAGCAGGCCTGATGTGACGATTGGAAATAGGATATAACCCCAGCAGGCAAGCATGGTTGCTTTAAATAAAAATTTGCTGGGGCAAGACTGCCGCTTGAAAACTAGAATAACGCCCAAAATCAAACAGAAGAGCGGTAGTTCAAAGTAGGTGCTGGTATATAAGTTGTAGAGCCCATGGTCAAATCGCGTATCTTCGGGCATCATCCACATGACGATGCTGAAAACCCAGATGAGAACAGATACGATTAGGCTGGCGCGGAAAAGTAACATGATTTCAGTACTCTACGCGTTATAGTCCAGACCCCAGTAACTAAAGCGTTCAGGATCATCACCCCATTTGTCGCGGACCTTAACGAAGAGGAAAAGGTGCACACGGCAATCCATGATCTCTTCCAGTTCTTTGCGGGCATTTGCGCCAATCGCTTTGATCTGCTGGCCACCTTTACCCAAAATAATCTTCTTTTGCCCGTCACGCGCTACATAGACCACTTGCTCGATTTTAATGGAGCCATCTTTCTTTTCTTCCCAGGTTTCTGTTTCAACCGTTGTGGAATAAGGCAGTTCCTGACGGAGTTTGTGATACAGCTGTTCCCGTGTGATCTCCGCAGCCAAAAGACGTTCCGGCATGTCTGAAACCTGATCTTCCGGGAAGAGCCACGGGCCTTGCGGTAGCTTGTCTTCCAGGAATTTCACAAAATGGTCCAGTCCATCGCCTTTTTTCGCCGAAACCATGAAGGTTTCTGTGAAAATTTCTTCCTCATTCAGGGTCTGGGCGAGTTCAAGCAAATTTCCTTTGTCTACAACATCGATTTTGTTGAGCATCAGGATTGCTTTGCGGTTCTGGTCTTTTAACGTATCGATGATGTTGCGGGTCTCATTGCAAATCCCGCGTCTTGCGTCCACCAAAAGGACGATCAGGTCAGCGTCCGCCGCCCCACCCCAGGCCGCCGCAACCATGGCGCGGTCCAGACGGCGTTTTGGGGCGAAAATACCAGGGGTATCGACGAAAATGATTTGTGTTTCATTTTGCATCATAATCCCCAATACCCTTGTACGTGTGGTCTGTACCTTTGGGGAAACAATAGAAACCTTTGTCCCAACCATATGATTGATCGCGGTTGATTTTCCGGCATTGGGGGCACCGACAAAAGCAACAAAGCCTGCGCGTTGGGTCATAGGGTTAAATTCATCTGTCATTATTTCTTTTCCGTGAGTACTTTTAACAGGGCACCTGCAGCAGCTTGTTCTGCCTGTCTTTTTGAATTCCCCTGCGCACGTTGCGGGGTGTAATTTTTTACCATAACTTCGATCTCAAAAACAGGGGCATGTGCGGGCCCTTCCTGAGAAACGATTTTATAGAGCGGTAAGGGTAAGCCCCTGCCCTGTGCCCATTCCTGCAGGGCCGTTTTATTGTCCTGTGGCGGGGTTGGGTCTTCTTCAATGATTTCCTGCCAGAAATGATGAATGAAGGCCTGTGCGGCCTCTAAACCACCGTCTAGATAAAGGGCTGCGATTACGGCTTCACCAGCATTGGCAAGAATGGCAGCATTTTGACGTCCACCTGCAGCGGCTTCTGCGGGCAGCATATCAATATAGTCGCCCAATTTGATTTTATTGGCAACGCGCGCCAGGGCTTCTTTGCGAACCAAGGCTGTATGACGACGTGCCAAATCCCCTTCGGTATCTTTTGGAAAGCGTTTCAGCAGCAAATCGGCAATGACAAGACCCAGAACCCGGTCACCTAAGAATTCCAGGCGCTCATTGTCGATGGCCTGTCCATCTTTTTTACGGCGATGTGTACTGGAATGAACAAGCGCGAGCTTCAATCGGTCTTTGTCTTTAAAGACATATCCGATTGTTTCTTCAAGCTGCGAAGGATTAGCCGTCGTCATATATTATTCAATACCTGAAAAGAGACGACCAAACCGGATGGAAGATAAATCCCAAGCTGGTTCAAGCGTGTCTTTCGAATAGAACAGGAATTCTGCACGACCAACAAGGTTCTTTGCCGGAATGAAACCGACTTTTGTCAAAACGCGACTGTCTTGTGAATGGTCCCGGTTGTCCCCCATCATGAAGTAATGTCCAGGTGGGACATTGAAGACCTGCGTATCATCCAGTGAGCTCCAGTCATCGGACTCTTCAAGAATGTAATGTTGGCGCCCGGAAGGAAAAGTTTCTATATATCTTTTGGCTCTTAGAATACTGCCATCTTTGCTACGTGTGACGAATTCATCGATGAGTTCACGTTTTACCGCTTCACCATTGATGTGGAGAACGCCTTTAATAACCTGAATTTTATCCCCAGGCAGACCGACAATTCGTTTGATATAGTCCGTTGACGGGTCGCTTGGCAGCTTAAATACTGCGACATCCCCGCGTTTCGGGGCATCTTCGAGAATACGACCATCAAACAGGTTTACGCCAAATGGTAATGAATAAGTGCTGTACCCATAAGAAAACTTGGATACGAAAAGATAATCGCCAATCAATAAAGTTGGCTTCATAGAACCTGATGGGATGTTGAAAGGCTCATAAGCGATTGTGCGAATGCCCAAAGCCAGAACAATGGCCCAAAAAACTGTTTTAATCGTATCCATGGATAAGCTTTTGTTTTGTGTTAAATTTCAAGCGTGATGAATCGAATCTTATGACCTGATTGTCAAGCATCATCTGTGTCGGGAATGGCAGAAATAATGACCATCGCATGTGCCATGGGATATTCATCTGTCAATGACACATCAATCTGGGCCTTCATGCCCTTGGGGGTGAGTTCTTGCAACTTCTTTAAAGCGCCCCCACGAAAGGTCATAGTTGGCTTTCCTGAAGGAAGATTGTCGTTGATCAGGTCGCGCCAAAAGACGCCTTCTCGAAAGCCTGTCCCCAAGGCTTTGGCGGCTGCTTCTTTTCCCGCATAGCGCATGGCATATCCGTTTGCGACATGGGCGCGCCTTTCAACTTTTTCTTTTTCTTCAGGTGAATAGACGCGGTTGATAAAGCGATTCTTAAACTTTTCGAGCGTCTTTTCAATGCGGCGAATATCGATCAGGTCCGTGCCGATTCCAATAATCATTTCGCACCCGTTCTGGCTTCATCCATGAGGCTGCGCATTTTTTCCATGGCTTCGGCCAAACCGCAAAAGACAGCTTCACCGATGAGGAAGTGCCCGATATTAAGCTCCTGAATGGTTGGGATTTCAGCAATCGGTTTTACGGTGCCGTATGTGAGCCCGTGACCTGCGTGACATTCCAGCCCAAGTTCGTCAGCATATTTGGCTGCGGCGATGATACGTTGCAGTTCTTTATCACGTTCTGGCCCGGTTTCTTCACAATAGGCCCCGGTATGGAGTTCGATGACAGGTGCGCCAAGGGCTTTGGCTGCATCCAATTGCACAGGATCAGCTTCAATAAACAGGGAAACCCGCATGCCAGCATCGCTGAGACGCTCGACATAAGGTTTTAGCTTGTCAAAGCCGCCTTTCGCATCCAGGCCGCCTTCTGTTGTGCGTTCTTCACGTTTTTCGGGCACGATACAGGCTGCATGCGGACGATGGCGAAGCGCAATTTCTACCATCTCATCAGTCGCGGCCATTTCGAAGTTGAGCGGTAGATTTACTTCATTGGTTAGGCGCGTGATATCCATATCTGAAATATGGCGACGGTCTTCGCGCAAGTGGGCTGTAATGCCATCTGCGCCAGCCTGTGCCGCCAATTGTGCGGCACGCACCGGGTCAGGGAAAGTCCCGCCCCGGGCATTTCTGATGGTTGCCACGTGATCAATATTTACCCCAAGGCGTAATTTATTCTGCATCATGAGTTTGATGATCCTGTAAATGTGGATTTCTGTGCGATGGCGTGTTTTTTAATACGGCGGGCGTGATATCGTTTTACCAGTTCCTGAATAGGGAAAAAGAACAAAATCCAGGCCACAACAAAACACGGTGCCCCCCCAACAATCATCGGCCAGAGAACGGGCCAGGCAATCTCACCGATATAGGCAAGATTAAAGCTGTAAAGTGCATCAAGCAATTGTTCAAAAAAACTTATGAAATCAAGGTCTTCTTTTGAGTTTTCAATGCCTGCCCCCATATAAAGGCCAAGCTTGTAAATGCCGATCCAGATAAAAGGAAAGGTCCATGGGTTGCCGACCAATGTGCCAATCCACGAAGCAAGAAGGTTGCCACGAATGATCCACGCAAATAGCGCCCCAAAGGCCAGATGCAGCCCGACAAATGGCGTAAAAGAGATTGCCGCACCACAAGCAAAGCCAGCTGCTATGCTATAAGGGGTGCCTGGAAGTCTTGCGACGCGATGGCCGACATAACGTGAAGATCGCTTCCATCCAATTTTAGGCCAGAAGAAACCTAAAACTCTCTCCATAAATGGCGATTTTTCACGACGTCTAAACATGGCTAGTTTTTAGATCTCTCGACAGAGTTAACTTCAGGTGTTGCCCGAAGGGCTGCGATAATATTCGTGAGATGGCGCACGTCGTCAACTTCAATATCGACAATGATCTCAAAAAACTCTTGTGTGCGATGAGTGATCTTGAGGTTGTGGATATTGCCGTTGTTCTTTGCAATCACCATAGATAATGATCCAAGTGCCCCCGGTTCGTTCAAAACCGTAAGTTTTGTGCGCCCGACATGTTTGGAATTTTCATCCTGCTGGGTCATATCCCAGGAGACATCCAGCCAACGTTCCGGTTCATTCTGGAACTGCATCAGGCTGTCACAATCGATGGTGTGAATGGTCACGCCCCGCCCTGTTGTGACGATTCCGACAATGCGATCGCCGGGTAAGGGGTGACAACAGCCTGCAAAATGCATAGCCATCCCCGGGATCAGGCCGCGGACCGGAACGGAATCTGCCGTGGCTTTCTCTTTTTTCGCCTTCGTTGGAATTTTGGTGGAGGTCGTTGTTTTCTTGGCTTTAATGCCAGGGAAAACAGCCTCCAAAACATCGCGTGCAGGAAGGTGTCCACTGCCGACTTCAGCCATCAGGTCTTCAGGCTCATTTGCGTTGAATTTTTTGAGAACACCACTGAGGGCTTTTTCAGAAAATTCATAATCTTCCTGACGGAAGGCCCGCTGTAGCATGATTTTGCCAAGCGCTAAATATTCATCACGTTGCTGCAGGCGGATATAGCGGCGAATGCAGGCACGTGCCTTCCCGGTAACCACAAACCGTTCCCATGTCGGGCTCGGTTGCGGAACTTTGGAGGTGATGACTTCGACTTGGTCGCCATTTTGCAGTTCTGTACGCAAAGGGACGATCCGGCGGTTGATTTTAGCCCCAACGCAACGGTTGCCGATTTCGGTATGGACAGCATAAGCAAAATCAACAGGTGTTGCGCCACTTGGCAGGTTGATCAAATCTCCTTTAGGGGAGAAGCAGAATACCTGATCCTGGAACATATTCAGCTTCGTATGTTCCAAAAATTCTTCCGGATCATCCGCGCTATCAAGAATATCCAGCAGTTCGCGAAGCCAGCGATACTGCCGTCCTTCGGTTACTTGCGTATCTGATCCGCCTTTGGCTTTATAATGCCAGTGTGCGGCCACACCATATTCTGCAATTTCATGCATCTGGCGGGTACGGATTTGGATTTCAATACGGTGATGGTCCGGGCCAAAGACACCTGTGTGAAGAGACTGGTATCCATTCGGTTTTGGTGTGCTGAGGTAGTCTTTAAAACGGCCGGGCACTGTTGGGTATTTACCGTGGATGATGCCCAGAATACGGTAACAATCTTCAACACTATTGACGATCACCCGGAAAGCCATGATGTCACAAAGTTGTTCGAACCCGACATCCTGGCGCTGCATTTTGCGCCAGATGGAATATGGCGCTTTCTCTCGACCACTGATTTCTGCTTCAAGGCCGTTTTCTATAACGGTTTCTCGCAGTTCCGTCAGGATGCGGCCTACAAGGTCCCCGCCCTGTTCACGCAGGAACTCAAGCCGGGTGATGATGGAATCTCGGGCTTCTGCATTTAACTGGGCAAAAGACATGTCCTGCAGTTCGTCTTTGATCTCGTGCATGCCGATCCGTTCGGCAAGCGGCGCGTAGATTTCCATCGTTTCGGCAGCGATACGCTGTCTTTTCTCTGGTTTTTTAATGAAATGCAGGGTGCGCATGTTATGCAGGCGATCTGCCAGTTTGACCAGCAAGACGCGGATGTCATCAGACATGGCGATAACAAGTTTGCGCAGGTTCTCAGCCTGTTTTGTGTGGCTTGATTGCAGTTCAATCTGGGTAAGTTTTGTTACCCCGCCCACAAGGCGACAGACACGGTCCCCAAAAGCCTGTTCAATATCTTCTGCGGTGACTTCGGTGTCTTCGATGGTGTCGTGTAAAAGGGCTGTGATGATGGTGTCAGCATCCAGACGATAATCGGTCAGAATGCCGGCAACTTCAAGCGGATGCATGAAGTATGGATCACCAGAAGCACGTTTTTGCGAGCCATGGGCCTTCATCGCAAAAACATAAGCGCGGTTGAGGGCATCCTCATCCGCGCTTGGATCGTAGGCTCTGACCCGCTCAACAAGTTCGTATTGACGGATCATGGCTTACCTTCTTAGTCTTCGTCGTCGATTTCAACTTCGTCTTGGAAAGCCAAAGCACCAGCTGCATCCAGTGATGCGCTGTCGTCTTGAACATTCAAAGCATCTGCAAGTGCATCGGCACTTTCCTGTGCATCAGCAACAACTTCTTCTGTGCTTTCTGCTTCGTCTTCTTCATCGCGTGAAGGCGCCATACGTTGTGAGCCGCGGATCAGAGACTCTTTCAAGCCGTCGATAGAAACGGTTTCATCAGCGATTTCACGAAGGGAAACAACCGGGTTTTTATCGTTATCACGATCAACAGTGATTTCAGCACCAGCTGAGATGTCACGGGTACGCTGAGCAGCAGACATAACCAGCTCAAAGCGGTTCGGGATTTTAACGATACAATCTTCTACGGTAACGCGAGCCATAAAGACGTCACTCCAAAAAATAAAAATGCGAAGGGCGCAAAATATAGCGCTCTTAACTGTTAAATCAAGCGGAAACTTAAGGAATAATCTCAATAATTTGATCTTTAGGCAAGTTTGCGATCAAATCATTGATATGTTTCTGTGTTTCCGGGTGGGTCCAATTGCCAGCCAGTTGCTGTAAAGGCAGTAATACAAAGCTTCTTTCGTGCATGCGTGGGTGTGGAATGCAAAAAGGCTTATCTTCAATGTTGCCTTCATCTTGAATGATTTGGTCATGATGGGCGATTAAATCAAGGTCCAGAACCCTCGGGGCGTTGACTTCAGAACGCACACGACCGAAAGAGTTTTCGATTTCAAGAAGTGTTTCTAAAACATCTCTGGGGCTTTTATCCGTCTCAACCGCGACTACGCCATTGATATACCAGGGCTGGTCTGACATGGGAACGGGCGCGCTTTTATACCAGTTGGACCGTTTAACGATCTTGAGGTCATGGTCTTTGAATGTTTTCAGGCAAGCTTCCAGCGTTTCGACGGGCGAGCCGTGTTTGGGTGAAGGCAAATTGGCCCCCATACCGACGAAAATCATGATAACTCCTTGCGAAAACAGTATATTAGCGCTATATATAAAGCGTTTTTATAGAGTTGCCGTTGTATTTTGGCAATGCTCATTTGGCAAATAGATTTTTATGACGTAAGGAATTTGAAAAATGATTTTCTATCCTCAGGAACGAATGGGTCTGTTTATTGACGGATCAAACCTTTATGCGGCTGCGCGTTCTTTAAACTTTGATATTGATTATAAGCGTTTGTTGGAAGTTTTTGCCAACAAAGGTCATTTGATCCGCGCGTTTTACTATACGGCCCTTGTTGAAGATCAGGAATATTCACCGATTCGACCGCTGGTGGACTGGCTGGATTACAATGGTTACACGATGGTAACCAAGCCAACCAAAGAATTTACCGATGCGCAGGGCCGTCGTAAAATCAAAGGCAATATGGATATTGAACTTGCCATTGATGTGATGGAAATGGCGGAACATCTTGATCATATTGTTATTTTCTCAGGTGACGGTGATTTTAGACGTCTGGTCGAAGCTGTGCAGCGCAAAGGCGTGCGAGTCACAGTCGTCAGCACAACAAAATCCAATCCGCCCATGGTTGCTGATGAATTGCGCCGTCAGGCCGATAACTTTATTGATCTGACGGAACTTGAAGATACGGTCACGCGGCCAAGCAATGCACCGGCGTCCAGTCAGCCGATGTATGATGAAGAATATTTGGATGATGACGCGGATTATGTTGACTGATCATGCGTGAACCTTCTGTTCCTGCCAAAGATTGTGCACTATGTTCGCGACTTGTTGAATTCAGAAATGAAAATCAGGAAAAATTTCCGGATTATTTTAATGCGCCTGTTCCCTCGTTTGGCGGCATAGATGCGGCCGTTCTCGTTGTAGGGCTTGCACCGGGGCTTAAAGGGGCAAATTGCACGGGGCGGCCCTTTACGGGCGATTACGCCGGGGATTTACTTTACCCCACCCTAAAAACATTCGGCTTTGCCCAAGGGGAATATGGATCACATATTGATGATGGGTTCGAACTGGTGAATTGCCGGATTACAAATGCTGTTCGATGCGTGCCGCCGCAAAACAAGACGAATGCCGCTGAGGAAAAGAACTGTCGCCCTTTCCTGATTGACGAGATTAACGCGATGAAGAAGCTGAAAGCCATCGTTGCTTTGGGCAGCGTTGGACATAACGCGGTAATTCAAACCCTTGGCCTGAAGAAATCACAATGGAAATTTGGACATAATGTCCGTCATGAATTGCCGGACGGGGCACCTGTTCTCTTTGATAGTTATCATTGTTCGCGATACAATACCAACACGGGGCGCTTGACCGAAGAGATGTTTCATGATGTCTTTCGTTCTGTCTGTAGTGAATTAACTTAAGGGGAAAGTTAGTGGAAATCGTCTGTCTTGATCTAGAAGGTGTCTTGATCCCGGAAATCTGGATCAATTTTGCTGAGAAAACCGGCATTGAAGCGCTGAAACGCACAACCCGTGAAGAACCGGATTATGATGTGCTGATGAAATATCGTCTTGATATTCTGGATAAGCACGGTTTGAAAATGCAGGATATTCAGGAAGTGATTGACGGATTGGGTCCGCTTGAAGGCGCACGTGATTTCCTCAATAAGTTGCGTGAAGACTTCCAGGTCGTAATCCTGTCAGATACTTTCTATGAATTTGCCGAACCGATGATGCGTCAACTTGATTGGCCGACGTTGTTCTGTCATCGCCTGATTGTTGATGAGAATGATCGTGTCGCTGATTACAAACTGCGCCTCACCGACCATAAACGAAAGGCGGTTGAAGCCTTTAAGAAGCTGAATTTCCACACGATTGCAGCGGGTGACAGCTATAACGATACGACCATGCTGGGGGAAGCCCACACAGGTATTTTGTTTAGTGCACCGGATAACGTGATTGCAGAGTTTCCACAGTTTAAAACTGCCTTTGAGTATGATGAACTGATGGAACATATCCGTGCAGCGAGCCCGCGCTTTGGCTGAGATTATTAATCTGCGGCAGAAACGAAAACAGAAAGCCCGTTCAGAAAAAGAAAAACGGGCTGAGGAAAATCGTGTCAAATTTGGACGAACGAAAGCGCAGAAAAAAGCCGATCAGTTCGAAAAAGATAAGCAGCAGAAAGATATAGATCAAAAAAAACTGGATGAGTAATCCAGTTTTTTTATTGTCCTGCTGCTTAATTGTTGTACTTATTATAAGTTCAATAAACTCTGAGTGTGTGCTGTTTTTAGATGTTTCAAAGCTTAAGGCAAAATGTTGTAAGGCGATGGGTGACGGGAATAATGTTCCTGCCCTTCTTTCTGTTTGCCTTTTATTCAGCAGGTACAATGCCGTCCATTACGGAAGAAGGCATTGAAATTATCATTTGTAGTGGCGATGAAATTAAGACCATTGTCGTTAGCGAAGATGGTGAACCGATTGAAAAATCTGTTCAAACCCACTGTGAATGGTCTTCACATGTTTATTCAGATGCTGTAACAGCACCTGAAACGTATGAGCTGATAACGCTTTCGTTTAATAAAGCGCATGGTTTGTTTTCTGATGATGTGACGTTATCACTTGCAGAACACAATCTCTTTTTAGCGCGTGCTCCACCCCTTTCCATTTGATTTCCAATATTCTTTATAAATCAAATTGAAAGGAGAGACTGATGGTCTCTAACCAAGCAACCACTGTTGCTGAGGGTGCAATTGCGTCTTCATCTAAAAATAAACTCTATGCGGCGGCCTGGCGTTGGCATTTCTATACCGGGCTTTTTGTCATTCCTCTTTTCATCATTCTTGCCGTCACAGGGATGGCGATGACCTGGATTGCTTATATAGATGGACGTGATGGGGAAAAAATTACTGTTGTTCCACAAGGCGTTGTTCAGGCTGTTTCAGCACAGGCCGATGCGGCGTTGAAGGCTGTACCCGGTGGTACATTGAAGCAATATGTGGCACCACGTGCAGATAATCTGGCATCGATTTTTCGTGTTGATCTGGATGGCAAAGCTACCATGGTCGTTGTGGATCCCTATCGGGTTGAAGTCATCGCAGATTTCCCCCGTCGCAGCGGTTGGTATGATTTTGCCGATAATGTCCATAGTGACCTGTTGTTGGGCGTGCCGGGGGATCGGATTTTGGAAATATCGGCTTCCCTCGGGATGGTTCTGATCGCGACAGGGCTTTACATGTGGTGGCCACGAACGAATGGTTGGCGAAAGGCGCTGATTCCGGAATTTAATCAAAACAACCGATCGATCTGGAAATCACTGCATGGCACCGTTGCCTTTTGGCTTTCTATCTTTCTAATCTTCTTTTTGCTCTCGGGCCTCTCATGGACGGGCGTTTGGGGTGGCAAGTTTGTACAGGCATGGAGTAGTTTTCCCGCAGAAAAATGGGATAATGTCCCACTTTCAGATGTCACACACGCCAGCATGAACCATGGCCCGAAGGAAGTGCCCTGGGCGTTGGAACAAACACCAATGCCTGCATCGGGTAGTCAGGCCGGTCAACAGGTATTGGGAAAAGGTACGCCTGTTCGTATTGATACGATGGATGCGTTGGCGCGTAAAATCGGGTTTGAAGGTCGCTATCAAATGAATGTGCCGACCAGCGAGACAGGCGTCTATACCTTTAGCCGGGATTCTATGAGTACAGACAGCACTGATCCATTTTCAGACCGCACCGTACATGTGGATCGGTATACGGGAAAGGTTCTGGCTGACGTTCGATATGAAGATTATTCCTGGATGGGGAAAGCCATGGCTGTTGGTGTCGCCCTGCACATGGGGACAATGGGGCTCTGGAGTGTACTTGCTAATACAGTCATCTGCCTGTCTGTTATTTTCCTATGTGTCAGCGGTATCGTGATGTGGTGGAAACGCAAACCTTCGGATAACAGACGGTTGGCTGCCCCTGCACTTCCAAAAGACATGCCTTTATGGCAGGGGGCAGTATTTGTCGGATTGATTATTTCGATGGCCTTTCCGTTAGCGGGACTGACTTTAATGAGTCTGATGGCCCTTGATCTTATTCTTTTATCGCGTATCCCAATTTTAAAACGCGCGTTATCATAATAAAAAGCCCTGTAGTCAAAGAGATACAGGGCATTTTTTATAGCTTCACATTCTTGTGATCTCTTGTGATTCCCCAACGAGACCTGTTTCATGCGACAAAATATGTACCGGCCTTCACTGAGGCGCCGCCAAACAATGTTTCATTTTTACTGGAGTTACCCAATATGTCCGTCCTTACTAAAAAACAAGTTATCAATGGTGTTGCCTGTGCAGTTGTTGTCGGTGCAATGAGTGCAGCTGTTGCTCTTCCTGCTGAAGCTATGCCAAAAGGCTCTTTCGAGGTTGCTTACTGTAAAGCGAAGAACCCATGTGCGGCCAACCCTTGTGCTGCTAAAAACCCATGTGCTGCAAACCCTTGTGCAGCGAAGAACCCATGCGCAGCTAAAAACCCATGTGCAGCCAAAAACCCTTGCGCTGCGAAGAACCCATGCGCTGCGAAAAAAATGTAATCCTGATTACATTAAAGAACGTGAACGAGGAAAGGACGGGTCTGTGGCCCGTCTTTTTCTATTTGAAACGTTGATTTTTCCAGGGATCACCATAGTTGTGATATCCCCTCACCTCCCAGAAACCGGGATGATCATCTTTTCTAAAGACGATTTGCCGGATCCACTTGGCACTTTTCCAGAAATAGAGATGCGGCAGCATAAATCGAACTGGGCCACCATGTTCGCGACTGAGAGGCTCCCCATTCCAACGATCTGCAATCAATGCATATTCTGAGAGAAAATCTTTTAATGGCAGATTGGTTGAATATCCATCATAGGATCGCAGGAGAACAAATTTAGCCTCACTTGTCGGCTTGACGTGATTGGCAATGGTTTGGGTAGAGACACCTTCAAACAGATTGTCAAAGCGTGACCAGTTGGTGACGCAGTGAATATCGCATTGAACCTGATTGCGTTTCAGACCTTGAAACTCGTTCCAATCCCAACTGATTGGATGTTCGACACATCCTTGAATGCTCAGTGACCAATCGTTTGTAGAAAGATTGGGTTGGTCACCAAGGTCAAGGACGGGGAATTTACCTGTCAGTTCCTGCCCCGGCGGCAGTCGTTGCGACCTGGGTGCTAGCGACAGGGATGGTTGCTTGTGTGGTGATTTGGCACGTTCAATCTTTCTAAGCGCCATCTGGCTTAGTTTTTGACGGTTCAGTTCATCCCATGGATTTAGGTTCTGATCTTTCATCTGTCATATATCGGCAGAGAAAGTCAGAATGACAAGTCAGTATTTTTCGCGTAGCAGACGGGCTTTGTCCCGTTTCCAGTCACGGTCCTTGATACTGTCACGTTTGTCGTGGGCTTGCTTACCTTTACCAATACCAATGGCGACCTTGGCAATTCCGCGGTCATTAAAGTGGATGTGCAGCGGTACGAGCGTGTAGCCTTTCTGGGTTGTCATACCCATCAGCTTGGCGAGTTCTTTTTTATGAGCAAGGATTTTGCGCATGCGTTTGGGTTCATGGTTGAAGCGATTGCCCCCTTCATAAACCGGAATATTGGCATTGATCAGATACAGTTCGCCATCCTTTTCCGCCGCATAGGCTTCCTGGATGCTGGCACGGCCATTGCGCAGGGATTTCACCTCTGTTCCGGTCAGGACGAGGCCGCATTCCAATGTATCTTCAATATGATAATTATGACGCGCCTTGCGGTTTTGGGCCGCAATGCGCGTCGAAAAATCATCAGCTTTTTTCTTAGCTGCCATTTGTTTAGATCATATCCAGATCAGAAAGTGCCTTGCGCACAGTTTCTTTGCTGCTTTCTTCGATCTCAACCAATGGAAGGCGTGTTTCAGATGAACAGCGACCCATTAGCTCGGCTGCATATTTAACCGGACCCGGATTGCTTTCACAGAACAGGGCATTGTGCAATGGCAACAGTTTGAACTGAATTTCCATTGCTTTTGCCACATCACCTTCACGCCAGGCACGCTGCATGTCAGAACACAGCTTTGGGGCAACGTTGGCTGTAACGGAAATACAACCGCGACCACCTGCAGACAGGAACTGTACAGCCGTTGCATCTTCACCGGAGAGCTGACAGAAATCAGCGCCACAGGCAAGGTGGGTGTTTAGTGGACGTGTCAAATCACCCGTTGCGTCTTTGACACCAACGATGTTTGGCAACTTTGCCAACTCGGCCATCGTGTCCACTGACATATCAATGACTGAACGACCTGGGATATTATAAATTACGATCGGAAGATCGCAGGAATCGTGAATTGCCTTAAAATGAGCAAACAAACCTTTTTGAGTCGGTTTGTTGTAATAAGGAGTCACGACCAGACCCGCATCCGCGCCTGCATCCTTGGCATGTTTATGCAGGCTGACGGCTTCGGCTGTGTTGTTAGAACCGGTTCCGGCAATAACCGGAACACGTCCCTTTGCAGCCTCTAAACATAATTCCACAACGCGGTGGTGTTCAGTATGACTGAGTACCGGCGACTCACCAGTGGTGCCGACGGGGACGAGAGCATCAGACCCTTGCTCGATCTGCCATTCTACGTGGTCTTGAAAAGCCTGTTCATCGACTTGACCATTTTTGAACGGCGTGATCAGGGCAGGAATGGATCCCTGAAACATGACTATCTCCTTGGTATGTAGGGCAAAAAACGCCCGCACATAAAGTAATATTATTATGAAGAGACAGAACATAACTGTTTCGGCACGGATCAGCAAGTTTTGTGACAGAAAAAAATCACATTCCTTGCTTGCGATGAGCCATAGGGGCTTTTAGAGTGGTTATCCAAGTGGCGCTGAATATAAGGAAAGTCCACAAAATAATCAGGGATGAAAGACTGTTGACCTATCGTCTTTATAACCTCAAATGCGTGCAAATTTTCTGCTTGTGTTTGGTGTATGTTACTTTTTCAATGGTAACTGTTGAAGCCGCTGCTTTATCCAATAGCGATTATAAAATCGCAAAATCCGCTTTTGCAGATGCCAAAAAGAAAAAGTGGAAAAAAGCATCCCAAAAAGCGGTTAAAGCAAAAAGTGCACTACCTGCCAAACTGATCCGATGGATGCAGATTACGGATCCTAAAAAGGATGTTCCATTTCAGGAAATTGCGGCCTTTATCGCGCATAATTCTGACTGGCCGCGTCAATCTGTCTTGCAACGACGTGCCGAAGAAGCGATGGACGAAACCATTCCGGCTGGATCTGTCCTAAAATGGTTTGCCGGGCGTCAACCTGTCAGCGCCAATGGTCACATTATGCTGACAGCGGCCCTTCAGCAGATGGGGCGGATGGAAGAATTGAAGCTGCAGGTCAAAAAATCATGGTTGAAGGTTAACTTTGGACGTGATCAGCAAAAGCAGTTTTATAAGCGATACAAAAAATATTTATCATACGACGATCATGTTCAGCGACTGGATCGTCTATTGTGGGAAGGCCGCTATTACCCTGCGCGTCGTATGTTAGGCTATGTCAAGAAAGATTGGCAGCGCTTGGCTGAGGCACGTCTGGCACTGCGCAAAGTGCGTGGGGGGGTGGACCGGGCAATTTCTAAAGTCCCACAGAAGTTTATCAATCATCCCGGTCTTTTGTTTGAACGAATGCGATGGCGCCGGATCAAGGGGCGCTACAGTGGAGCACGTGAGCTTTTGTTTCAGGCCCCCGATCAACTCCCCTTCCCTCATGTCTGGTGGAAACAACGTGCCGTTATGGCTCGCCATGCCGTGCGCCAAGGGCACTATAGCGAGGCCTATCGCATGGTTGAGAACCATGGCTTAACTAAAGGTGCAAAGTTTGCTGACGCGGAATGGTTGGCGGGCTGGATCAAGTTGCGTTTTTTGGCTGAACCCAATGTTGCCCTGAACCATTTTACCAATCTTTATAAAGCCGTAAGTTTTCCGATCAGCAAGGCCCGTGGGGCCTATTGGATTGCCCGTAGCCTGGAAGATTTAGGCCGCGATGAGGAAGCAAACAAATGGTATGAAACAGCTGCAACTTATCCAACAGCTTATTATGGGCAGTTGGCGACCGAGCGCTTAGGCAAGCGGCCACAGCTGGTGATCAATACCAAGGCAGAACCAAATCGCCAGGAACGCATTGTCTTCCAGCAAAGTGAGTTGGTTGATGTCGTTCGGCTTCTGCAGCGGATGAAAGAACGTGACCACATGCGTTCTTTCATTTATCAACTCAATACCATGAGCACGACAGCTGGTTGGCGCACCTTGGTGGCGGAATTGTCAATTGCGTCCGGGCGTCCCGACCTGGCTGTCTATGTCGGGAAGAAGGCTTTGCGTGAGGGGCATGGCGTGATTGAGGCCGCCTACCCGCTTGTAGACAAGACACTGATGCGCAAAACCCCTGAAGGGGCGCTTGTGCACGGTATTATCCGTCAGGAAAGCGCCTTTTATGAAAAAGCCAAAAGTCGGGCAGGTGCACGGGGCTTGATGCAGTTGATGCCGGGTACGGCATACGAACTGGCAAAGCGGAAAAACTATAAATATTCCCGCGATAAGCTGACAAAAAATCCAAAACTGAACGTCTGGCTTGGCAGTGAGTATCTTGATGACTTGCTAAAGAAGTTCGAAGGATCGTACGTTTTGACCCTGGCATCTTATAATGCCGGGCCGCATCGTGCCCGTCAGTGGATTAAAGAATTTGGGGACCCGCGAACAGATGATCGCGATTATGTGATTGATTGGGTTGAACAAATTCCGTTTGATGAGACACGGAATTATGTGCAGCGCGTGCTGGAAAATATTCAGGTCTATCGTCATCGCTTGAAGACGACTGAAATCGCTTCTTCCCTGGAAGCTGATTTAAAAAGAAGAAAATAAGGGGGAACAATGGAGACGAAATTAGATAATATTCAGGCTTGTGTGTTTGATGCCTATGGGACGCTTTTTGATGTAGCGGCATCTGCACGACGGTGCTCTGATGAAATTGGGGATCGCTGGCTGGACTTTTCGGCCATGTGGCGCAAGAAGCAACTGGAATATACCTGGCTGCGCAGCCTGATGGGGGAATTTAAAGATTTCTGGCATGTGACGGGCGATGCGCTAGATTTTACAATGGAAACATACAATATCTATGATCCTGCTTTACGGACCAGGTTGATGGAATTGTATCTAAAGCTTGATGCTTATCCCGAAGTTCCGCAAATGCTGAAAAATTTGCGAGATCGGGGTATTAAAACGGCTATTCTGTCCAATGGGTCACGCACGATGTTAACTTCTGCAGTGCGTAAGGCGGGGATTGAGCATTTACTTGATGGTGTTTTTTCTGTCGATGAGTTGAAGGTTTTTAAAATTCACCCAAGTGTCTATCAGTTTGCGGTGGATGAACTGGGGGTCGCAAAAGAAAATATATCGTTTCAATCTGCGAATTCCTGGGATGCTGTTGGGGCGACAGCTTTTGGGTTTCAGGTGGTTTGGGTCAACCGATTTGGGCAGAAGAGAGAAAAACTTGATATTCAAAATGAACCGAAATTTGAAATTCGCTCTCTTGCAAAATTGCCGGATTTAATTGGAAGTTAATAAGATGCGCTATTTGGAACGACGGATTTCAGCAAGTGATGGCTTATCGCTTTATCTGAGGGATTATCGCCCACTGCAAGAAACCGGGCGCCCTGTTTTATGTTTATCCGGTCTGACACGTAATTCTCAGGATTTTGAAGAAATTGCGGAAAAACTTCAGGATGTGGGGCGGCGGGTTATTTGTCTGGATTATCGTGGTCGTGGAAAATCTGATTTTGATTCCGATTGGTCTAACTATGACCCCAAAGTCTATATCTCAGATATTTTTACAATTTGCGCTGCGCTGAACTTGCATAATTGCTTGTTTATCGGAACATCTCTTGGTGGCTTGCTGACTATGGTCATGTGTGTGGTCGCACCCGGTCTGGTACATTCTGTGGTTCTAAACGATGTTGGCCCTGACTTGAATGAAGATGGGCTTGCCAAGATTGTCGCTTATACGTCGGATGGATCCGCGGTTGCTGACCTTCAGGGGGCCGTTGAAAAGCTTAAAAGCTATTATAAAGATGAAGCTGGCTTTGTCGATAAAGACTGGATGGATGTTGCGAAGAAGACATATAAGCTTGAAAACGGGCGTTATGTCCCCAACTGGGATGTCAAAATTGCTGAAAACATCAAAGATCAACAAGGGGCTGAAGACCGACAGGATTTGTGGCCCTACTTTTATGCGCTAGGGGAACGTCCAGTTCTGTTGATCCGGGGGAATGAATCCAGTGTTTTTGACAAAGAAACTTTTGTGAAGATGTGTGAACAGCTTGATAATATTAGAGGAATTGAACTACAAGGTGTGGGGCATGCCCCAACTCTTTCTGAAGCTGAAGCCGAAACGGCAATTCTTGATTTTATAAAAGAAGCATAAAAAAAAGCCTGCAGAGTTGCAGGCTTTTTCAAATTCTTTTGCGCGACATTTAAGCGGATGCTTTTTTGGTCGCTGTTGCCGGAGCTGTTGTTTTCGGGGCTGCTTTTTCAGCCGTAACTTTAAGGTCCGGTTTTTGGCTTTTCTGGAATTCACCATCAGCAAGGCGCTTGCAGTGACCTTCCAGAAAGGCGCCTGTTTCAATGGATAGGTTGTCATGGAGAATGTCACCGACAACATGTGCACTTTTTGCCAAGCTGACGTTCAGTGCCTTAATCTGCCCATCGACTTTACCGTGAACGCGGATGGATTCTGCTACAATCTCGCCTTCGATCAATGCGGTTTCGCCAACAAGCAGTTCTTTGCTTTGAATGTCACCTCTTACGGTACCATCAATTTGTATTTCCCCTTCGCTGACAAGGTTGCCTGTAATAACCAAATCAGAGCTGATGATTGAAGGCGGTACACGCTTTCTAGCAGCTGAACCAGCGGAATTTGTTGTTTTGTTTTTATTACCCTTGGAAAACATTACGTCCTGCCTTGATAAATTTAAACGGATCTACGTTTTTCTCGTTAACGCGCACTTCATAGTGCAAATGGGCACCAGTGCTTCTGCCTGTGTTACCCACCAAACCGATTTTGGTTCTGAAATCGACGGTCTCACCCTTTTTAACCAGGGTTTTATGTAAGTGGCCATAACGGGTTTCAATGCCGTTACCGTGATCGATAACGATGAAACGACCGTAATTGCCTTTCCAGCCCACAAACGTCACCTTACCGGGTGCTGTTACATAGACTGGTGATTTTTTAGAAGCTGCCATGTCAAGGCCATAATGCATGGCCCAGCGTTTATTCACAGGGTCACGGCGTTTTCCATAACGGCTACTGATGTAATAATAGTCCAAAGGCTGTGCCAAAGGAAGGGATTGTCTGATTGCCTGCAAACCTTTCCAGCGGGAAAGGTGATTATCAATCATATTAAGCTTCGCTTTTTCAACGCCTTCTGCGCTGTCATCATCTTCAGAAACAGCCGCAATGAAAGGTCCGCCAGATGCTTGGGCATCTTCGCCAAGGTTACTGAGCATTTTGTCCGGATCAAGGCCTGCAAGTGTCAATGTTGCTTCAATATCAGCGATTTCTTCACTGGCCTGATCGCTGACGCGCTTAATCAAATCTTCTTGTGAATGATTAAGGCGAGCCATTTCGATTTCAGTATTGCGAAGCTTTTCTTCCAGGCGTGATTTTTGAAGGCGCGCTGTGTTGCGTTCAGCAAGTGCTGTCTGCAAATCCATTTCCTTCAGGGATAAATCACCCTTCAGGGAATAGTTACGACTGGCGAGGTCGCGCATAGAGTCTTCGATCGACAGAAGCTGATTGTTCAGGTGTTTACGTGCGATCTGCGCTTCTTTGCGCGCCGCTTCGGCCGTTACCAGTTTGTCTTTGTTTTCCAGGGTTTCTGTGCCAAGGCTGGCAATCAGCATTGTATGGTTGGCTTCAAGTTCGTCGCTGATATTGGTGAATTTTTTCTGATATTCATCAATTTCGCTTAAGAGGCTACGATAGGCCACCTGAACACTGAGAATTTCTTCGTCTTTTTCGACAAGCTCAATGTCGTGCAGAAAATGGGTCGTTGTTGTGTAGGCCGTCCAACTGAGTAAAGAGAAAGCACAGGCGGAAACAGCCATCTGAAGGCTTTTGGAGATGCGGAGGTATTTCAGGTCACCATCTGTACGCAGCACCAATTGACGTTCAGGAAAGTATTTGTCAGTAAAATCAATAGTTTGTTGCTTTAAAGTTTTTACCGGTTTCTCAAAATCGCTCATGTGCCCCAGACGTCGCTCTTCACAGTCGTTAGTTTAAAATTTTCTTCAAACCTATGTCGGTTTGTTCCCATGGGAAGAGATCAAACACAGACCCTGTTTCCCAAAACCCTCGCATTTATACAGTGGTTTGGCTTTAAGTGCTATGCCAATAATCAAAAAAATGTAAAATCTTTTCTGTTGCAAAGATATCAACCTATGATATCGCAAGAATGATTAAAAAGGGGTTAGCGGTTTTGTCATCTTCATCTCAATCTATCAATAAAGCGTTTCTGCGCTCGCCTGCGGGCATTTTAGCAACCTGGTTTTGGTCTGGTTTGATGCCTTTTGCGCCTGGAACTTGGGGATCGCTGGCGGCGGTGCCCTTTGGTTGGGGCATTCAGTATTATTGGGGATGGATTGGCTTAAGTGTTGCAACGATTCTTGTCTTTATCGTTGGTGTTTGGGCATCTGATGTTTTTGAAAAGAAATCAGGTGTCAAGGACCCCGGTGCCGTTGTTATTGATGAAGTTGCGGGCCAATGGCTTGTTTTAATTCCTGCTGGTTTGGACCCCCTGCTCTATCTCATTGGATTTGTCCTGTTTCGTGTTGCTGATATCTTTAAGCCTTGGCCTGCTTGTTGGGCAGACAAAAATATTCATGGTGGTTTGGGGATCATGATGGATGATGTCTTGGCTGCAATATACGGATTGATTGCGATTTATTTCCTGAATATCCAACTGAATGGGATGTAAAATGTTTGATGAGATCGCAACGAAAACACTGGAAAAATGCCGTGTTCAAGGACTGTCGGTCGCGACAGCTGAATCTTGTACGGGCGGCTTGATTGCAGGGGCGTTAACGGCGATTACCGGATCATCTGATGTGGTCGATCGTGGTTTTGTCACCTATTCGAATCAGGCGAAAAACGAAATGCTTGATGTATCCGAAGATGACTTAAACAGGTTTGGTGCTGTCAGTGACGTGGTCGCAAAAGAAATGGCTGAAGGCGGTTTGAAGGCCGCTGGAACTGATTTATGTGTTGCTGTGACGGGGATTGCAGGGCCTGGTGGAGGTTCAAAAGAAAAGCCAGTTGGGCTTGTTTATCTTGCTTGTGCAAGAAAAGGGGCTGATACGATTGTTGAAAGACAAGAATTTGATGGTGATCGCGATGCGGTTCGCGCCCAAACAGTTGAACGAGCGTTAGAATTGCTTATGATTCAATCTGACGCATAAAGTTCATTGGCGCGTTTTTCAAAGGCTGACATCATCAACTGGACTGCTTCGTTAAAGACGGCACCCATGACCTTTTGAAGCAAGGCGGAGCGAAATTCAAAATCTACAAAAAAGTCGATGGTGCAGCCGCCATCTGGTTCTTCGTCAAATTTCCAGTGGCTGTTCAGATATTTGAAGGGGCCGTTTTTATAAACGATCTGCACTTCTTTACCTGGATCAAGGGTTACTTCTGATGTGTATTTTTCCCGGATCATTTTAAAACCGATGACCATATCAGCGATCATGCGGTTATCTTTATTTTCACGCACGCGCGTTGCCACACACCAGGGAAGAAAATCCGGGTAGGACGCGACATCGGCGACGAGATCATACATCTGCGTCGCCGAATGTGGGCAATATTTAATTTCTGCGTGCGTAGGCATGTTACTTCTTAGCTAATTGTTCCTCACGCGCAGCACGTAACTTGGCAAAATCTTGATCCGCATGATAGCTGGATCGGGTCAGAGGCGTCGAAGAAACCAGCAGGAAACCTTTACGTTTCGCGATTTTTGCATATTCTTCAAATTCCTCCGGTGTGACAAAACGATCAACCGGTGCGTGCTTCGGTGTTGGTGCTAAGTACTGCCCAATGGTCAGAAAGTCAACATCTGCGCATCGCATATCATCCATTACCTGGATAACTTCTTCTTTGGTTTCCCCTAAACCAACCATGATTCCTGACTTGGTAAACATGTGTGGATCAAGCTCCTTTGCCCGTTGAAGAACGCGCAGAGAATAGAAATAGCGCGATCCCAACTGAACGGACGGGAAAAGTCGTGGAACAGTTTCTAGGTTGTGGTTAAACACATCTGGTTTGGATGCAATAACATGTTCCAAAGCACCTTCTTTCCCTCGAAAATCAGGGGTTAGAATCTCAATCGTGGTTTCTGGTGATTTTTCACGGATTTTTTCGATGCACTGAACGAATTGGTCCGCCCCACCATCATCCATATCATCACGATCAACAGAGGTGATAACGACATGTTTCGCCCCCATGGTGGCAACGGAGATGGAAACATTTTCCGGCTCCATTGGGTCAGCCGCGTTTGGCTTGCCAGTAATCACGTTACAGAAGGTGCAGGCACGGGTGCAAATCTCACCCAGGATCATGAAGGTTGCGTGCTTGCGTTCCCAGCATTCCCCGATATTTGGGCAGGATGCTTCTTCACAGACCGTGTGAAGCTTTTTATCACGCATCAGTTTACGTGTTTCATTGTAGCCCTTTGATGTGGGGGCTTTGACACGTATCCAGGCCGGTTTGCGTTGAACCGGGTTGTCCGGATTCTTTTGCTTTTCGGGGTGACGCAATTTTGGTGCTTCACTCATGATCTTGTGATCCTTCTTTTCTGCAAGTGTTCCTACCCGCAGGGAATGTTAATTCGGTTTTACCGCTTCGATGGAGGCAGAAGCGACATATTGTTCAATGCCACGACCTGGCGCCCAATCGGCGATATATTCACGGCTTTCTTCTTTGATATCGATCTTGATATCGGTAAACCCAGCCTCAGCCATCCATTTGGTCAAATCTTCGACGGACGCAGCACCTGATACGCAACCACACAGCAGTTCTGTATCATTTTGGATGTCTTTCGGCATGTCATGTGTCTGTACAACATCTGAGATTGCAACGCGACCACCCGGTTTCAAGACGCGGAACGATTCTTCAATAACGCGGTCTTTACGGGGGCTTAGATTGACAACGCAGTTTGAGATAATGACATCGGCTGTATCGTTGGCAATGGGCAGGTTTTCGATTTCACCAAGGCGGAAGTCAACGTTATCAGCACCAATCTTTTTGGCGTTATCGCGCGCTTTTCTCAGCATGTCCGGTGTCATATCAACGCCGATGACCTGACCGGAGGTTCCAACCTGTTTGCTGGCGAGGAAACAGTCAAATCCACCCCCGGCACCAAGATCAACAACGGTTTCACCTTCTTTCATCGCAGCGATAGCTGACGGGTTTCCGCACCCCAAGCCCATGTTCGCGCCATCTGGAACGGCTGCCAGTTCTTCATCGCTGTAGCCAAAGTTTTTGGCAAACTCTTCTGCGGATGGTGTATCGCTTCCGCCTGTCGCGGGGAGGCAACAGCCAGCGTTTCCACCGGAATTGGCAATGGAAGCATAACTTTCAGAAACGGCCTTGCGCACATCGTCTTCAGTTTTTGCTTCAGTTTTTGGACCGCAACAGCTGGACATTTTGACCTCAAGTGTTGGTTAAAAAAAAGACGAGAAAGAAACTATAGCCCCCTCCCCGTCTTTTCAATTTACTTTTTAAGAAATTCTAGAAGTGAATGGCTTTGCCATACGCATCCAGAACACTTTCATGCATCATTTCCGAAAGTGTTGGATGTGGGAAGACTGTATGCATGAGGTCTTCTTCTGTCGTTTCCAAAGACTTGGCAACGCCAAAGCCCTGGATTAGCTCAGTTACTTCAGCACCGACCATGTGAGCACCCAGCAGTTCACCAGTTTTCTCATCAAAGACAGTTTTAACCAGACCATCTGGCGCACCCAAAGCAATTGCCTTACCGTTACCCATGAATGGGAAACGGCCGACTTTTACTTTGTAGCCGGCCTCTTTGGCTGCTTTTTCCGTCAGACCTACAGAAGCGACCTGTGGTTCACAGTATGTACAGCCTGGGATAAGGGCTTTATCCAGTGGGTGTACGCCTTTCTGACCAGCGATCTTTTCAACGCAGATGATGGCTTCGTGGGAAGCTTTGTGGGCAAGACATGGCGCACCGGCAACGTCGCCGATGGCATAAATGCCTTCAGCAGATGTTTTGCAGTAGCCGTCAATGGCTACAAAACCACGCTCGTCCAGCTTGACGCCAGCCGCTTCAAGACCGATGTTTTCAACGTTTGGCACAACACCAACGGCTGTGATGACTTTATCCACCTTGATGGTTTCCTGCTTGCCTTTTTTCTCAAGGGTTGCAGTTACACCATCAGCCGCTTTGTCCAATTTCTTAACGAAAGTGCCTGTCTTGAACTTCATGCCACGTTTTTCCATTTGCTTTTGGGCAAGTTTGGAAATTTCTTCATCTTCAACAGGCATGATGGTGTCGAGGGCTTCAACAACGGTCACGTCTGCACCAAATGTGTGGAAGAAGTTGGCAAATTCAATCCCGATGGCACCGGAACCGATAACCAGCAGAGACTTTGGTACTTCGTTTGGAACCAGTGATTCCATGTACGTCCAGACTTGCTTACCATCAGGCTCAAGACCCGGGAAGGATTTGGCACGTGCACCAGTTGCCATGATGATGTGTTTGGAAGACAGTGTTGTGAAGACTTTACCGTCTTTTTCAACAGCCAGCTTGCCGTCACCCAGAAGCTTGCCATAACCGTCGATGACAGTAACTTTATTCTTCTTAAGCAGGTGGCCTACACCACCAGATAGTTGTTTGGACACAGCGCGTGAACGTTCAACAATCTTTGCCAGATCGAATGAAATGTCCTTTGCACCCAAACCAAAGCTTGCAGCGTGTTTCATGTGTTCATAGATTTCGGCAGAACGCAGAAGTGCTTTTGTCGGGATACAACCCCAGTTCAAACAGATGCCGCCGAGATGATTGGCTTCAACCAGGGCAACTTTCATGCCCAGCTGAGCTGCACGGATCGCGCCGACATAACCACCAGGGCCTGCGCCGACAACAATGACGTCAAAATTAGTATCAGACATTCTAAATTTCCTATCTCTTAGAGCATCAATGAAATCGGATCTTCGATAAGGCTCTTAAGTTCCTTAATGAAGGCCGCACCAGCAGCACCGTCGATACAACGGTGATCAACTGCCAAGGTCAGTGTCACAACGGTTGCAACAGCCAAAGCGCCGTCTTTAACGACAGGACGTTGGTCGCCAGCACCGATAGACAGGATACCGCCTTGTGGTGGGTTGATGATGGAGTTGAAGCTCTTGATCCCGAACATGCCGAGGTTAGAGATGGTGAATGTACCGCCCTGATATTCTTCAGGTGACAGTTTGCCT
This sequence comes from Terasakiella sediminum, assembly GCF_033100395.1. NCBI lineage: Bacteria > Pseudomonadati > Pseudomonadota > Alphaproteobacteria > Rhodospirillales > Terasakiellaceae > Terasakiella > Terasakiella sediminum. The sequence continues at coordinate 5,123 of NZ_JAWLVJ010000030.1, read as the reverse complement.
TCGCGCGCACGACCAGCAAGGTCTTTGGCTTCATTTGCCAATGTTGCCAGACCTTTGGATGCTGCATCTTTGATGATTGGCGTAATCAGGCCGCCCTCAACGGCAACCGCGATGGCCATATCAACCTGTTTGAATTTCAGGATCGCACCGTCTGTATAGGCAACGTTACAATCTGGAACACGTGTCAGGGCCAAAGAAGTAGCTTTCACGAGGAAGTCATTTACAGAGATTTTGTAATCTGCACCATCGCGAGAGTTCAGTTCTTTACGCAGCGCCAGAAGCTTGTCGATCTCAACGTCAACCTGCAGGTTGAAGTGTGGGATGTCGCGTGCTGATTCTGTCAAACGTTTTGCAATTGTTTTGCGCATGTTTGAGTTTGGAACAGCTTCGTATTCTGGCAGCAATTTGAAGATTGGATCATCTTCAGACAATGTATTGCTTTCTGCTGCAGCGGCTTTTGGCGCAGGCTTGTCAGCGGTAGGTGCCGCTGCTTTACCTGTACCAGCAGCCAGTGCCGCATCCACATCGCGCTTAACAACACGACCGCGTGGTCCTGTGCCGGAAATTGCTTTGATGTCCAGGCCTTCCTGTGCCGCAATGCGACGTGCAAGTGGGCTTGAGAAAACACGTTCGCCACTGTCAGACACAGGGGCGGCTGGGGCTGGTGCCGCCGCTGCAGCTGGTGCAGGTGCAGCATTTTCAGCAGCCGCTGGTGCTGCCGCAGGAACTGGTGCAGCCGTTGCTGCGCCTTCCAAAGCGCTTTCATCTTCGCCTTCTTCAAGCAACAGGGCAATCAGTTCATTGACTTTCACGCCTTCTGTGCCTTCAGCAACGAGGATTTTACCCATGGTGCCTTCGTCAACAGCTTCGACTTCCATGGTTGCTTTGTCGGTTTCGATTTCAGCGATTACGTCGCCGCTTTCGACCGTGTCACCTTCAGCGACACACCATTTTGCCAGGTTACCTTCTTCCATCGTCGGAGAAAGTGCAGGCATTAAAATTTGAATAGGCATAATGCTTAATTCCTTTATCCGAGATTACTTGTAACAAACCGCTTTAGAGGCTGCGACGATGTCTGTCACAGTCGGCAAAGCGAGTTTTTCAAGGTTCGCCGCATATGGCATTGGAACGTCTGCACCAGCAACACGTGTTACAGGCGCATCCAGATAATCAAAGGCATGTTCCATCACCTGTGTGGCGATCTCAGAACCGATGTTGGCATATGCCCAGCCTTCTTCCACAGTCACCAGACGGTTTGTTTTCTTAACAGACTCGATGATGGTGTGTGTATCCAGCGGACGCAGCGAACGCAGGTTGATAACTTCTGCAGAGATACCTTCTTCTGCCAGTTTTTCAGCAGCTTCCAGTGCCCAGCCAACAGAAATAGAGTAACCGACCAGCGTAACGTCTGTACCAGGACGTTCGATTTTTGCTTTACCGAATGGGATAACGAAATCTTCATCAGTTGGACAATCGAATGTCTTACCGTAGAGAACTTCGTTTTCCAGAACGATAACTGGGTTGGGGTCGCGAACAGCCGCTTTCAACAGGCCTTTAGCATCTTCTGCTGAATAAGGTGTGACAACCTTCAGACCAGGACAGTGGGCGTACCAGGATGCGTAACATTGTGAGTGCTGAGCAGCCACACGGGATGCCGCACCGTTACAACCGCGGAATACGATCGGACAGGAAATCTCACCACCAGACATGTAAAGTGTCTTGGCAGCAGAGTTGATGATATGATCAACCGCTTGCATGGCGAAGTTGAATGTCATGAATTCAACGATTGGCTTCAGGCCGGACCATGCCGCACCAACACCAACACCAGTAAAGCCGATTTCTGTGATCGGTGTATCAACAACACGTTTTTCACCGAATTCATCTAGCAGACCCTGGGAGATTTTGTAAGCGCCTTGGTATTCGGCAACTTCTTCACCCATGATCAGAACTTTGTCGTCACGACGGAATTCTTCAAACAAAGCTGTGTTCAGCGCCTGGCGAACAGTCATCGCTTCGGTTGGGCCGTCATATGCATCTTCAGCTACAGGTGCAGGAACCGCAGAGGCTGTTGGCGCAGCTGTTGCTTCTGCAACCGGGGCTGCTTCTGCAGGGGCCGCAGCAGGGGCAGCGCCGCCAGCAGCGTAGTTATCAACCGCAGAAGCATCTTCACCTTCGTCCAGCAACAGGGCGATCAGTTCGTTTACTTTTACGTTTTCAGTGCCTTCTGGAACCAGAATTTTGCCGAGAACACCTTCATCGACAGCTTCGACTTCCATTGTGGCTTTATCAGTTTCGATTTCAGCGATGACGTCACCGCTTTCAACCGTGTCACCTTCTGCCTTGCACCATTTGGCGAGGTTGCCCTCTTCCATTGTTGGTGAAAGCGCAGGCATAAGAATTTCAATAGGCATTAACTTTTCTCTCTTCTCTATGCTTAAGCTTCCACCAGAACGTCGGTCCACAGCTCACTTTCGGCTGGTTCCGGGCTGGTTTGAGCAAATTCTGCGGATTTTGTCACAATCGCTTTGATCTCTTTGTCGATTTCTTTCAGCGCAGCTTCATCAGCATGACCGCCTTCAGTCAACAGAGCGCGAACGTAATCAATCGGGTCGCTTTCAGAACGTACTTTTTGTACTTCTTCTTTCGCACGATATTTCGCTGGATCAGACATAGAGTGACCACGGTAACGATAAGTCTTCATTTCAAGAATGATTGGACCTTCACCGCGGCGACATTTCTCAGCAGCTTCTTTTGCTGCTTCACGAACTTCAAGAACGCTCATGCCATTAACCTGAATGCCGGGGATGCCGTGTGCCGCGCCGCGTTCATAAAGGTTTGTGTTGGAAGATGCACGTTCCAGAGAAGTTCCCATGCCGTATTGGTTGTTCTCAATAACATAGACAACAGGCAGTTTCCAAAGAGCTGCCATGTTGAAGGCCTCATAAACCTGGCCTTGGTTAACTGCGCCATCACCCATATAGGCAAAGTTCACGCCGCCATCTTCATTGTATTTGTGACCGAAGGCCAGGCCTGTCCCCAAGGGGATCTGGGCGCCAACGATACCGTGACCACCGTAAAAACCGCTCTCTTTGGAGAACATGTGCATAGAGCCACCCTTACCTTTTGACAGGCCACCCTCACGACCAGTCAATTCGGCCATTACGCCGTCCGGGCTCATGCCACAGGCCAGCATGTGGCCGTGATCACGATAAGATGTGATCAGTGTATCCTGCGGATTTGCGATGGATTGAATACCAACAACAACGGCCTCTTGACCGATGTAAAGGTGACAGAACCCCCCGATGAGGCCCATACCGTACAATTGACCCGCTTTTTCTTCAAAGCGACGGATCAAAAGCATTTCCTTATAGAACTCAAGCAGTTCTTCAGGTGTTGCTTCGGGTTTTTTGTTTTTACCCCGAGTGCTGCGTTTTGTTTGTGTTGCCATAGGACTCCCCTTGGCTAGGCGTGAAAGCATTGTTTTGATGCGAATTTGTAAGTCTATGAAACGCAATTGAGGGGCAAATGCAAAGCTTTTCACTTTATATAAGTTACTGTGCTGCAATGCAAAAGAGTGAGTTAACTTTGTTTTAGTTAATCTATCGGTCAGGGTTTTTGCGTAAAATGACCAAAATATTTCAATTTTAAGACGCTCTTAACCCCTTGCAAAACATGGTTATTAACTGTTGTGTGGTTAATATGGATAAGTTTTCTCTACGCGTAAAGTTGATGCGGATGTCTAAAAGTTGAAAATTTTTCTATGTTGCGTTGCGCAAATTATATATTTTCTCTGAGGCGGTATTTGAATACCAAAAGATATGATGGATTCGAGATTTAGTTTTTAATCCACCGATACCCATGTTCGACTTTGGCGATCTGTAACTGATAATCTTCGTACCAGCTTTGCTTGCCTTCTTCGCGGGCATCAACATGTTCCAGATTATGTTTCCAGCTTTTGATCGCGTCCATATCTTTCCAGTAGGAAACGGTAATCCCCTTCCCGCTTTCTTCACGCACACTTTCCATGCCGAGGTAGCCGTCTTGCTGTTGGGCAAGCTCTACCATCCGATCCGCCGTCTTGCCGTAGCCTTCCCCGTCAGCCTCTGTACGCTGATTTACGAAGATAACGGCGTAGTATGGCGGTTCAGGTAAGGTTTTGGCACTCATGATCGGCTCACTTCACAATGATGGCAATTTCGTTTGGGTGGGCAAAGTTCAGGACAGCGCGTGCCCGTTCTTCCAGTAAATCAGGATCAAGGCTTTCCGGGCGCAATAAAGAAACACGGTGTTCCAGGCGAATACGTTCTGACTTGATCTGGGCCAGTTGTTGTTTGGTCTTTTCAACACGATGCTGGTAATCAAGCAAAGATCGAATACCGCGATCCCCCTGGACAGCATGATAGGCAAAATAAAGCACCACGCACACGCCAAGAACCGGCAGGAAAACCCCCGGCTGAACCTTGGTTAGAGCTGTACGCCAAGTCTTCATAAAAATGGTGCCTTTATTTTTGCAAAATACTGTATCTTTTATGAAGCCAATTGGTAAACAAATTCTATACTTTAGAATAAGATTGAGGCTGATTTGATCAAAGGATGGATGTGATGACAGATCAATGGATTAAAGGTTCCTGCCTGTGTGGGGATATATCCTATAAAGTCAAAGACATAGGCGAACGTATGGGACATTGCCATTGTTCAATGTGCCGAAAGTTTCATGGGGCTGCTTACGCGACATTTGGTGAAGTTTCGGCTGAAAACTTTGTTTGGACCAAGGGGGAAAGTCAGGTTGCCAGCTTTAAAGGGGAAAATGGCACGATTCGAAAGTTTTGCCCGAACTGCGGGTCCAGCTTGATCTTTGAAGCTTCCGGGGCATCTGGTGAAATCGTCGAATTTGCCCTTGCCACCCTGGATGATGAGGTGCCGCTAAATCCTGATGCGCATATCTACACTGATTACAAAGCATCTTGGGCTTTTGTGGATGACGGCCTGCCCTGCTATCACGAAGGGCGTGATGGGGAACCCATAAAAAAATAATGACCCGTCCTAAAATACGTTGACGGTTTTAGGTTAAGCCCGTTGCTTTTGGCAGCGGGCTTTTCTGTGCATTTGGTTTGGCGTTTTCA
>NZ_JAWLVJ010000029.1:0-37926 GCF_033100395.1 Terasakiella sediminum | reverse complement strand
TAGCGTTTTCCATGGGATAGTATCCCATTTTTATGATAAAATCGCACCCGAAAATTAATGCAGACAACGCCTTAACTTAGTGCCATTCGGGGCAGCCTCGAAATTATATTTCACAGACGCATATTACCGATACAATGAAAAAAAGGCAGCCCCGAAGGACTGCCTTTTCCAATTCTGCATTCCTTACCGGATCAACGCGTCAAAGGCTTGTATTTGATCCGGTGCGGCTGATCGGCATCAGCACCAAGACGGCGTTTACGATCAGCTTCATAGTCTTCGTAGTTACCTTCGAACCAGACGACTTCGGAGTTACCTTCAAAGGCCAGAATGTGCGTTGCGATACGATCAAGGAACCAGCGATCGTGTGAGATCACCACCGCACAGCCGGCGAAGTTTTCGATGGCTTCTTCCAGCGCACGCAGCGTATCAACGTCCAGATCGTTAGTTGGCTCATCGAGCAGCAGCACGTTGGCTTCTTCTTTGAGCATTTTCGCCAGATGCACACGGTTACGCTCACCACCGGACAGTTGACCAACTTTCTTCTGCTGGTCACCGCCCTTGAAGTTGAAGCGCGATACATAGGCACGGCTTTGAATTTCGCCGTTGCCCAGTGCGATCATGTCCAGACCGTCAGAGATTTCATCCCAGACGGTTTTGTTGTCATCCAGACTGTCACGGCTTTGGTCGATATAGCCAAGCTTCACGGTTTCACCGACAGTGAAAGTCCCATTGTCCGGCTTTTCCTGACCCGTGATCATGCGAAACAGCGTTGTTTTACCCGCACCGTTTGGACCGATGATCCCGACAACACCACCTGCGGGCAGGTTGAATTCCATGTTTTCGTACAACAGCTTGTCCTCAAAGCCTTTGGCCACACCTTCGGCCTTGATCACAACGTTACCCAGACGTGGCCCAGGCGGGATAACAATCTGTGCGTTGGAAATCTGTTGTTTGATATCCTGGTTAAGCAGCTCTTCGTAAGAATTGATACGGGCTTTCTGCTTGGCCTGACGGGCTTTGGGTGATTGCTTGATCCACTCCATCTCGCTTGCCAGTGTCTTTTGACGGTTGGCTTCTTCCTTGGCTTCCTGTGCCAGACGCTTTTGCTTCTGATCCAGCCATTGTGAATAATTGCCTTCGTAAGGAATGGCCTTGCCACGATCCAGTTCAAGAATCCAGCCTGCGACATTATCCAGGAAGTAACGGTCGTGGGTTACGGCCACAACAGTGCCCGGGTAGTCTTCCAGGAAGCGTTCCAGCCAGGCAACGGATTCGGCGTCCAAATGGTTGGTCGGTTCGTCAAGCAACAGCAGGTCAGGCTTTTCAAGCAGCAGCTTACACAGCGCCACACGACGTTTTTCACCACCGGAAAGCTTGTCTACCGCCCAGTCACCCGGTGGGCAACGCAACGCGTCCATGGCAATTTCGATGGTGCGTTCGATTTCCCAGCCGTTGGCTGCATCGATCTTTTCCTGCAATTCGCCCTGTTCAGCCAGCAGGTTGTTCATTTCATCATCGTCCATGGGTTCCATGAACTTGTTGGAAATTTCGTTGAAGCGGTCCAGGTCACGCTTGGCATCGCCTAAGGCTTCCATCACGTTTTCCGCAACGGTTTTGGTTTCGTCCAGTTGTGGTTCCTGTGGCAGGTAGCCGACTTTGGCGCCTTCGGCAGCCCAGGCTTCCCCGTTATATTCTTCATCCAGGCCCGCCATGATTTTCATCAATGTGGATTTACCTGTCCCGTTGTGACCAAGCACACCGATTTTCGCACCAGGCAGGAAGGACAAATATACATTTTCAACGACTTTTTTGCCGCCGGGATAGACCTTTGACAGGTCTTTCATGACATAAACGTACTGATAGGAAGCCATCTGTTTAACATCCAAATTTTAAGGGTAAAAAGAATTTGATTTCTTTTAGCAGGATGACACGCTTCTGTCACACATATAAAAACGTGTTAAGATGGGAAAAAAAGGATTATAAAAAAAGAAAACGATAAAACCTGGGAGGTCACTAATTACATGAGCAAGTCTGTCTTGGTCGTCGATGACGAACCGAACATTGTTCTTTCACTGGAATTCCTCATGACCCAAGCTGGTTATGAGGTCCGCATTGCCCGTGATGGCAACGCGGCATTAGAAGCTGTGGTAGAAAAAACGCCTGATCTTATCCTGCTGGATCTGATGATCCCGGGGCGCGATGGCTATGATGTCTGCCAAACACTACGTCGGTCCGAGGAATGGGCCAATATCCCCATCATCATGCTGACGGCCAAAGGCCGGGAAGTTGAAAAGGAAAAGGGACTTGCTTTGGGGGCCAATGACTATGTCACCAAACCTTTTTCCACAAGCGAGCTGACCAAACGGGTCAAAGAACTCTTGGGTGATGCATAGGGACACATGCTCAAGCAGATATCAAAACTGAGCTTACGGCTGCGCACGTTTCTGTTCTTCCTTTTTCTGGGCGGATGCGTGCCAGCCATTATTATCCCGACTTTCTATTTCGCCCACGATCATATCCTGACCCATAATGATCCGGCGACCAGCCTGTTTTTGTTTGGGGCAGGCTGTTGTCTTGCCCTTATCCTGTGCGTGGTTGCCATCGGGGCCTTATTTGATATCAATGTCGCCAGTCCCATTCAGGGGCTGATCCGCGACATCCAGACCATCCTGCATGGCAATGAAGACCATAGCGTCGAAGTGGTGAGTGGAAAATATCTCGATCACCTGCCCGAAACCATCCGTGATCTCGCGAGCCAGTATCGCAAACAGCGCATCGAAGTCGATCAGGCCATTCAGAAGGCCACGCAGGAAACCGATAAGGAAAGACGCACCCTTGAAGCCATCCTGAAAGACCTGCATCAAGGTGTGATCATCTGTAATTTGAACAATCAGGTCCTGCTTTATAACCAGCGCGCCCTGTCTTTATTGCATGTCAGTGGGGATATCGGATTGATGCGATCCCTGTTTCGTGTCATCGACAGCCCGCCCTTGCTGCACTCCCTTCGCCGCCTGCGCAACCGACTGGCTGAAAACAGACAGGAAAATCACCCCGAAGGCTTAAGCACCTCTTTCGTTTGTGCCACCTGTGATGCACGCTATACGCTGGAAGCCCGAATGACATTGCTGCTGGATGAAGATGAAAAGACACCCAACAGCTATATCCTGACCTTCGAAGATGTGACCGAAGAATTAAACGCCCTTGGGAAACGCGACCATTTGCTACGCGAAGCCACCGAAGGCCTGCGTCAACCCGTTGCCAACCTGCGTGCGGCAGCAGAAATGCTGGGCAATGCCGGGGACATGGATGCGGATATGCGTGACCAGTTCCAATCCGTTCTGGTCAGCGAAAGCCTGAAACTGTCTGAAAAACTGGATGGTCTGGCGGCTGATTATCATGGGCTTGCAACCGGGCACTGGCCCATGCAGGATATTTATTCTGCCAACCTTCTCAGCCTTGTATCCCTGCGGCTAAATGACGAAAAAGATATCGAAGCCGTCATGACGGGCATTCCGGTTTGGCTTTATGGGGATAGTCATTCTTTATTGCTGGCCCTTGACCAGATCATCCATCGCATCCACGAAACCAATCAGGCAAAGACCTTTGATCTCCAGGCCGTGCGTCGCGATGACAAAATTCATATCGATATCATCTGGGAAGGAGCGGCCATTTCGTCCAGCATGATTGACAGCTGGCTGGATATCCATCTGACAGAATCCATTGGTGGCATGAGCCTGCGCGACATTCTCGAACACCACCGTTGTGAGATGTGGAGCGAAGTTATTGATGATAACCGCGCCCGGCTGCGCCTGCCCATGATCCCCTCAACGCGCCCCATTGCGGACCACACCAGTGAAGATTTACCGGCACGTCCTGAATTTTATGACTTTGGCCTGTTAAGCCAGCCCAACCAGATCAAGCCGGAAATGGCAAATTGCCCGCTCTCAGAGCTTCCCTTTGTGGTGTTCGATACCGAAACAACCGGGTTGAAACCATCAGCAGGTGACGAGATCATCGCCCTTGCAGGGGTGCGTATCTTAAATGGCCGTATCCTGACCGGGGAATCCTTTGCCCGGATGGTAAATCCCAATCGTACTATCCCGAAAAGTTCCATCAAGTTCCACGGCATCACCGATGATATGGTAAAAGACAAACCACCTGCGCAAATCGTGCTGCCCCAGTTCCACGAATTTTCCAAAGATGCGGTGCTGGTCGCCCATAACGCTGCCTTTGACATGAAGTTCCTCCATTTAAAAGAGGAAGAATGCGGTCTTTCCTTTGATCATCCGGTGCTGGATACCTTACTTCTGTCCGTCTTTTTGCATGATCACACCATCCAGCATGGGCTAAACGATATCGCCAAACGCTTTGGGATTGAGATCGAAGGTCGCCATACGGCCATTGGCGATGCATTGGTGACCGCAGGGATTTTCCAGCGCATGATCCCCATGTTGAAAGCCCGCGGCATCGTCACCTTGAATGATGCGATTGAAGCCAGTAAAACAATCGTCGAAGTGCGCGCACAACAGGCAAAATTTTAGGTTTAACGGGAGGGGCAGATGGAAATCATACGCAAAGCATTTGCCATTCCCGGCAGCCCAGAAGAAGAAGTCGCTTTGGTTGCCATCGGCGATGTCCATGGACGGTTCGATCTGTTGCAGCAAATCATCACGACCGCAAAGAAAGCCATCCCGAAATCAGCCAAGCGCGTTGATTTCGTGCTTCTGGGCGACATCATTGATCGCGGCGATGCAGCCATCGAAGTGCTTGATTTAACACGCGATGGCATTGAAGACTGGAACATCATCTGCCTGTTGGGCAACCACGAACAACTGTTGCTCCGCGTATTGGCCGCCAGTGATGACAGTTATAAATCCAAGTGGATCATGTGGCGGGGCAATGGTGGCTTAAATACCCTTGAAAACTTGCAGATTAAAATCCCGCCCATTGCAGAAATCCCCGTTACAGAACATCGTAACTATCTACTGGATGCCTTGGGTCAGGACCGGATTGACTACCTGAACACATTTGCCAGTCATCACCAAAGTGGTAATATCGTCTGCGTCCATGGCGGGGTTGATCCCAAACTCAGCCTTGAAGAAAACTTTTCCAAAGACAAACTGTCGCAGGAAGAAAACCACTGGGCCTGGATCAGAACCCGCTTTCTGGAACATACCCTGCCCTATCCTGGCAATACTTTTGTGGTGCATGGCCATACGGTCATTCCCGGCCCCAAGCTGGAACCACATCGGATCGGTCTGGATACCGGGGCCTGTATTTATGGGGTGTTAAGCGGGGCGGTTTTCTACAATAACCAAATGACCATCTTCCAAGTGACGGCAGATTAGGGTAAAACACTCGTCATCCCTGCGCAGGCAGGGATCTCATCCAAAAGATTCCTGCCTGCGCAGGAATGACAGATGCCACAGGAGCACACATGAGATTTCTAGCCTGGGTCATTATGGCCGCTGTTTTTCTGATAACTTTTGTATTATCAAAAGATCTGCTCATGTCCTTTGGTGCCCAGCTGATTGCCCTGTTTATCATGCTGGTCTTTGGCAAACAGTTTTTCTTCGGCGAAGCCACCAATCCGGACATCAAGAAAGAAGACTAAGCCCTCGGGTGCGCTTTACTATATTCAGCACTGATCTTTTCTGCATCCACTGCCGTGTAGCGCTGCGTTGTTGAAAGCGATGCATGGCCCAACAGTTCCTGAATAGTGCGCAAATCCCCACCGCCTGCCAGCAAATGGGTAGCAAAGCTATGACGCAAAGCGTGTGGCGTGGCAGTTTCCGGTAGGTTCAAAAGCGGGCGCAATTTCCTGATCTGGCGCTGAATGACACCGGGATCAAGCGGCTTTCCACGTGCACCCACAAACAAGGCATCTGTTTTTTTGAGCTTGAACGGGCAGGCTTCCTGATAAGCCTTGATCGCTTCAATCACCAAAGGCAAAACGGGAACCATGCGTTCCTTATTCCCCTTCCCCACAACCCGCATTACATCTGCGGTAGGTGCATCACGTTGTTGCAGCCCTAACGCTTCGCCAATCCGAAGACCACAGCCATATAACAAAGTCAAAACAGCCGCATCGCGTTTGGCAATCCACGACAATCCCCGGCTTTCATGCCAATCACCATGGCTCAGCCCTTCGATGGCTTCAAGGGAAACAACCGCTTCATCTTTGCTCAAGGCTTTCGGGACCGCCTGTTTTTGCTTCGGCGTGCGCACAGCCGCAAGTGCCGGGTTCTGCAAAATGCCCTGACGATCCAGAAACTTGAAGAAGTTACGCAAAGTTGACATCTGGCGATTGATCGAACTGCGTGCAATCCCGGCTTCGGTCCTGTCGGCAAGAAAGCCACGAAAGTCAGCTGTGGTAAAACTTTTCAGATCATCCACACCTGCCGGATAGCCCAGCAGATTATGACTAAAAACAAAGAAGGCTGAGAGATCACGCAGGTATGCATCCAGCGTATGTTTGGAGGCACGGCGTTCACTTTCCAGCCAGCGCCGCCAATCCGTGATCGCTTCTTTTAAGGCAGGTTCACAGTCAAAACTGATACGGTTTAAAGATTCCGGTGTGGCGCCCACGTCATGCGTCCACGTCTGATTGTTCCAGCCATTTTTCGACCAGAATTTCCCCGACACGTGCCATAAAGGTGATCAGTTCAGTGCCTTGCTGGGGATGGAACACGTCCTTTTCCCGCGCCCCTAAAATCAACAGGCCTGCGGGCATGGCTTCGCTGGGGTAAAGCCGAGCAATGGCAACAGATTGCACCAGATCGCGCGCTGCCCCAAATAACGGATCACCGGGGGTGATATCTGCGATCAATTGCACATCATCGTCGCCCAGACGTTTCTGCACCTCACCTGTGGGCAACAAAACAGGCATGCCTTCTGATGAGATATCGATGGTTTCCACCGCACCTTCCAGCGCAATAGCGGCCATGTCGATATCCAGAAGGATCGGCACTTCATCCTGAAAGATGGTGATAAATTCATCCAGTGATCGGGCTTCCAACATGGCCAACACGGCTTCATGGGTTGCCAGTTGCACCGACATGTTGGAACGGGAATTATCCACCAGCACATCCTGTTTGGCACGCAGGCGTTTTAAGGCTTCATGCTGCAGGTCGACAACTTGGTCGCCATTGTAACGGGCCGGAAATTCAAGCACTTCCAGCAAAGCCGGATGATGCACGAAAAAATCTGGATTTTTCTGCAAATAATCCCGCACCGCCTGGGCATCCATATCCGGTGAGAATTTAATATCCGATTCTGAGGTCATGCCTGAACCCTTTGTAGCCACGTTTCTTGATAGTTTAGCAGATTACAGGATGCTTTGCCCGGTTTTTGCCCAATCTGCCTCAAATGCGGCAAGACCCTTATCGGTAAGGGGGTGGTTAAACAACTGCCACAACGCCTTGGCCGGAACGGTTGCTACATCCGCGCCGGCTTGTGCAGCCTGCACAACATGCAATGGCCCACGAACGGATGCGGCCAGCACCTCGGTCTGCAGGTCCGGATAATTGGAATAAATCTCAACGATATCTTCGATCAGCGCCATGCCGTCCTGCCCCAGATCATCCAGACGACCAATAAAGGGGGAAACAAACGCCGCACCAGCTTTGGCAGCCAGCAGAGCTTGTGCCGCAGAAAAGACCAGTGTCACATTCACCTGCACACCATCATCAGACAGGGCCTTACACGCCTTGATACCATCACGCGTCATCGGCACCTTGATCGCCACGTTATCCGCGATTTTACGAAGAACAGCAGCTTCCTTCATCATAGTGTCAAAGTCAGAGGCTGTGACCTCTGCACTGACCGGACCGTCAACAATCTCGCAAATCTCGGCAACCACTTCCAGAAACGGACGACCGGCCTTTGCGATCAAAGACGGGTTTGTCGTTACCCCATCCAGCAGGCCCACATCGGCCAACTCTTTAATCTCGGTAACATCAGCGGTATCGACAAAAAACTTCATTTTGGTATTCCCTGGTTATATGACAGCTCTGTTAATGCTGTTGTAGACTGAATTGGTAAAGACTTTATGACATAACAACACAGATGGAAATAAAACTCTCCAAAGACTTTATTATTTTTGTGAAAGCGTTATAGACTAGCCGTCATTCCGGCGAAGGCTGGGATCTGGATAATCATTCAAGAGATTCCGGCCTTTGCCGGAATGACGTGAGCAGGTTTAGTTTGTCCCTTTTTGCCGAACAGGAAAAACGCGTCAGCGTCCTTTTGCCCCTCCCGTTAAGCGGGGTCTATGACTATGCCTGTCCGCCAGGGATGGATTTAACAGCAGGGGATTTTGTCACTGTGCCCTTGGGCCCGCGTGAACGCACGGGCGTGGTTTGGGATTGTGATCCAGCCAATGAAGATGATCTGCCTTACAGCAAGCTCAAGCCCGTTATTGAAAAGCTGGCCCAACCGCCCATCCCTGAAGCTTCTCGCAAATTCGTTGATTGGGTGGCGAAATATACGTTGCAGCCTCAGGGGTTGATTTTAAAAATGGTCATGAGTGTGCCCGGTGCGCTTAAGGACCCCGCCCCCAAGACCGCTTATATAAAAGCCAGCGATGCCCCGGAAGTTAAACTGACCAAGGCCCGTGAAAGTGTCTTGCGCTTCATGGAAGATATGCCGCCTCTGCCCGCCAGTGAAATCGCGCTTCAGGCAGGTGTCGGCACCTCCGTCATAAAAGGACTTGCGACAGCTGGTGTACTGGATACGGTGCAGATCCATGATGCCTCCCCTTTTCAGGAACCGGACTGGCAGAAAGAAGGCTACGCGCTTGCCGATCAGCAACGCGTGGCGGCTGATGAACTGGTCAGCAAAACCGAAAGCGAAGATTTCAGCGTCACGTTATTAGATGGCGTTCCCGGCTCTGGCAAAACGGAAGTCTATTTCGAAGCCGTCGCCAAGGCACTCTCCATGAACAAGCAGACATTGGTTCTGCTGCCCGAAATCGCGCTTTCAAGCCAATGGCTGTCCCGCTTTAAAAAACGCTTTGGGGTTGAACCTGCGGTCTGGCATTCCGACATCGGGGCGTCACGGCGCAAGGCCACCTGGCGCGCCATCATTCGCGGGCAGGCCAAAGTGGTGGTCGGGGCACGTTCCGCCCTGTTTCTCCCCTATAAAGACCTCGGCCTTATTATTGTGGATGAGGAACATGATGCCTCCTTCAAACAGGAAGAAGGTGTCATATATAATGGACGCGACATGGCGGTCGTACGTGCCCAGATGGGGAAATGCCCGGTTGTGCTGGCCTCTGCCACACCGTCACTGGAAACAGCGGTCAACAGCTGGGAAGGCCGTTACACCAATCTTCATATGCCAGCACGTCATGCCAACGTGCCGCTCCCCGCTGTAGAAACCATCGATTTGCGCCTCGATAAGCCGGAACGTCAAAAATGGCTCGCCCCTTCCCTGATCAATGCCATCAAGGAAACGGTGGAGCGTGGAGAGCAGGTGATGCTCTATCTCAACCGCCGGGGCTATGCGCCGCTCACCCTCTGTCGATCTTGTGGTCATCGTCTGCAATGTCCCAACTGCACCGCCTGGCTGGTGGAACACCGCAAAGCCGGGAAACTGCAGTGCCACCATTGTGGCTTTCATACCCGTCCGGTCCATACCTGCCCCAACTGCGAATCAGAAAACAACTTTGCGGCTTGTGGCCCCGGGGTGGAACGACTGGCCGAAGAAGTGGCCGAGACCTTCCCGGAAATGCGCTATGTGGTGGCTGCCAGTGATACGGTAACCTCGCCCACCCAAGCCGCCGAGATGGTCAAGAAGATCGAAGATCATGAGGTTGATATCCTCATCGGCACCCAAATGGTCGCCAAGGGCTATCACTTCCCCATGCTGACCCTTGTCGGTGTGGTCGATGCAGACCTTGGATTATCCGGCGGTGATCTACGCGCCTCAGAACGCACCTATCAATTGCTTTATCAGGTGGCAGGCCGTGCAGGTCGCGGCGATAAGCCCGGCACGGTGATGCTGCAAACCTTTATGCCGGACCATCCCGTAATGAAAGCCCTGAAATCGGGCCTGCGTGATCGTTTTCTGGAAACCGAAGCAAATGCCCGACGTGGGGCAGGCATGCCGCCCTTTGGTCGTTTGGCCGCACTTATTATATCTGGCGAAGATGAAGTGCTGGTGGATGATGCGGCAAATGCGTTGGGGCGAAATGCCCCCCATGGACAGGGAATCCTTGCCCTTGGCCCCGCCCCTGCACCGCTTTCCATGATCCGGGGGCGTCACCGTCGCCGTCTTCTCTTAAAAACAGATAAAAAAATGCCGCTCCAGGCCATCGTCAGAGACTGGCTTGAACGCACCTCAATTGCACGAAATGTTCGTGTACAAGTGGATATTGATCCTTATAGCTTTATGTAGAAACACGGTAGGGGGCAACCGTAGAATCCTTACATCAGAATAATTTAAAAAATTGCCCGATTCTCTGTCAAAAATGCCCGACAAAAGTCTAATTTTGGTATGACCACAGCCTCGAAACTGCCTTATTTTCCCATGGTTTCGATTAATTTGCGCATGTGCGAGATGCCTGCTTGCATCTTGATGGGTGCCTATGCTATGACAGCGCCATCTTTTTGCTTATTCTTTTAACTTTAAGCGAATGAGTAATTGTCGTTTGGGGACGTGCAGTCGCATGTCCCTTCGGGTGGACCAGATGTCGAGGGCTGTCCCAAGTGGCTTCTAAAGCACAAGGTGCAAGCGGACTTGCCGGTCGTTATGCCAGCGCTATTTTCGATTTAGCGGTGGAAAATGATGCGGTTGATCAAGTGGCTCAGGATCTTTCTGACCTCAGCGTAATGCTGAGCGAAAGTGAAGATCTCTCCAAGCTTGTTCTTAGTCCCGTGATTGCACGCGAAGAACAAGGCCGCGCCATGACTGCTGTCATGGACGCTGCAAAAATTTCAGATCTCACGAAACGCTTTATCTCAGTGGTGGCACAAAACCGTCGCCTCTTTGAATTGGAAGGTATGATTTATGGCTTCCAAGCGCTTCTTGCTGAGCACAAAGGTGAAGTTTCTGCACAAGTAACTTCAGCTAAAGCGCTTACGCAAAAGCAAGTTGATTCGTTGACCGCTTCTTTAAAAGAAGCAATTGGCAGTGATGTCGCTGTTGAACAGAAGGTGGACCCTGCAGTGCTTGGCGGTTTAATCGTCCAAGTTGGCTCACGCATGGTAGATAGTACCCTGCGTACCAAACTGCAACATCTTCAACTCGCCATGAAAGGGGTTGGGTGATGGAAATCCGCGCCGCGGAAATTTCTGCGATCCTCAAAGATCAGATCGCTAATTTCGGGACTGAGGCTGATGTAGCCGAAGTCGGTCAAGTATTGTCTGTGGGTGATGGTATCGCTCGCGTACATGGTTTAGATAACGTTCAAGCCGGGGAAATGGTTGAATTTCCTGGTGGTTTGAAAGGTATGGCACTGAACTTGGAAACCGACAACGTCGGTATCGTAATTTTCGGTGACGACCGCGCTATTAAAGAAGGCGACACAGTAAAACGTACTGGCGCCATCGTAGAAGTGCCGGTTGGTAAAGGCCTTTTGGGACGTGTTGTTGACGGTCTGGGGAACCCGATCGACGGCAAAGGTCCGCTGGAAGACGTTAAGATGAGCTTGATGGAAGTCAAAGCTCCTGGGATTATCCCACGTAAGTCTGTACACGAACCAGTACAAACAGGCCTGAAGGCTGTTGATAGTTTGATCCCAGTAGGTCGTGGCCAGCGTGAGCTGGTTATTGGTGACCGTCAAACTGGTAAAACTGCCATCCTTCTTGATACAATGTTGAACCAGAAGAACGTTAACGACAACGCGAAAGACGAAAGCGAAAAGCTTTACTGTGTTTACGTTGCTGTTGGTCAAAAGCGTTCTACAGTTGCTCAGCTGGTTAAAGTTCTCGAAGAGAACAACGCTCTGGAATACTCCATCGTTGTTGCTGCGACAGCTTCTGAACCTGCTCCTATGCAGTTCCTGGCACCATACTGTGGCGCTGCCATGGGTGAGTACTTCCGTGACAACGGTATGCACGCGCTGATCGGTTATGATGACCTTTCCAAGCAGGCTGTTGCTTATCGTCAGATGTCCCTGCTGCTTCGTCGTCCTCCTGGGCGTGAAGCTTATCCTGGTGACGTATTCTACCTTCACTCTCGTCTGCTCGAGCGTGCGTGTAAAATGTCTGATGACATGGGCGCCGGTTCACTGACAGCTCTGCCTGTTATTGAAACTCAAGGTGGTGACGTATCTGCGTTTATTCCAACAAACGTGATCTCCATTACTGACGGTCAGATCTTCCTTGAAACTGAACTGTTCTACAAAGGTATCCGTCCTGCTGTGAACGTTGGTCTTTCTGTATCTCGTGTAGGTTCTTCTGCGCAGATCAAAGCCATGAAACAGGTTGCGGGTTCTGTTAAGCTGGAACTGGCTCAGTATCGTGAGATGGCTGCGTTTGCTCAGTTTGCATCTGACCTTGATGCATCTACACAGCAACTGCTGGCTCGTGGTGAGCGTCTGACTGAGCTGCTGAAACAGCCTCAGTTCTCTCCGCTTCCTGTTGAAGAGCAAGTTGTATCTATCTTCGCTGGTGTGAATGGTTACCTGGATGGTATCGCAGCGGTTGACGTAAACCGTTACGAAGCTGCTATGCTTGAAGACATTCGCGCAAATGGTTCTGACATTCTGACTACAATTCGTGGTGAGAAGAAACTTAGCGATGAGACCGAAGAAAAACTTAAGAAGCATCTTGATGACTTCACTAAGTCTTTCGCCTAATTGTTTTCATCGTTGAAGAAGAGGATATAGGCATATGCCAAACCTCAAGGACCTAAAAATCAGGATCGACAGTGTCAAATCGACACAGAAGATCACTTCGGCCATGAAGATGGTGGCTGCGGCTAAACTGCGTAAGGCTCAAATGTCTGCAGAATCCGCACGTCCCTATGCCGAGCGTATGGAAGCCATGGTCGGAGCTCTTGCCAAGAGCTTCGACGGTGTTGACGGCGCTCCGGAACTGCTGGCTGGTAACGGTAAAGACGAAAAGCACCTTATCGTGCTTGTGTCTTCCGACCGTGGCCTGTGCGGTGGTTTCAACGCAAACATTGGTCGATATGCCCGGAATAAAATTGCCGAGCTGCAAGCAGCTGGCAAATCCGTAAAAGTCTTGTGTCTGGGTCGCAAAGGTCGTGATCAGGTTAACCGTCAGTTCGGGGAAACAATCCTTGAAACGATGGAAGATCTGACCAAGAACGGCGCTCAGTATGACGACGCTGATGCCATCGCACTTCGCATCCGTACGATGTATGAAGAAGGTGAAATCGACGTTTGTACAGTGGTTTATAACAAGTTTATTTCCGCTATTACACAAGAAGTAACGCCGCTGCAAGTTATTCCTTTCGCAGTAGCTTCTGATGAAGCCGCTGAGGAAGAAAGCCAGAATGACGAACTGAGTGCTCTGTACGAATATGAGCCTTCAGAAGAAGACATCCTGGAAGAACTATTGCCGCGGAACCTTTCGGTACAGATCTTCCGTGCCATGCTCGAAAGCTTTGCTTCCGAACAGGGTGCTCGTATGGCTGCCATGGACAACGCAACACGTAACGCAGGTGAGATGATTGATGGTCTTACCCTGACTTACAACCGTGCACGTCAGGCCGCTATTACGAATGAACTGATCGAAATCATTTCCGGCGCAGAAGCGCTGTAACCGTTAGTACGCATTAATTTGCGAAGTAGGAGTTTTTTGCGATGAGCAAAAATATTGGTAAGGTAACTCAGGTACTGGGTGCGGTAGTCGACGTACAGTTCGACGACGTCCTGCCTGAAATCTTGTCCGCTCTGGAACTTGAAAACCAGGGCAAACGTCTGGTGCTGGAAGTTTCCCAGCACTTGGGTGAAAACACAGTTCGTTGTATCGCGATGGACACAACTGACGGCCTCGTTCGCGGTCAGGAAGTCACAGACACTGGTGCACCGATCTCTATCCCGGTTGGCCCAGAAACACTTGGTCGTATCGTAAACGTAATCGGTGAGGCCATCGACGAACGTGGCGACATCAAAACGTCCAAAGGTACGCTGCCAATTCACCGTGAAGCACCAGAATTCGTAGACCAGTCTACGGATGCTGAAATTCTCGAAACAGGCATTAAAGTTATCGACCTTCTCGCACCATATGCGAAGGGTGGTAAAATTGGTCTGTTCGGTGGTGCGGGTGTAGGTAAAACTGTACTTATCATGGAACTCATCAACAACATTGCGAAAGGTCACGGTGGTTTCTCCGTATTCGCGGGTGTTGGTGAGCGTACACGTGAAGGTAACGACCTTTACCACGAGATGATCGAATCCGGCGTTATCAAGCTTGACTCTGATGAGTCTAAAGCTGCGCTCGTATACGGTCAGATGAACGAGCCTCCCGGGGCGCGTGCTCGTGTCGCTTTGACTGGTCTGACGATGGCGGAATACTTCCGTGATGAAGAAGGCCAGGACGTGCTGTTCTTCGTTGATAACATCTTCCGCTTTACACAAGCGGGTTCAGAAGTATCAGCCCTTCTGGGTCGTATTCCTTCTGCGGTAGGTTATCAGCCAACACTTGCGACAGAAATGGGTAACCTTCAGGAGCGTATTACCTCCACGAAGAAAGGTTCCATTACTTCTGTACAAGCCATTTACGTACCTGCGGATGACTTGACTGACCCTGCGCCAGCCACTTCATTTGCTCACTTGGATGCGACAACAGTACTTAACCGTTCCATCGCCGAGCTCGGTATCTACCCTGCGGTAGACCCACTTGACTCTACGTCTCGTGTACTTGAGCCACGCGTTGTCGGTGAAGAGCACTATAAAGTTGCTCGTGAAGTTCAGCGTGTACTGCAAACATACAAATCTCTGCAAGACATCATCGCCATCCTTGGTATGGACGAACTGTCTGAAGAAGATAAAATGTTGGTTGCACGTGCTCGTAAGATCCAGCGTTTCCTTTCTCAGCCATTCCACGTAGCGGAAGTCTTCACAGGCTCTCCTGGTAAATACGTTAAACTGGAAGACACCATCAAGGCGTTTACAGGTATCGTAGCTGGTGATTACGATCACCTGCCAGAAGCTGCGTTCTACATGGTTGGCGGGATCGATGAAGCTCTCGAGAAAGCCAAGAAAATGGCTGCTGAAGCCGCTTAATTTGACAGTAACAACTAGCCAGGAGACAACACTATGAGTGATACAGTTCAATTTGAACTCGTTTCCCCGGCCAAGCTGCTTCTGTCAGAAGATGTAGAAATGGTTGTGGTTCCGGGCGGCGAAGGTGACTTCGGTGTCCTGCCCGGACACACGCCAATGCTGACGACTGTACGTCCAGGCATTATCGACATCTATGAAAACGACAAGGTTGCCAAAAGCATTTTTGTCGTCGGCGGTTTTGCTGAAGTTTCTGGGGAACGCTGTGCGGTTCTTGCAGAAGAAGCAATCGCGGTTGAAGACCTTAACCGTGACGATGCCGAAGCCCGTTTGCAAAAAGCCAATGATGCGCTGACTGCTGCGGATAACGACGTTGCCAAACAAGCTGCTGAGCGCGAACTGCGTGCTGCAGAAGCTATGGTTGCTGCTTGCGGTACAAACTAAGTACTGTAAAAACGATTTAAGATTTAGGGTGTTTGGGTAACCAGACGCCCTTTTTCTTTGACTCTATGCCTTTGCCCCCATACCCTTTTTTCATAGACAGGAGAAGGGAGGCATCAATGTCCAAATCAATCGCATATAAAACCTTTGTTGACTATCGCGCCAAGCTCAACCTTGCTTTGGATGACCTGGCCAAGGATAAAAAGTCAGCTGCCAGCAACCGTCTGCGCGCCGTGAAAAAACATCTGGATGAACTGGAAGCAGACCGCAAGGACCTGAATTGTGAAAGCCTTGGTCGCCTTAATCATTTACAAAAGATGGCGGTTGAAGTAGACGGTGTCCTCCATCCACCAAAGTAAAGATATAATCAGATGCTGAGCTATCAACATGGATATCACGCCGGTAACTTTGCCGATGTCCATAAACATACCGCCCTTGGTCTTGTGATCAAACATTTCGCCGACCATAAAAAGGTCGTGACCTTCCTTGATAGCCATGCCGGGCGCGGTCTTTATGACCTCAGTGGCGACCAATCCACCAAAACGGGGGAATGGCAGGATGGATATGCAAAGATCAAAGATGCCTCTGTGTCCAGTGACGGCCTGAAGTTTTATCAGGACAGCATCAAAAGCTTTCAGGAAAAACATACGGAACTGACTTATCCCGGCTCCCCTGCTCTGACACAGCATCTGATGAGTACAAACCAACGCTCCGTCCTGTTTGAACTGCACCCCACCGAATTTGAAGAATTGCAGGCTAATCTGGCGGGTGACCAACGTCTGCGTTTCATCCATAAAGATGCGCAATATCACCTGATTGATTTCCTGCCCAACCGCAACGCCGATGGGGCTTTGCTGATTGATCCGTCTTATGAGATTAAGGATGACTATACCACCATGGCCAAACTGGCCAATGGGGTGCACAAACGCTGGAAAGCAGGCGTGATCATGATCTGGTACCCCATGCTGCCGGAAGGTCGCCACGAAGATTTGAAGGCAGGATTGAAAGATGCTACCTTTTTTGAACTGATCGGACCGAAAAAAGAGCGCGGCATGTATGGCACAGGTCTGGCGGTGATCAATGCACCGGACGGGTTTGATGAAACATTTGGTGATGCTGAGAAAGAGATGACAAAGGTGTTGTTTTAACCAATGCCGTCATCCCCGTGAAAACGGGGATGACAAAAGAGTAAGTGGAAAAGACAAGTGACACGTGATGAATTTGACCAGTTCTGTGCTTCCCTAAAAGCAACCACCCATGTCATCCAGTGGGGCGGTGCCAGCGTCTGGAAAATTGGCGGAAAGATATTCGCCATTGCGCCCCTTTATGAAGACGACGATTATCAACGCATCAGCTTTAAATGTTCCGATTTGTCTTATGATATCCTGATTGAACAGGAAGGCATCGTACCTGCCCCTTATCTGGCCCGTGCCAAATGGGTGCAGGTACAAGACCCTGTCGGCATGAAGGATGATGATCTGAAAGATTACATCGAAGCTGCCTATGACATTATCTCCAAAAAACTGACCAAGACGTTGCAACGCGAGCTGGGTCTGATCGCCTGATGTATAAACTGTCAGAAAAGATCATGACCATGGATGGGGCGAGCTGGGCGCGCCATGCCAACCCATGGAGTGTCTATACCCGCTTTACCACCCTGCCCCTTTTGTGTGTGGTAGTCTGGAGCCGTTGGTGGCTGGGCTGGGATGCGCTTTATCCCCTCGCCCTCGTCGTCTTCTGGATCTGGCTGAATCCCCGCCTGTTCAATCCGCCCAAATCAACCGATAACTGGGCGTCCAAAGGGGTGATGGGCGAACAGCTGTTTCTAAACCGCAAGACACTGGCGCTGCCCAAAGGCCATACCCAAACCGCCCATAATCTCGTGATGGTCTCTGTCGTCGGTGTGTTCATTATGATGTGGGGGCTCTATCGTTTTGACCTGGTCTTCACCATCTGCGGGCTGATCATCGCGATGGCTGGCAAAATCTGGTTCGTAGACCGTATGGTCATGCTGTACGAGGATGTGCAGGCCCAGTCAAGCGATCCGGGCGATCACTAAAAAACCCGTCCACGCCCATATCGAACAATTCCTGAGCCTTTGTTGCTTCATTGACCGTAAAGACATAGACTTCTTTACCTGCGGCTTTCAACGCATGCACTGTCTGTTTGGAAACATGATTCACACTTTGATGAACCGAGACACAATCAACTTCTTGCCAATTCTCCGGCAAATCCTCACAGATCAGCCCTTTGCGATAAGGCAAATCAAAAGCAGTAAGGGCAGCCTGATCGAAACTTGAAATCAGCAGCTCGCCACAGTCCCGCCCCTTCACAATACGTGAAACAGCGCTTGCTAGTTCGACACCTTCATCTTCCTGAACCTTCAGCTCGATATTAAAACCAAGCCCCAGACCACGGCACAGATCAATCGCTTCTGTCAGCAAAGGCACCTTCAGGCCGTTGCCTGCATCCAGCTTGCGCACTTCATCCCATGCCTGAATGCGCACACGCCCGGTGCCATTGGTGCAGCGATCAAGGGTTTCGTCATGAAACAGCACGACCTCCCCATCTGCCAACAGACAGGCATCGGCTTCAATCCAACCGCAGCCCAAGCTGGCAGCTTTGCGGATACTGTCCAGGGTATTTTCAGGGACAAGACCCGCCGCACCACGGTGCCCGATGACAGGGGACATCAACATGAAAGGATTAATCTTCCGCCATCATGACAGCACCTGCGCCAACCAGTAAGCCACCAGAAATATAGTTCAAAACCCGCAACGGAGTTGCCGATTTAAACAAGGTCTTGGCCTTGGCCGCACAGACCGCCCAGCCGAAGTTTAACAGGGCAAAAGTGGAAGGCACAAGGATCGCTGCCAGCAGAGTTTCACTGAATTTCAACGCCTGCATATCAATAAAGGTCGGCAGAAAACCGACGTAAAAGGCCACCAGCTTGGGATTGCCCAATGTCACCAGCAGGCCACTGATAAAGCCAGCGCCTTTTCGTGCGCTTTTCGGGATTTTGATTTCCTGTTTTTTATCCATGGCATGGCGAATGGCCTGAATGCCGATATAGATCAGATAAGCCGCACCGACATATTTAATCACCAGAAAGGCCGTTGAATAAGTCGCCGCCATATAACCAAGACCAGATACCGCGGCCAGCAACCAGGCAAGATCACCCACAAAGACACCTGCCAAAAAACCAAAGGTGGATTTCACCCCACCAAAAAGCGCACGGCCCACAAGGGCCGCCACAATCGGTCCGGGGACAAGCCCCAGAACAGCCGTTGCAACCACCAGCGCCAAAATTGCCTGAATATCCATTTTAAAGTTATCCTTAAATCTTGTTTCGAGATCATATCACTTCTTCCTACTCCTTTATCGTGCTTGAAGACACAAACTTGTGCAAAAGAATTCTTTTGACCGATGTTCAAGGTTTGCATAACTTTTACATATCCAGTCTGACAAATCACGCTCAAGGTCGAGTTTTCATGTCCCAATCTATCTCTATTGTACAAGCCTTACAAATCGCGCTTACACATCACCAACAAGGACAATTAAATGAAGCCGAAAATATCTACGGACAAGTTTTGCAAGCTGAACCGACGAACACAGATGCACTGCATCTTCTTGGATTGGTGAAACATGCCAGAGGCCAAAATGCAGAAGCCATCGGCTATATCGAAAAAGCTCTGCAACAAAACCCCGACTTTGCCGAAGCAAACAGTAATCTGGGCGCAATCTACAGAGATGAGGAAGATCTGGAAAAAGCCGTTTATTTTTGTGAAAAAGCCATTGCCTTAAATCCAAATGCCGTCGATGCCTACACAAACCTAGGCGCGAGTTATGCTGACCAAAAGAACTATGAAAAAGCAATCTTGACGTATCAACAGGCTCTAAAATCATCCCCTCGAGATCCACTTCTTCATTTTAATCTGGGTCTGTCTTGTCAGCAATTAACCCAGATAGATGCAGCCTACACAGCGTTTCGCAAAGCCTGCCAGCTGGAACGTGGTAATCAGACATATTGGTATGCATATTCAGAGACCCTGAGAAATCCAAGCCTGAAACAACAGCCCAATGAACCTGATTTGCTTAAACTATTGGATTTCCCATTTGTATCCCCGCAAAATCTGTTTCAACATATCGTAAATGCGCTTTTACAACACAAAGAGTTTAAAAAACTTTTTGAAGAAACAACGCTCTCACCAAAACTATTGTTTCAACAACTCAAAAAGCTATCTAAGCTCACCCTTTTCTTAAAAATGTTACAACTCTTTCCCATCTATTCGAAAGACTTGGAAAGCGCTTTAACAGACCTTAGAAGGCAGGCCTTGCATTTTATTGCTACAGAAAAAATTTCTGATCATGCGGCCCTGCCTGTCGTACTGGCCATTGCACAACAAAGTTATTTAAATGACTTCGTCTTCACACAGACAACTGAGGAAACCAAGCTCCTTAACCAGTTGGAAACAGCCCTAAATGAACAGATGGAAACGTCCAAAAAGCTGCCACCTTATTGGGTCACTATCCTTGCATGCTACAAACCCATTTCTGAATACACATGGGTCAGCAAACTGGATTTAAACTTGCTTCCCTCTCTTGTCCGTGACTTTTTGTCGAAACAAAAAGATGAACTGGAAAGTGAGGCAAAGATATTGACCGCAATCGAACAACTCACACCTGTTCAAGAAGGTGTTTCCAGTGCTGTTCGCAATATGTATGAGGAAAACCCTTATCCAAAATGGATTAATCCCGGATATGCGATCCAGTCAAGCACAATCAAAAATGCTCTAGAAGCCCCCCCGCTGGAACTCAATCTCTCTACCTATCTGTCGCCGACCGAACCAGACATTCTGGTTGCGGGCTGTGGTACAGGCCGGCACGCTATTGAAACAGCAAAACGATTTGCAAATTGTAACGTCCTTGCCATTGATTTAAGTTTGCGCAGCCTTGCGTATGCACAAAGCCATTGCGACAGACTTGGAATCAACAATATCCGTTTTGCCCAAGCTGATATTATGGAACTGAAAAATCAAACTCATCAATTTGACTTGATTGAATCTGTAGGGGTTCTTCATCACCTTAGCGACCCTATAGCAGGTTGGGCAATTCTGACAGACAAGTTAAAGGCTAATGGTCTTATGAAAATCGGCCTCTATAGCAGAACTGCGCGCCAAGCTGTAAATGCAGGAAGAAAATTCATCAAAGAACGGGGCTATCAACCCACCAGCCAGGGCATTCGACAATGTCGAACCGATCTGATGCATGAGGCAAATAAAGGCAATGAACTCATCGAAAAGCTTCTTGGTAAAAGAGATTTTTTCAGTTTAAGTGAATGTAGAGACCTTTTGTTTCACGTACAGGAACATCAATTCACCTTAAAGGAAGTTCAATCAGCGTTAGAAAAACTCGGGCTTACCTTTCTTGGTTTTGAATTATCCGATCCACAAGTTATAGAAAAATTCAGGACCATTAACCCAAACGAAAATGCCAAGAACGACCTCGCACTCTGGCATCAATTTGAACAGGAATACCCGGATACATTTGCAGGGATGTACCAAATCTGGTGTCATAAATCATAATTGAACAGATTGTAGAAATGTCAAAACTCTATCTATTATGCGGCAAAATAGCGGCAGGAAAATCCACAAAGGCTAAAGAACTCGCAAATCAGGACCTGACAATCCTGCTCAGTGAAGATCATTGGATGTCGATACTCTTCCCGAACGAAATCAACAACCTGCAAGATTACGTAAAATATTCTGCACGTCTCAGAAAGGCAATTGCCCCCCATGTAAACTCCCTATTGTCAAAAGGGGTCTCAGTCGTAATGGACTTTCCGGCAAATACCATTGAACAAAGAAACTGGCTTCGAACATTATTCGAAACAGCGCAAGCGGACCATGAACTTCATTTCATTGATCTATCTGATGAAATTTGTAAAAAACGTCTGCACAACCGAAATGCCAGTGGCGTTCACCCCTATCAGGTCAGCGACGAACAGTTCGATCTTTTCACCAGTTACTTCGTGCCCCCAGACGATTCCGAAGGTTTCAATGTAATCCTTCATCATAACTGAACCTTCGCCCGGTTCTTTTTTACATCGCTACGGCGATTTTTCTGATCCAGTCGCCTTTGCTTCGACGCCTTGGTCGGTTTGGTTTTGCGGCGTTTCTTCGGGGCCTGTGCCGTTTCCGCAATCATTTTGATCAGACGTTCCTGCGCATCATTGCGGTTTCGCTCCTGAGTGCGGAAACTATGGGCCGTAATCACAATCACCCCATCCTGCGTCATCAGTTGACCGGCACGGCGTTGCAGGCGCAGGAAGTGTTGATGATGAATGGCAGGACACGCGCGTACGTTAAATCGCAATTGCACAGCCGTCTCCGTCTTATTCACCTTCTGCCCACCAGCGCCAGGGGAGCGGATGAACTTTTCTTCAATCTCTGAAGCATCAATATATATGGTATCTGTGACCTTTATCATAAAACGCTGGCTGCTTTTCTTATAATCAATGACATACAGGTGATTAAAACGGGGAAAAAGAAATGCTGTCAATATTACTCCATGGACTGGTCATCCTGATTTTAACCGCTCTTTCTCAACTTGGTGGCATAGCCTATATCATGATGCTCCTTTGCAAAAGATGGATCACATTTACCCCGTCAAAAAATCGTATTTTCGTTCCTTTGGTCTTTGTAGTTTTTTACGCTGTTCTTTCTGTTTCCTCTACTTACATCGCCCCTCATTTCGGTCGTGTCCCCCTCTCTTGCTTTGCTGAAAAAAGGGAAAACCTGGAAGTACAATCACCCCTTTATTGTATCCTGAACAGACATTATGTCACCCCGGAAATGCACTATGTTGCCACCCAATTGGCCGAGCATATGAACGAACAGTATCACGGCACAAAAACCATCGCACTGGATGGAAACTTCCCTTTCATTGATCGCTTCCCCCTTTTGCCACATCTGTCCCATCATGATGGCAAGAAACTGGATTTCGCTTTTTTCTATAAAGATGAAAACGGTCATTTCCTGAATGGAAAAACCAGATCACCAATTGGGTACTGGGCATTCGAGCGGCCTGTTTCTGAACCCTGTGATACAACAAAACAAAAACTGACCATGCGTTGGGATATGAACTGGTTCCAACCCATCGTCAACAACCTTGTCCTTGAAGATAATCGCATGCGCACAGCACTTAAATGGCTGAATACATCAGGAAAAGATTTGGGCTTGAGGAAAATGTTTATCGAGCCACACCTTGCAAAAAGATATGGCATTCAGGGCGGCATCCTTAAATTTCAGGGATGTCGTGCTGCAAGACACGATGACCATATTCACATTCAGTTCTAATTCAGGCGTTTCAGCATCTGTTCGTGATAGAAAGGCAGGTTCCATTTCTGGTGCAGGGCTTCCAGTTCACCGGACATGACATATTTCGGGAATTCGCGATCAAACAGGTCCGCCAGTTGCTTCCCTTTTTCAGTGGGTGAAAAGCCAAAAAACAGCGGCAGAAAAATGATCTTTCGGCGATCCAGTTCTTTCACCAAATCAGGATAATTGGTCAGCAGATAGTCATTGATGGTTTTATCATCCAAAAAGCAATCCAGCTTTTGGCGTTGCAGGCTGTCAATGGCCGCGGCACGATCATCAAATTCACGAAAGTTCGCATCAAAGGGGATGTAGGCATCATATTCATAGCCCCTGATCCAGCCTAGTTTTTTCCCATTCAGGCTATCCAACGGATTTTTATCTGTCAGAATGCCAGAGACACAGATCGCTTCGACCAGATCCAGATCATAATACTTCTTTGGGTATATCGCCTCTTCATTATCGCCTTCATAAGCCCCGATCCACAGATCGCTTTTGCCGGAGATCGTATTATGGATGGAACGGGTATAAGGCACGATGCGCACATCAAGTGCATAGCCATGCGGTTTAAAAACCATATTCAGGATGTCGAAATAAAGCCCGGTCATATCCGCATTGGTATAGCCCGGCCATTCTTCTGTTGAAACGCGCAAAGTTTCGGCCTTGGCAGCCTGTGCCAAAGTCAGAAGACTGGCCATCAAGACCATCACTGTACGGCGTATTTTTCTCAGCATCCTCCATCATGGCAGTAAATCACAGGTAAGAAAAGGCAATTTACGGATGAGACAACCACATTATTTATATCATTTTTCAAAATAATAGAGATAATTGAGCAGCAATTCTTTCAAAAGGAATAGATTGATGGACCAGTTATCCGCAATGACCGTCTTCACCCATGTGGTGGATACGGGAAGTTTTTCAAAGGCGTCGCAAAAACTCAGCATGCCCCTGCCAACTGTCAGCCGGAAGATTGCCGAGCTGGAAGACCATCTGGGTGCACAGTTATTGACCCGCACCACCCGCAAGCTCTCCCTGACTGAAAGCGGGGCGCGCTATCTGGAAGCCGCGCGCCGGATCCTAAATGATGTGCAGGAGGCCGAACGTCAAGCCTCCAGTGAATTTGTCGAACCTGTAGGCACCATGACCATCACGGCCCCGTCTGCGTTCGGAAAATTACACGTCCTGCCCATCGTGCGGGAATTTTTAAATGAGTTTCCAAAGGTCAACATCCGCCTGCAGCTGGCGGATCAGGTGCTGCACCTGCTGGATGAACATATTGACCTGGGCCTGCGCATCGGGAACTTAAGCGACAGCACCATGATGGCGAAACCGCTGGGCCATGTGCAGTTCCTCCATTGTGCAAGCCCTCTTTATCTAAAGGAAAAAGGCGCTACACCCACGCCGGACACATTGGATGATTTCAACCTTATTTCCTTTGGTAATCTTGATTTACGCCAGGAATGGACCTTTAACATTGATGGCAAAGCAAAGACCTTTCCCATCAAACCGCGCCTGATGGTCAATTCTGCCGAGGCTGCTGTTGAAAGTGCCGTTCATCATGCCGGGATTACCCGTGTTTTATCTTATCAGGCGGCAGAACAAATCCATCGTGGTGTCTTGGAACGGGTTCTTACAGACTATCCCACCAAACTTAACCCCGTGCATTTTGTCTATCCCCAAGGCCGATTGGTACCTTTAAAGCTGCGCACCTTCCTTGATTTCGCAGCCCCCCGGCTGAAGAAACGGCTACAGACCATAGCCAGCCAATGTAACATTTCATAATTTGAAATAGTTATTCTTAAAATAACCTAATTATCTTGAAAAAATTAAATCGATATAACTGAGGCATATCCCATTTACCCCTAATTGGAGCCTCAAGAAAATGACGAATGCCCTTTTCCCCCAAAATGCTGATCCGGTAAAAGTATACTGGTTTCCGCTTTCCGGTCACGCACACCGTGCCCAGTTAATGCTGTCTCTGCTGGATATCCCACATAAGCTAATCCCCGTTGATCTGGCAAATGGGGAACATAAGACACCGGACTATCTCAATAAACTGCACCCCTTTGGTCTGGTGCCTGTTATTGACGACAATGGCGTCATCATCTGGGAATCCAATGCCATCCTGACCTATCTTGCCACCAAATATGACTCAGACCGCACATGGCTTCCAACCGAACCTGTCAAAGCTGCCCATGTTCAACAGTGGCTGGCGCTCGCATCCGGCATGATTATCAACGGACCCGGTGCAGCGCGTCTGGTCAAGGTCTTTGGCACCGATCATGACCATGACAAATGCCTGCAGGTATCCAAAGACCTGTTTGACGTCTTGGAAGGCCTGCTGAAAGACCGCACCTTCACCACGGGCGAAGCACCAACCATTGCGGACGTTTCTGCCTATAGCTATGTGGCGCACGCCCCGGAAGGTCATGTGGATTTAGCGCCTTACCCGACCATCCAGAAATGGATCAAGGCGGTTGAAGCCCTGCCGAACTTTGTCGCCATGAAAAAGACGGAGACCTGAAATCATGTCCACCCTTTCTGACAACACCCCCCTGCCCACCCCTTTCCATGAAGGTGAAGTCACCATTCAGAAACGCCTTGGCGTGGATGAAATTTCAGGAAGGGTGGGCGCCAAATTCATTCGCACACAAATGCCCGAACAACACCGAGACTTCTTCAGACAGTTGCCCTTCCTTTTCATTGGAGGATTGGATCAGGATGGACATCCCTGGGCAAGCTATCTGGCAGGGGCCCCGGGGTTTACCACCAGCCCGACCGATGATCATCTGCATATCAAGGCCCTACCTGTCAGTGGCGATCCGCTGAAAGATCACCTGACATCAGGTGCAAAGATCGGCATGTTGGGTATTGAACTGCACACTCGGCGTCGCAACCGCCTGAATGGTACCATCGCCACAAATGAAAATGGGGTGATTGACCTGCAGGTGGATCAAAGCTTCGGCAACTGCCCCAAATATATCCAGCGCCGTGACGTGCTGATCAAGACCACGACCGGGCGTACGGACGCGCCAGAAACGCACAGCAAACTGAATAACGACCTGCAATCGGTTATTCAGAACGCAGACGTGTTTTTCATCGCATCGCGCAGCAAGGAAATGGATGAACGAAATTCCGGTGTCGATATGTCGCATCGTGGTGGGGAACCCGGCTTTATCCAGGTGCTGGATGAAAACAGCCTGATCTTCCCCGATTACCCGGGGAATCGCTTTTTCAACACGCTGGGCAATATCGAAACCGATGGCCGTGTTGGCTTATTGTTTCTGGATTTTGAAAACAGCCGCACCGTTCAGATGGCCGCCCACGCCACCATCCTGTGGTCAGATGATGACCGCAGTATTCATCTGGATATCAAACAAGTCGTCGTCAATGAAAACGCTGACCTCAGCGCCATCGACAAAACGTAAAAATAAACAGGAACCTTCAACGACAGAGGGTTCTATTTTTACATATCCACACCAAACATATCAATATGCGTACTTTCCTTTACAGTTTCCATCACCGCAAAGGAATGGGTCTGCATGACGCTGGGCAACTTGCTGATCTTATCTTCAAACACATCACGGAAATGACTGATATCGCGAGTGCGAACTTTCAAAAGGTAGTCAAAGTTACCGGCAATCAGATAACAACCCTGTACTTCCGGCAGCTTCTTCACCGCCCTGTTAAATTCCGGCAAAGCGTTTTCTGATGTTTTGGACAGACTGACCTGAACCAGCGTAACTTGCCCGCGCTGAACCATATCCGGGTCCAGAACCGCGCTATATTTGCGCACGAAGCCTTCACGTTCCAGCCGCTTTACTCGTTCTGAACAGGGTGTCTTGGTTAAATGCACCCGTTCTGCCAGATCAACGATGGAGGATCTGCCATTTTCCTGCAGTTCATTCAGAATCCCTTTATCAACATTATCTAATACCTTCGCCATTTAGAACATTTTCCTCCAAAAAACTATAAAACAGGAATTTTTCGCGATTTTAACCTATATTTAGGCACAATATCTAGTCGTTTTTACTTATTCTAACCTCAGACATTCAAAAAGCAAGTCTCTCTGCCTTTGACCCATTCAAAAAATGAATGTCCTCCCCAGGGTCATTTCGGGAAAGAGAGACAATGAACAGAAGAGGTTTCAATGACTACTACTCTCCTTATTGGCCTGGATGGCCATAGTTCAGGTGACCGCGCCCTTGCCTTTGGTGAAAGCCAGGCAAAGCTGATCGGTGATGCTGAACTGATCGTCGCTTATGTGATCGAATGGTCCCCGTTCTCTTTCCAGACACAGGAAGAAAACGCCCAACGTCACGAACGCCGCGAAAATGAAATTGCAATGGCAACATCGCGTATTATCGATCCTGCCGTTGAAAAAATGAAAGCTGCTGGCATCAATGCAAAAGGCGTTGTTCGCCACGGTGATGTTGCCCAGACCTTGATTGACATCTCCAAAGAAGAAAATGCCGATCAGATTGTGATCGCCCGTACTTCAGAAGGCGGGTTCTCAAAACGCATTTTCGGTAGCGCCACATCCAATTTGGTGATGAGCGCAGACATCCCTGTCACCGTCGTCAAGTAGTCTGGAGAATTCCTAAAATGAAATTATTTTTAACCATGATTTTCGCCCAATTCATGGGCCTCATTGGCGCGTCCAGCGCAATGGCCGAAGAAGCTTCCGGCCTTGACCAAAAAGTAAATGAAATTTTCGCAACTGTAACTGGCCCGTTCGTCGGCCTGATCTTTGCCCCGATCCCGGGCACCAGTTTCCCCTGGATCGTAATGTGGTTGGTGATTGCAGCCAGTGTTTTCACACTCTATTTCGGCTTTGTCCAATTCCGTTTCTTCAAACATGCAATTTCACTGGTCAAGGGTGATTATTCCAACCCGAAAGACGCTGGTGAAGTCAGCCACTTCCAAGCCCTTGCAACCGCCCTTTCAGGTACCGTTGGTCTTGGGAACATCGCAGGTGTGGCCGTTGCCATCGGGATCGGTGGTCCAGGCGCAACCTTCTGGATGATCCTTGCAGGTCTTTTGGGTATGGCATCCAAATTCGTGGAATGTACGCTGGGTGTTAAATACCGTAACGAATATGAAGACGGCACCGTTTCTGGTGGTCCGATGTACTATATTTCCAAAGGCTTCAAGGAACTTGGCCTGCCCGGCGGTAAAATTCTGGCCGTTGCGTTTGCGATCTTCTGTATCTGTGGCGCCTTTGGTGGCGGTAACATGTTCCAGGCAAACCAGGCACATGCTCAAATCTCCGGTATCGTTGGGGACTATCCGGGCTGGATCACAGGTCTTGCTTTCGCAGCCCTCGTCTTCGCCGTGATCGTTGGTGGTATGAAATCCATCGCCCGCGTTACCGAAAAAGTCGTTCCGTTCATGGGTATTCTTTATGTCGGTGCAGCGATTGTTGTTATCCTGCTGAACGCTGACAAAATCGGTTGGGCCTTTGGTCAGATCTTTGAAGGTGCCTTTACAGGTCTTGGCGTTGCAGGTGGTCTTGTTGGTGCCTTGATCCAAGGCTTCAAACGTGCGGCTTTCTCAAACGAAGCAGGCGTTGGTTCTGCTGCGATTGCGCACTCTGCCGTTCGTACAAACGAGCCGATTACCGAAGGTTTCGTTTCCCTGCTGGAACCACTGATCGATACGGTTGTGATCTGTACAATGACTGCCCTGGTCATCATCATCTCCGGTCAGTTGATGGTAGATGCCAACACAGGTCTTTACATTCTGGATGGATCAAGCATCAAAACTGTTGATGGCAACTCCGGTGTGGCCCTGACGTCTGCGGCCTTTGGTAGCGCGGTAAGCTGGTTCCCATATGTACTGGCTCTTGCGGTTATCCTCTTTGCATTCTCCACCATGATTTCCTGGTCTTACTATGGCCTGAAAGCCTGGACTTACCTGTTTGGTGAAGGCAAAACGGCTGAGCTGGTCTTCAAACTGCTGTTCTGTGTGTTTGTTGTGATCGGTGCAGCTGCCAACCTCGGCCCAGTCATCGACTTCTCTGATGCAGCCATCTTCTCCATGGCGGTTGTCAACATCACAGGTCTCTACTTCCTGATCAAGATCGTGAAGAAAGAACTGAAATCTTATTCTGATCGTCTGGAATCAGGTGAGATTAAAAAATACAAAGGCTAAAGCCTGACAAACAAAAAGCCCCACAGTTATAGAGCTGTGGGGCTTTTTCTATTGTCTTAGCGGCGCTTCTTCTTTTTCTTTCCCGCCCCTGCACGTTGGGCCGCCCCCTTGGCGACACCAGCACGATCAAGACCAAGTTCGGATGCCTCCAAACGCCGGATTTCGTCACGCAAACGGGCGGCTTCTTCAAATTCCAGATTGGCCGCGGCTTCTTTCATACGTTTATCCATATCGGCCAAAACGGTCTTCAGGTCTTTACCGACCAGATGTTTCTCACCCGTTGCCCCGGTATCCACATCCACATAATCACCTTGAGACGCATCATCCAGAACATCAGAAATATTGGATTTCACCGTCTGCGGGGTAATGCCGTTGGCTTCGTTATAGGCTTGCTGCTTAGCACGACGGCGGTTGGTTTCGCCGATAGCATAATCCAGACTTTCCGTCATCTTATCGGCATACAAAATCACGCGTCCGTCGATGTGACGCGCCGCGCGGCCAATAGTTTGGATCAAAGATCGTTTGGATCGCAAGAAGCCTTCTTTATCCGCATCCAGAATAGCAACCAGCGAACATTCCGGGATATCCAAGCCTTCCCGCAGCAAGTTGATCCCGACCAGAACGTCAAACGCCCCCAGACGCAAATCACGGATAATCTCAATACGTTCCAGTGTGTCGATATCCGAATGCATATAACGCACACGAATACCCTGTTCATGAAAATATTCCGTCAGGTCTTCGGCCATGCGTTTGGTCAGCGTCGTAACCAGTACCCGTTCACCTTTGGCGGCTGTCTGCTTACATTCATCCAGCAAATCATCCACTTGGGTTTCCACCGGGCGCACGATGGTCACTGGATCAATCAGGCCTGTCGGGCGGATCACCTGTTCAGCAAAGACACCGCCTGTGCGTTCCATCTCCCAGTCACCCGGGGTGGCCGACACATAGACCGTCTGTGGGCGCATATGATCCCATTCTTCAAATTTCAGCGGTCGGTTATCAACACAGGATGGCAGGCGGAAGCCATAAGATGCAAGCGTGCTTTTACGGTTATAGTCCCCGCGATACATGCCGCCGATTTGAGACACGCCTACATGACTTTCATCCACAAACAGCAAAGCATCATCGGGCAGATATTCAAACAGCGTGGGCGGCGGCTGGCCCGGTGCCCGGTCCGTCAGGTAACGCGAATAGTTTTCGATCCCTGAACAGAAGCCTGTGGTCTCGATCATTTCCAGATCAAAGGTCGTGCGCTCCTGAATGCGTTGGGCTTCCAGAAGCTTGTTATTTTCCTGAAACCAGGAAACTCGCTCCTTCATCTCTGCCTTGATCTTTTTGGATGCCTGCATCAAGGTGGGGCGAGGCGTCACATAGTGACTGTTGGGATAGACGGTGACCCGGTCCAGCGTGGTGATTTTCTCCCCCGTCAGCGGATCAAATTCCCAGATATCTTCCAGTTCTTCCCCAAAGAAAGACAAACGCCAGGCGCGGTCTTCAAAGTGAGACGGGAAAATTTCAATAATATCCCCGCGCACGCGAAAGGTTCCGCGATGGAAATTATTGTCATTGCGTTGATATTGAAGTTCCACCAGTCCCTTCATCATATCGCGCACGTCATATTCCCCACCGGATTCGATGCTCAGGGTCATTTCCGCGTACGTTTCCACCGCACCGATACCGTAGATACAGGAAACGGATGCCACAATGATGGTGTCGCGATATTCCAGCAAAGACCGTGTCGCCGCATGACGCATCCGGTCGATCTGCTCGTTAATCGAACTGTCTTTTTCGATATAGGTATCGGTCTTGGGAACGTAAGCTTCCGGCTGATAATAATCATAGAACGAAACGAAATATTCCACGTGATTATCGGGGAAGAAATTTTTCATCTCGCTATAAAGCTGAGCCGCCAGCGTCTTGTTGGGCGCAAGCACAATGGCCGGGCGCTGCAATTCTGCAATCACATGGGCAACAGTGAAGGTTTTACCGGACCCCGTCACCCCTAACAGCACCTGATCTTTTTCACCTTCTTTGATGCCTTTGACAAGTTCACCAATGGCTTCGGGCTGATCGCCGGAAGGTTTGAAATCGCTGACCAGATTAAAGGACTTCCCACCCTTGGGGATCGGTCGCTTAATCGGTGTAAAAATCTCTGAATTATCCATGCATCAACATATAGCCAGAAGGCGGTCTTTTGACCAGCCCCCATTGAGACGTAGTTATACGGGCTTGGCGTTTTGTCATTAATTTGCAATAAATCTAAAAAACACGAACGGGATAATGAACTGTACCTAACATGATAAACGCACTTTCAAAGATCTGGAACCCGCTTGTTCTTTTCATCGCGGTCTGTGCGGCGATCTGGAACATCGACGACATCATCACCCTGCTGCATCTGCCTGTAGAATGGCATCAGACTGCCATTCAGATATTTTCTATCATCGCCTGGATTATCGGGGCGTTGCTGTTTGTCCGCCTGACCCGCATCATCTTCTGGGAAGGACTGGTGGAACGCACCGTCAAACGCCCCCCGCCCCGTCTGATCGTGCAGCTAGGCAATGTATTTATCATCTTCCTGGCTTTTTCCGGTGTGCTGGTCTTCGTCTTTAACCAGTCGATCACGGCCTTTTGGACGGCCTCCGGTGCGGTTGGTATCGTCATTGGTTTTGCACTAAGAAATCTCATTCTAGATACATTTTCCGGGCTCGCCATTCATATGGAACGCCCGTTCAAGGTGGGTCAATGGATCAATGTCCATACCCGATTTGGTGAATATAAAGGCCGGGTGGAAGAAACCAACTGGCGCACCACACGGCTGTGGACCACAGGGCGCAATATTATCATTATCCCCAACAGCTTTATCACCACCACCATTCTTTCCAATTACAGCATGGGCGGCATGGGTG
Source organism: Terasakiella sediminum (assembly GCF_033100395.1). Taxonomy (NCBI): domain Bacteria; kingdom Pseudomonadati; phylum Pseudomonadota; class Alphaproteobacteria; order Rhodospirillales; family Terasakiellaceae; genus Terasakiella; species Terasakiella sediminum. Next base: position 5,854 of record NZ_JAWLVJ010000029.1, on the reverse strand, counting down.
AGGTTTCGCGCTTTGAACTTGTCTTCACCCTTGATTATTCCGTGCCAACAGACCGGGCAATCCGGGTTTTGACCGCTGCGGTTCAAGCCTCCATCGGGTCAAAAGGTCCTTTACCCAACCCCGCCCCAAAAGTACGTTCCAGCGGGGTTACGCCGTTCGGGATCGAATATAAAATGCGTTATTACATCGATCCGGATCATGTAACGACAGCGAAAGCACGTAACACCATCATCAACAATGTGATGGAACATTTAAATCACGCGGGCCTGACCCTTTCTTATCCCAAGCGCGACGTCTATATGACCCAGATGCCCTGGCGTCAGAAAAGCTGGCAATATCCAAAAGATCAGGTCACACAGATCAAAAAGCTGTCCCTGTTTGAAGCCCTCGAACTGGAAGACCTGGAATTCATCGCGGAAAAAATGCGCATCCACCATTACCGCAAACTGGATACGGTTGTCTCGCAAGGCGATGACGGCAATTCCATGTTCATTCTGGCAGAAGGCCTACTGGAAGTGCTGATTGAACAGGAAGACAACACCTCTTTCAAAGTGGCTGATCTTGCCCCCGGCACCTTCTTTGGGGAAAAATCATTGCTGACGGGTGAACCCCGCTCTGCCACCATTATCTGTGCCACCGATGTCGTTGTCTGTGAAATCACCAAATCAGCCATGTCGGACCTGTTCGCCCGCAATGAAGATGTAGCAGCCTTGCTCAGTAAAGCCGTTGCCTTGCGTGATTTGGAAAATCAATCCGCGATTGCCAATCGCCCGGAAGATAACAACGAAGAAGCGTTAGCCAAAGAAACCGACCTGTTTCTTGGAAAACTCAAGTCATTCTTTGGGCTTAAGGGGTAGATTATTTATCTCTAAATTGACTTGCGTCACATTGGTCTGGCCGTTTTTTTGCTACATTCCGATAGTATTTTTCGAATCACCAATGGAGACGTATATGAGCGCTAAAAAAACAACGACAAAAGCTTCCGCCAAGATTGTTAAACTGGATGCGGACACCATTGATGATGAATTGATGGAAGAAGAAATGATCGCGACTGAAAAACTGGCGAAGATCAAGCCAGCGGGTCGTGATGCCGAAAAATTCAAAGGCAAAAAGAACGCCAAGAAAAAAATCAAAAACATGGGCAATGGCCTGTCCAAAGGCACACCAATTGATCAACTGGACGGAACAGACGCCCCTGTTGGTAAACTCAAAACATCTGATTATCTGGAAATCATCGCGCCCCTTCATGTTGAACTACTGAAGATGCAGAACTCCGTAAAAGAAAGCGGTCAGAAAATCCTTGCGATCTTTGAAGGACGTGATGCGGCTGGCAAAGGCGGCACCATCAAACGCTTTATTGAACACCTCAACCCACGGGGTTGTCACGTGGTCGCACTTGAAAAACCAACGGACCGCGAACGGGCGCAATGGTATTTCCAACGCTATGTAACGCACCTGCCAACAGCTGGTGAAATCGTGCTGTTTGACCGTTCCTGGTACAACCGCGGCATGGTAGAACGCGTCATGGGTTTCTGTGAGCCTGATGAAGTCAAAGAATTCCTGCGCTCCGTTCCTGAATTTGAACGGATGCTGCACCGTTCAGGTCTGAAGATGTTCAAATTCTATTTCTCTGTGAGCAAAGAAGAACAGGCCCGTCGTTTCGCCAGCCGTGAAGATGATCCGCTCAAGCAGTGGAAACTGTCACCAGTAGATAAAGAATCGCAAAATCACTGGGCGGGTTACACCAAAGCCAAGGAAGATGTTTTCTTCTACACCGATACAAAAGAAGCGCCATGGACCATCGTTAAATCCGATGACAAGAAACGCGCCCGTATTAACGCCATCCGCTACTACCTGTCCCAAGTGGAGTACGAAGGCAAAAATGAAGAACTTCTTCAATGGGATCCGCGCATTATCAGGACCACCGAACAGGAACTTGATGTGGAAGATTAATCTCCTTTCTATCAAACGGGAAAAAGGCACTCATCGGGTGCCTTTTTCTTTGCCTGCATTTTTGTCACAAATCTGTCCATTAAGTCTTGCCACGCCCCGATTGCAAGCGTAGGGTCCCCCTGTTTTGACGAATGGGTCGTTGTAAACGGACCTGTTCGTTTTTGTAACTTCACCTATTTGAATAAGGTCTGAGTACCATGTCTTTTCTTGCTGACAAATTGTCGCGCATTAAACCTTCACCGACCATTGCTGTTTCGACCAAAGCTGCTGAACTGAAAGCTGCGGGTCACGACGTTATTGGTCTTGGCGCAGGCGAGCCTGATTTTGACACGCCACAGCACATCATCGATGCCGCCATCACAGCGATGAAGGATGGAAAGACACGTTACACGGCCGTAGCGGGTACAGTTGAATTGCGCGAAGCCATTTGCGCCAAGCTGAAACGCGATAATGATCTGGACTATACCCCGGATCAGGTTTCCGTTGGCTGTGGCGGCAAGCAAAATATCTATAACGCCCTGATGGCAACCCTGAACGATGGCGATGAAGTGATCATCCCTGCCCCTTATTGGGTATCCTATCCCGATATCACCCTGCTGGCGGGCGGCGTTCCTGTCTTTGTAAACTGCCCGGCAGAAACAAAGTTTAAACTGCAACCTGCCGATCTGGAAGCAGCCATCACCGATAAGACAAAATGGGTGATCCTGAATTCCCCATCCAACCCGACAGGGGCTGGCTATTCCTATGATGAGATGAAAGCGCTTACAGACGTATTGCTGAAATTTGATCATGTGCGCATCATGACAGACGATATGTATGAACTGATCGTCTATGATGATTACAAATTCGTCACCCCGGCGCAGGTTGAACCAAAACTTTATGACCGCACCCTGACCCTGAACGGCGTATCCAAGGCTTACTGCATGACAGGCTGGCGTATCGGTTATGCGGCAGGTCCACTGGAAATCATCAAGGCAATGAACAAAATCCAGTCCCAAAGCACAACACACACGAGCTCTGTCTCTCAGGCAGCCGCTGTTGAAGCCCTGAACGGCCCGCATGATTTCGTTGCCAAACATAACGAAGTCTTTAAGGGGCGTCGTGACCTGGTTGTGAAAATGTTGAACGAAGCCGAAGGTCTGGAATGTCAGACACCGGAAGGCGCTTTTTACGTCTATCCAAGCTGTGCAGGCCTGATCGGCAAGAAAACACCGGATGGCAAAGTGATTGAAACCGATGAAGATTTCGTCACTTACCTGCTGGAAACAGAAGGTGTGGCTGCGGTTCATGGCGAAGCCTTTGGCTTGTCCCCGCATTTTCGTGTGTCTTATGCCACCAGCAATGAAGCTTTAACCGAGGCCTGCACCCGCATCCAGCGTGCTTGTGCGGCGCTGAGCTAAAGTCAAGCTTATCTAAAAGAATAAAATGTGCGCAAAAGATTATCCCTTTGCGCACATTTTTTATCTATGCAGTTTTTAGTAAGGCCTTTATGCTTACTAAAAAACGATAAGAACCGGGTTTAGTTTACACATATGAGTGAAGAAGAAGACAGACTCAGAAAAGAGCTAGCGGCTCTCAAAGGTCAGCTTGTTGCCCAGCGACGCGAACTCTCGCGCTATCGCATGCTGTCGTCTGTCTTTCAGTCAGCGACCCAGCCCATTGCCCTGGTCAATGCCAATTTTCAGGTACTGACCATCAATCCGGCCTTTAGCGAACTAACCGCTTACAGCGAAGATGAAGTGCAGTATTTCCCCATCAACGGGATGATCGCACACCATAAACGCCAAGAACTTTGGCCGCCCATTCAGACCAGCCTGGAACAGGAAGGTCACTGGGAAGGACTACTGTGGAATGAAAGCAAAACCGGATCGGTCTATCGCGTGCAAACCCATATCCAAAGCCTGGACACCGAAGATTTAAACCAGGCCAAATATGTGTTCTTCTTCCATGATGTGACCCATCAAAAAGAAACGGAAGAACAGCTTCAACATCGTAACAACTACGATATTGTCACCGACCTTCCCAACTGGAACCTGTTCTTAAACCGCTTTATCAGCGCGCTTTATGTATCAGGTCAGGACAATACCCAGACCGCCCTTCTCTTTATTGGGTTGGACGGATTCAAGGTCATCAACGACACACTGGGCTATACTATCGGCGATAAGCTTCTTCAGGAAGCCGCTTTACGCTTTGAACGCACCATCCCTGAAAGCGGAACCATCGCGCGTTTTAGCGGTGATCAGTTCACCGCCGTGCTGCCCAATATTCAGGATGATGAAGAACTCGCGGTCATAGCCCATAACCTGCTGGACTGCCTGGAACGCCCATTTGATATTGAAGATGAAGAGATTTTCATTTCCTGTTCGATCGGGGTCTGCACATGGCCAGGTGATGGCGACGATGTGGAAACGCTACTGCGTAACGCCGACAGCGCCATGCATAAAGCCAAGGACAATGGCCGCAACACTTTCCATTTCTTCACGCCGGACATTGATGCCAAGGCACAGGCCCAGCGCGCGATTGAACGCGATCTGCGACAAGCCGTCAAAACCTTTGATGAATTCCATCTCGTCTATCAGCCCATCGTGGATATGAAGACGGGCGAAATGAAAAGTGCGGAAGCCCTGATCCGCTGGCACAGCGCCGAACGTGGGTTGGTTTCGCCAGATCAGTTTATCCCACTTGCAGAAAAGAATCATCTGATCCTGCCTATAGGGGAATGGGTTTTAGAAACCGCGTGCCGGGAAATTCAGGATTGGTCGCGACAGTCCCAAACTCCTTTCCGGGTCAGTATCAACCTGTCCAGCCGACAGTTTCAGGAAGATAACCTGCCCAACATCGTCAAAGGCGTGTTGGATCGTACCGGATTCGATCCCAACCAACTGTCACTCGAAATCACAGAAACCCTGATGATGGAAAATATGGAAGACGCTTTGGCCATGCTGCATGAGCTGAAAGCCATGGGCGTGCGCCTGTCCATTGATGATTTTGGTACCGGATATTCCAGCCTGAACTATCTGAAACGCTTCCCGCTGGATACGTTGAAGGTGGATCGCATGTTCGTGCGTGACGTCACCACCAATCCGGAAGATGCGGCCATGGTCGTCGCAATCCTGACCATGGCGAAAAGCTTAGGCCTTGAGGTTGTCGGTGAAGGGATTGAAGCCAAGGACCAGAACGACTTCCTTTTAGAAAAAGGCTGCGAACTTGGTCAGGGCTATTACTACAGCCGCCCTCTGCGCATTGAAGAATTCAACCACTTCGCTGAAATGCACGAAAACCGCAACGTCGGTTAACAGCCATATTTTCGCAATACCCGATCCACATCACTGACATAGGATCCGCCAAACAAGCGGACATGGACCAGCAAGGGATAGAGGTTATAAAGGTCGATACGGTCTTTAAAGCCCGGTTCAATCGGATTGATCTCGTTGTAGGCGGCGAAAAAATCAGTCCCGAAGGTGTTGAACAAAGTGGAAAAGGCCAGGTCCATTTCCGGATGGCCGTAATAAATCGCCGGGTCGATAAAACCTGTCAGATTCCCCTGATAAGACAGAACATTGCCACCCCACAAGTCCCCATGCAGCAAAGACGGTTGGCGCGGTGCAGGGGCGATTTCATTCAATTGATCCCCCAAGCGTTCCAGACGATCAAGAAAGACATCAGACAATCGCCCAACCTTAACGGCCTCGCCTGCCATATAAAGTAAGCGACGGGTTTTATAAAAATCAAACCAATTGGCACACAGATCATTGGGCTGATGCAGTCCGCCAATCAATGTCTCAAAATCAAAACCATACTGATCAGATGTGGTAATACCCCCGATTTTTAGTGGTCCTTAGAAGTAGAATTTTCTCGTATATTAAGTGCAGGAGATTCGAAATGAAAAAACCAAGATATA
>NZ_JAWLVJ010000028.1:0-39289 GCF_033100395.1 Terasakiella sediminum | reverse complement strand
GATAATCACGCTGTGTGCGCTTAACCCGCTTGTTTTCTTTGTTTCCCATAATAAGTCTCCAATCTGTCAACTTATTTCAGGACGGGTCAAATTATAAAAAAAGGGCTGCACCGAAAGATGCAGCCCTTAGTTTTTTTATCGTTATCCCTAGTCTTATTTGTATTAGGTCGGTACGTCAGTGAAATTCATGACGCGAATATCATCATCATCAACTGTTGTGTAACCATCAAATTCCGCAATTTTAACAGCAACATCAGTTCCATTATTTCCATCTGGATCGAAATACAAAGCTGAATTATTGCTGTCATCACCCTGCAGGAAGATGAAGTTAAAATCACCTGTACCGCCAAACGTACCGGCTTCAACTGTCGTCTTGTCTGCTGCAATTGTTCCCGTCAAGAAAGTGAACATATTCGGATATGCTGAGACCGTTCCACTGTCTGAACCACCGCCAGGCAGGCCAAGGGCCGTCGCTTCGATAACCACCTGGTCAATGCCCGTCGCACCTCCTTCAAAGTTTTTGATAAACTCAGCCGCATTAAATTCGGTTGAATCAGTGTACCAGAATTCATCAGCACCTTCGCCGCCATCCAGTGTATCTGCACCGACGCCACCGATCAGGGTATCGTCACCAAAACCTCCGTTCAGGAAGTCGTTGCCGTCGCCGCCATCAAGCGTATCAACGCCATCTAGACCTTCCAATGTATTGTCGGCAACGCTACCGATGATATGGTCACCAAAATCAGTACCAATTGCGTTTTCGATACCGGAAAGCGTATCAGTATCAAACGTCAAGCTGATGGTCTGCGCAGATGCATTGGAAAGGTCAAGATTGATCCCTTCCGCCCCATCTTCGTAAACCACCCAATCACTACCAGCATCACCGATAAAGTTATCATTTCCGGCACCGCCGATGAAAGTATCATCACCACCTTTACCATCAATAATATCATTGCCTTCGTTACCTACAAGGACGTTGGCATTGCCATCCCCGATTATGGTATCAGCATCAATCGAACCAATGACATTTTCGATGTTATAAAGCGCATCCGTACCGACACTGGCCGACGTCACCACGCCAGTTGTCAGATTGATGTTGAGGTTCTGACCACCGCCTGTGGTGGTGTAGTCAACGGTATCGTTACCTGCATCACCATAGAAGTGATCATCCCCTGTTCCATTGATGAAGCGATCATCACCATCACCACCATGCAGTGTGTCATTACCGCCTTGCGCGTCAATGACCTGGTTACCTGCGCCTGCAGTAATAAGATCAGCATCGGCCGTACCGGTAATCAACATGCCTGACTTAAGCGTTCCATCATTGTTGAATTCCTGCTTAAAGATACCGCGTCCATCCGTGTCAACACCTTCCCAGACGACGATAAAGCCAGACTCACTTGCTTCAACACGTGGTTTGCTTTGATCGCCCACGATATTGGCATTGATTAGGAAGCTGTCATTGCCTTGCGGCACGCCGCTGGAGTCATAAATCCGGCCAAAGATACCACCTTGATCCGTATCGCCATCGTCGGCACTCCAGATCGCAACGAAATTACCATCAGAAAGTGCGGCAACACTGACAGATTTTTCAGGGTCGCTATCCGTACTGTTCAACAGAATTGGGCCATGAGCCACCGTCCCGGTCGGGGTATAGATCATGGCCAACGCATCTTCGTTGCCATCAGCAGTCTTATCAGCGACACCGACAACAAGGATGTTACCGTTATTCAGAACCGCGATATCGCGTGAATTGATATCTTCCACATTGGTCGCATCAACAACGATATTGCTGGCCACAGGTGAGTTTGCACTATCATAGATATTCATCTTGAAGGCGACGTTTGTTGTATCGTCCACCTGCCAGATGATGGCATATCCACCGTTATCCAGACCAACAACTTCAGACCCGGCTTCGGTATTGCCAGTGTTGGCAACAACGAATTCACCGCCGTCAGAACCATTGGCATTGAAACGCTTAGCCTTCACATCGCCATCTTCAGTCCATGTGGTCACAAACCCGCCGTCCTGCAGACCTGCCACACGGATGGCATATTGTTCACCCACCTGGTTGGACGTGTCCACAACTGTATTGGCTGTGAAGTTGGAATTCAACGTGCCGTCATGTTCATAGACGGACATCAAGACATCCGTACCGTTTGATGCAGACCCCTGCGCCCAGGTAACCACAAACCCGCCATCCTGCAATGCCGCAACACGTGCTGTGCCATTAACATAACCTGTTGGGAACTGGCTGAAGGATACTGGTGCCAAAGCTGTTCCGTCTTCGTCATACATACGGAAGTAAACGGCATTTTGTGGCGCGTTATCAACACCTTCATAAACGATGACATAGCCGCCGGAATTCAAAACAGCGATGTCCGGTGATTTTTGATCATAGGTTTCAAAGGTATTGACAGTTGCCTCCGGCGTAACCGAAAGACTAATGGTGCGTTGATCCGCTACTGTCCCATCTGCATCGAAATAAAGATTTTCAACACCAAGAAGACTGTCGGTGCCTTCGTTGGCAGCCAAAGAAGTCAGCGTATCATCAACGGTGACCATTACGCCTTCCAGACCAATGGTGTAATTGTTCAGATCATTGCTGAAGTAAGCCTCATCAGTTCCATTGCCACCAAGCAAAACATCATTTCCAGCAAGACCGATCAGCGTATCATCGCCATCCAGACCGAGCATTTGGTCTTCAAGGGATGTACCCGCCAGAGTATCAATACCAGCTGTGCCTGTTACGATATTTTCTGTAGAGGCCCCATTGCCGCTAAGTTCAAAGTTGGCTGCTGTCAGGGTTGGCAAGCCATTCAACTGAACAAGGAAGTCATGGTACTTATCTTCCGACGCTTCCGTTTTCACATAGACGTAGGTCGTGGTTGTATCATTAAAGACAACAATAGATCCATATGGGTAGGTCGCATTGTCGCTTTCAATCGTTGTGATGGCAGCTCCTGGTGCCCCAAGGTTACCTGCGTCCCCATGGAAAGTCAGATGCCCACCATTGTTAAAGACCAGCTTGTCTTCGCTAACAAGGAAATTCGTGATGTTGTCAGTGGTTGTTGTATTTGAATGTTCCGCCCCTTCAAAGACAAATGCATCTTCAATTGCAGCGCTACCCGACAGGTTATCAACCCCTGTCGTAGCCGTATGTTGGGTCGGCGCAATACTGAAGTCAAAGTCATCTGCTGTTAGCGGGACATTACCATTCAGCGCCACCAGGAAGTTGGAATATCCGGTTGATCCAGATTTCACATACACATAGGTATTGGCACCATCATAGAAATGCAGCACGCCACCTACCGCAGCCCCACCGCTTTCAATATTGCTGATGGTCGTTGTGATATTGGTATCAAAGGCCTGAGAGCCATAATAATGAAGGTTATTCGTCCCTTCCAGACTAATACGATCCGTACCGGATACGAAGTCAGTAATCACGTCCGTATTGGTGGTGTTACTTTCTGTATCGCCTTTGAAGAAGAAGACGTCAGAACCTGCGTTACCCGTCATGGTATCTGCACCTTCAAGCCCTTCAAACAGGTCATTGTTTGCAGTACCGGACAGGTTATCATCCCCGGATGTTGCACCTGTCACCAGAACAGGAGCTGAGCCATCACCAAACAGTTCAAAGTTGGCCGCTGTCAGCGCAGGATTACCACTCAAGCTGACCAGGAAGTCATGATAAAGGTCTTGGTCGCTCAGGGTCTTCACATAGACAACCGTGTTTCCGGCCCCATCATCAAATGTAACGATGGATCCGTCTGGATAGGTGATGTCATCACCATCAATCGCAGTCAGCGCGGCATTCACACTTGCAAAACTTCCGGCATCGCCAGCAAAGGTCAAATGCCCGCCATTTTCAAAGATCAGCTTGTCTTCGCTGACAGTGAAATTGGTAATGCTGTCAGTTGTTGTTGTATTTGAATGTTCCGCCCCTTCAAAGACAAATTCATCTTCAATTGCAGCCGTACCAGACAAGCTGTTAAACGCTGTCGTTGCTGTATGCTGGGTTGGCGCGAGCGTGAAGTCAAAGTCATCTGCTGTTAGCGGGACATTACCATTCAGCGCCACCAAGAAGTTGGAATATCCGGTTGATCCGGATTTCACATAAACATATGTATTGGCACCATCATAGAAATGCAGCACGCCACCTGCAGCAGCCCCACCGCTTTCAATATTGCTGATGGTCGTTGTGATATTGGTATCAAAGGTCTGAGAGCCATAATAGTGAAGGTTGTTCGTGCCTTCCAGGCTAATACGATCCGTACCGGATACGAAGTCAGTAATCACGTCCGTATTGGTGGTGTTACTTTCTGTATCACCTTTGAAGAAGAAGACGTCAGAACCTGCATTACCCGTCATGGTATCTGCACCTTCAAGCCCTTCAAACAGGTCATTGTTTGCAGTACCGGACAGGTTATCATCCCCGGATGTTGCACCTGTCACCAGAACAGGAGCTGAGCCATCACCAAACAGTTCAAAGTTGGCCGCTGTCAGCGCAGGATTACCACTCAAGCTGACCAGGAAGTCATGATAAAGGTCTTGGTCGCTCAGGGTCTTCACATAGACAACCGTGTTTCCGGCCCCATCATCAAATGTAACGATGGACCTGTCTGGATAGGTGATGTCATCACCATCAATCGCAGTCAGCGCGGCATTCACACTTGCAAAACTTCCGGCATCGCCAGCAAAGGTCAAATGCCCGCCATTTTCAAAGATCAGCTTGTCTTCGCTGACAGTGAAATTGGTAATGCTGTCAGTTGTTGTTGTATTTGAATGTTCCGCCCCTTCAAAGACAAATTCATCTTCAATTGCAGCCGTACCAGACAAGCTGTTAAACGCTGTCGTTGCTGTATGCTGGGTTGGCGCGAGCGTGAAGTCAAAGTCATCTGCTGTTAGCGGGACATTACCATTCAGCGCCACCAAGAAGTTGGAATATCCGGTTGATCCGGATTTCACATAAACATATGTATTGGCACCATCATAGAAATGCAGCACGCCACCTGCAGCAGCCCCACCGCTTTCAATATTGCTGATGGTCGTTGTGATATTGGTATCAAAGGTCTGAGAGCCATAATAGTGAAGGTTGTTCGTGCCTTCCAGGCTAATACGATCCGTACCGGATACGAAGTCAGTAATCACGTCCGTATTGGTGGTGTTACTTTCTGTATCACCTTTGAAGAAGAAGACGTCAGAACCTGCATTACCCGTCATGGTATCTGCACCTTCAAGCCCTTCAAACAGGTCATTGTTTGCAGTACCGGACAGGTTATCATCCCCGGATGTTGCACCTGTCACCAGAACAGGGGCTGAGCCATCACCAAACAGTTCAAAGTTGGCTGCGGTCAGCGCAGGATTGCCACTCAAGCTGACCAGGAAGTCATGATAAAGGTCTTGGTCGCTCAGGGTCTTCACATAGACAACCGTGTTTCCGGCCCCATCATCAAATGTAACGATGGATCCGTCTGGATAGGTGGTGTCATCACCATCAATCGCAGTCAGCGCGGCATTCACACTTGCAAAGCTTCCGGCATCGCCAGCAAAGGTCAAATGCCCGCCATTTTCAAAGATCAGCTTGTCTTCGCTGACAGTGAAATTGGAGATGTTATCCGTTATGGTCGTATTTGAATGTTCCGCCCCTTCAAAGACAAATTCGTCTTCAATTGCAGCCGTACCAGACAAGCTGTTAAACGTTGTCGTTGCTGTATGCTGGGTTGGCGCGAGCGTGAAGTCAAAGTCACTTGCGCTGAGATTCACATTGCCATCCAATCTAACGAGGAAATCAGAATACCCTGTTGACCCCGGTTTCACATACACATAGGTATCAGTCCCATCATAGAAGTGAAGCACGCCACCAGCAGCAGCGCCGCCCCCTATAATATTGGTGATAGTGGTGGCAACATCTACTGTAAAGGTCTGAGCACCATAGTAATGAAGGTTATTTGTCCCTTCCAGGCGAATGGTATCAACGCCAGAGACGAAGTCTTTGATGACGTCCGTATTGGTCGTATTACTGTGTGTATCACCTTCGAAATAGAAGACGTCCTTACCGCCCTTGCCTTCAAGGGTGTCGGCACCTTCAAAGCCGGTAATTGTATCGACAACGCCTGTACCCGTAAGGTTGTCAACGCCGTTGGTTCCGTCAATGGTTTGTGGATTCAGGGCGTTACTATCAAACAAGTTGCCGTTTTGATCAAAGCGTTTCTGATAAATATCACTATCTGTGCCATTCGACCCAGACCAGGAAATAACAAAACCACCATCAGGCAATCTTGCAATATCTGGTGTTGTCTGGTCGTTCGTCACAGTCTCATTGATCAGGAATTCGGTACCGACTTTTGCACCAGCACTATCAAAAATCTGACCATAGATACCGTAACCTGTTGTGGCATTGACATCATCACCTTGACCTTGCCATGTGACGATGAAGTTACCATTGGCAAGAGCCTCGATTTTCTGATCGCCCTGAACGCCTGTCGTCGTCGTATTAACAGTAAATTCTGAGACAACTTCTGTCCCTGTACTGGACAGGATTTTGGCCTTCACTTCACCTGACATATAGGTCACAACCATATTGCCATTGGTCAATGCGGCAACCTGCGGTCTGCCATCACTAGGTCCTGCAACAATGCTGAATTCAGTGTCCCAGGCAGGTGTCACAGGATCATAAACACGGCCATAAACGCCAATTGGTGTGGTCGTTGCGTCTGTTTCGGTCCAGACCACCATGATCTTGCCATCATTCGCAACCGAGATGTCTGATTGATGCTGATGGTTTGTCGTATTGACTGAACTGACCAATTGTTCCGCCAATCTAATGCTACCGTCAGAGTTATAAGCCTTCATGTAAACATTAGAATATTGCGGGTTGGCGACCTCAAGGCGATAAGTTATCGCAAAACCACCATCATTCAAGGCAACCATTTCTGGTTCTGATGAATAATTGTTGGCCGTTTCCCCAACTTGAACATCAGAATTCTGAATTGATCCGTCTACATTATAGCGCGTGAAGTATGGTCCACCATTTGTGGCAACTTCATAACCATATGCGATAACAAAATCACCATCTGTCAAGCCTATGACACTCGGGTTATAGACATAATTCAGTTCCTTAACCAGAACCTCACCGCCGTTTGTGGTGCCATCCGCATTATAGCGTTGGTAATAAACGCCATAAGTCCCGTCAGTTTCCTGCCAGGTAACAACCCAGCCACCATCAGCCAACGCGGCAACATGAGATGTTTGCTGTGTACCCGAATTGGTTGTTGAAACCAGAATTTCAGGTGTTTCATTGATGGTAAGATCGATATGCCCGGTATCGAACCCACCTTGTCCGTCACTCAGTGTATAACTTAGGCTATCTTGGCCAACATATGCTGCCGTTGGTGTGTAAGTCCAGGTACCATCACCATTATCAATGACAGTCCCGTTGCTACCACCCCAAACGGCAGTGACATCAAGGGTGTCATTATCCTGATCGGTATCATTGCCTTTTAGGTCAGCAACGGAAATGATGATGGACTGATTTTCAGTCACATCGAATTGGTCATAAATGGCATGTGGATCCGTATTGTGATCAACGATATTCACATTGATCGTATAATCCGCATAATTGCTTTCACTATCGGTTACACGGACCACAAAACTGTCAGCCCCGGTTAAGTTGGTGGAAGGCGTAAAGGTAAGTGTGCCATCAGTTGCTACAACAGCTGTCCCTTTAGAAGCGCCAGATTGGATAGCATAAGTAATACTGTCGCCTTCCAGATCGTTTGTCACAATCTGCGTTACAAATGGCGTATCTTCAATAATTTCCAGGTTATTGCTTACCAGTTTCGGCAAGGCAGGATTCCACCCATAAGCACTTGAAAGGGAGCCATCGTGATTATTCGCAGTCTTATCATCAATGACGGTACCCGTCCCGTCGGCCATTTTCCAATAGCCTTCCAGGTTTGAAGAATTAGTAACGACACCTGAATTTACATAGGTGTTGATTTCAGCCTGACTGACTTCGCGTGTCCAGAGCTGAACTTCACCAACAGAACCATCAAAGGCGGAACCGATATTACCCGCGAGGGAACTTCCATTGATGTTGTAGGTCCCGATGGTATTGCTCGTGGCCTGCTCCCCATCAATATAGATCGTTGCCTGCCCAGTTGAAGCTTCATAGGTAACCGTCAGGTTCTTCCATTCATCCGCATCGCCCCAATAATTGGTAGAAAGCGTATGGATCCCACCATTCAGAGACAATTCTACCTGACCCGTGTTCGTCAGGCGCAATACAACATCCGATCCCCCCAAAGAGAAGATGGTTTGATTGCTGACATAAAGTTCATCTGGATTGATCCAGGCCGAGATTGTAAAGTCACCTGAATTTGGTGTGATGGTTCCAAGGCTGACACCTGGACCACTATTCAATTCCAATGAAACTTGTGGATATTCATTGATAGAAGGTGTTGGGTTGTTCCACGTTTCCGTTCCCGGCGTCATGCCATAGATTGTCGCATCGCCGAGGACTGAATTATAAGTATCATTGGCAACGTTTGAACCATCGCCATCATTGAACATCCAACGACCATACTGAAGCGCACCGACGCTGTTGGCACCATCTGTGTAAATGGTTGCGAAGTCAGCAGCAGAAAGCCCACCTTCGTAAATGACAGCATCAGAGATTTTTCCCTGATAATCGTCATTACCAAGATTATTGTGACCAAAGGTCACGGCACCTTCAAAGCCTGTTGTCAGGTTTGAATCCTGTGAAACAGACAAATTACCACCAGAAATCAACGCACCATCGACATACAGGCTAAGTGAGTTTGCAACCGGATCAAACGAATAACCAAAGTTATGCCATTCACCGTCATTCAGGCCTAATCCTGTGACGTAATAGTCCTTAGCGCCACCAACTGAATCATAGAGATAAACGCGAAGGCGACCATCTGACATCAACGTGACGTTGGTATATTCGCTCGCCCCACCAGCATACATAATCGCACCGTCAGTGGTCGTATTATCACTATTAAACCAGACGTTAAAGCTATGCGCATCTGCATCCACAGTGTTTGCAGTAGTCACATAATCGTCCGAACCGTCAAAGCTAAGACTGTCAAAGACACGGATGTGGTTGTTGTTGCTGGATTGATCAGCGACATATTCTTTGTCATCACTGGCAACATCGCTAAATGTCCAATAGCCTTCCAGATTGGCTTCACCAGCTGGATTATCCAAAATACGGTTATAATTATCGTAAACTTCCTGTTCAGTACGCGCTTCTGACCACATACGGATGTCGGCGGCCGAGCCATTAAACAGGCTGATCGGCGCATCCGGGTGCAGACCTGCAAATGTGCCAACCGCGTTGGAACCACCGTCAGGTCCTTCAGTCGCAGGATTATAAGTGTTGAACGGTGTTGTGGTTGGTGTACCGTCGATCTCACCAGAGACCGCATTCACTTCTACACCGTTTTTATACAGGCGAACCACACCATTTACATCATCACGAACCAGTGACAGATGTGCCCATTCATCGGCGTTCATGTTGGCATCGAACGTGACATAGACATTTTTGCCTGTATCAAATTCATGCATATAGCCGACCTGACCGGAAGGCAAAATTTCCACCAGATACTGAACATTCTCTGCTGCCGTATCAAGTGTCGTATCACCCGCCATGGCAACGATCACCTGTACACCACCAATTTGTTCCGGTTTCACCCAGGTTTCCAGGGTCAAATCACCTGTGATGACTAGGCTATCGCTATCACCACGCCCTTTGTCGATAATGTTATCAACACCGTCAAATTCGACCGCTGCAACGACAGCTTCAATTCCAACCATCTGTGGTGCAAAGTTAAAGGACGTCACGCCGCTTTCAAAGTCATCAAAAGCAATTGGATCAATCAGCCCTTCAAACTTGACCGTCAGGCCGGAATAATCCGTCGTTCCATTCCCCGTGCCTTTCACGTGGATATAGCCATCCCCATTGATAGTGAAGAAATAGATACGATCAGAGGACGGATCAGACGACATGGCCGTAATGGCAGCATCCATATCGGCAAAATCACCGAAGCTCAGATTGCCAAATTCATAACCATTGGCACCGGACAGACGAAGACTGTCTGAACCGCTTTCAAAGTTTTTGATGATATCGATCTTCTGATCGCCAGAGTGGTTGTAATAACTGTCTGTCCAGCTTTCATAGACGAAGATGTCATCTCCATCACCACCATCAAGAATATCCAGACCAGCACCACCCGTGATGGTGTCGTTGCCATCAGCAGCGGCCAGGAATGGGTTGCTGACAGTAAAGATGTCATAAGTCGCATTGCTGTCACCAGAAGCAAGACCGTCTGTGTCGGATCGCAAGGAAATCGACGTACCATCAGCACTCATACCAACAACGCGTGAAATACCGCTTGGCATTTGCGCACCGTCCACAGAAACGTTCAGACGTTCAATGTTTCCTGTCTGCATATCTTTGATAAAGACATCTTCCAGCGCATTGGTATCCCCATCTACCAGGTTTGACGCATTGGTGGAGAAGACAACAAAACGTCCGTCATCTGAGATGGCATTATTTTCTGCGATAAAGTGCCAGCTGGCAACGCTTGCATCCACACCGGTTGCAGATTCACTGACCAACTGCGTTGTATTGCTTACGGTATCGCGCAAATAAAGCTGCGCACCACTGGTACCACTGACGACATCATTTGCATCTGAAACAAACAGGACATAACGCGCATCAGACGATATGGTAATTCCGGTAAATTCAGCTGAATTTCCGGCAATTGCTGTACCTGTATCATCAAGGCTGACAACCTCAATTGCATTCGTTGTCAGGTCTTTCTTATAGACATAGTATTCGCCTGCAGTCAGTCCATTGATTAGCGGCGTTGCACCACCATGCCCAAACACGATGATGTTGCCATCCGCCGATGTCCCAAACATTTGGTTAACAGGGCCAGCTGTTTCTACCGTACCGATATTGTCTGACGATACAGAAGTCAGTGCCCCGGTATTTGGATCTGCGCCACTCACATCTTTATGGAAGACACCACGACCCGTTCCTGACTGTCCGGGAACTTCAGTCCGATAAGCCTGGAAGAAGACAGATGATCCGTCAGCCGATAGTTCAGCATAGTCGATATTATAGGTCGTTGTTTTTGAACCTGTCGCATCCGTATTCACAACATGAACGGCACCCGACTGCATATCTTTCAGATACAGATCAATCTGACCATCGCTATCTTGCGCGTTGTTCAGGTCTGTTGCGTTACTGCTAAACAGGACATATTGACCGTCATCCGAAACACCAAATACCGATTGGCCAGTCGTTAATGCGCCACTGTCATCTGTTGAAACGTATTTGATTTCACCTGTTTGCAGGTTTTTAAGATAGACATTGTTACCGCCAACAGAGGTACCATCCACCAGTGAGGTCGTAGATGGTGACATAAAGGACATCCACTGACCATTAGATGAAATCACACTTGCATAGGCCCCACCACCGACGGCATTGCCATCCTGATCGACAGAATGAATGGTCGGCGTGATGGCAGTCCCACCAATGATCGTATCATCACCAGCGCCGCCTTCCAGCGTATCGTTGCTGCCGCCACCGACAAGAACATCATTGCCGTCATACCCACGCAGACGGTTGGTCACATCGCTACCGATGATCGTATCGTCGTAGTTGGTACCACGCACACGTTCCACATTGATCAGTGTATCGGTTGTCCCCCAGTTATCGCGGGCTGTTTCGTTGGCAAGATCAACGTAAGCGCCCTCTGTGGAACTACCACCACGGTAATCAACTTCATCAATACCGCCAGCGCCACCATCAAAATAGTCATTACCCGCAAAGCCACGGAAGACATCCTGACCAGAACCACCTGTGAAGCTATCGTCAAACAGCGTACCGTGGATACGATCAATATCATTTAGCGTATCCGTATCACCAAAGCCATCAATGACGGTATAGATGGAGGAGTCACCATTTGCGGTGACAGCGATACCGTTAAAGGCGTTGTACCAGATATCTTTTTCATATGACACAACATCATAATTTACAAAACTGCCACGACCGGTAAAGGTATCGTCACCCGCCAGACCGTAGAAGATGTTGTAGGTATCACTGCCCGTATTAAAGCCAAAGAAGTTATCGTTAAACTGTGACCCGCGAACATGTTCCAGGTTGGAAATCGTATCGGTATTGCCCCAACCATCTGTGGCCGTACCTGCATCCAGATCAACCGTTACGCCTGAGATATCGCGGGAATAATCAAGTTCGTCATCCTCACCTGCGCCACCGTCGATGGTATCGTTCCCTTGCATACCAGCGAAACGTTCCGCCCAAGAATAATTAGACCCGGTGATGTTATCATCATTGTCAGATCCGCGAACCCGTTCAATCGCATCTGTTGCACCTGTATAACCATACATCTCAGTATTGTTATAGGTATCGACAACAAGTGCTGTTTGCAGGTTCACTGTGATACCGAAAGTACCTGATTCAAGGTCAAAGCGGATTTCATCCGTCCCTATCCCACCATTATAAGTATCTACACCGTCCATCCCCGCAAAAACAGACAGACCGTTTGATCCGGTAAAGGTATCACCGTGAGTGGTACCGATGACATAATCAATGTCCGTAAAGGTATCCACACCACCAATACCTGATACGGTATTGGCACTGAAGTTCGCATGAATGGGACCAGCGGTGTGTGGTGCGTAAGACAACACATCAAAATCGATTTCAGATTGATCCGGCAGATAAGACGTATTGGCCTGGGGCTGGATACCGCCCGGCATCTGACCGTCACCATAGATGTCATTATAGCCAATACCGTTTACTGCAAAGACATCATCGCCCGCACCACCAATCAGAGTCTGACCGGATACGACCGCATTCAGAATGTCATCACCGTCACCACCAAACAACGTATCGCCGGTTCCTGTTGACGTCAGCGTATCATCACCCGTATAGCCACCGATGGTATCGGGAAGGCCAGTACCGCTAAAGTCCATATCGATGGAATAATCGACATAGTATGCAATGTCTTTCGTCGTAGTAACTGGGGTTGTCGGGTCGTTATCATTGACCGTAATGGTAAACGTACCCTGACTTGGACCAGAAGCCGCAGGCGTATATTTCAGATTATTGGACAATACATGCTGTGAAATTTCATCAATATTGCCAACGATGATAATAGAAGCTGTTCCGTTTCCGGAAACGGACGTCAGATTTGCTTTACTTTCATCAAAGGAAATTGCCCCATCCGTCACCGTCAACGTAACCGTCAATTCTTCCGTTGTCGTATCATCATCACCAAGAGTGATACTGCCAAACATGTTGGAATATGGATCGCTGCTTGAAGCAGACTCAAAATAGAGCTCATCAACCACCTGACCGTCGGAATGATCAAGTACACTTGCATACCCGACCGACGCGTTGGCTTCATTTTGAATAACACCCACCTGAATGCCATCTGTAATCGCACGATCAAAAACAAACGACCCGTCAGACTCGCTAAAGGACCATAAACCTTTCAACCCAATCTCATTACCTGATTGGGTCGTATGCATATTGTCTTCAATATCCGACTGTGTCCGGGCTGTATCCCAGATACGGATTTCATCAAGGCTGCCATCAAAGCCGGAACCAATCACCGTTCCGCCAGTTGGTGTAATTGGTGTCGCAGTCGTATCAATGCCGTCAATTGAGCCATCAAGCGTGGTTGGGACACCGTTTACATAAGCCGTCCAATTTGCACCATCATAAGACGCCGCAAGGTGTGCCCATTGATTTGACAGCAATGTCACACCGTCAAATGCAAGCGTTCCGACGCCTTCTATCACCAATTCCGGACGAATGGCATCAGTCTCATGCAGTTGCAGGCTATAGCCATCTGTGCCCCCTGTACCGTTTCCGACAAGAAGCTGATGCGTTGCCCCACCAGACACAGGTTTCACCCAGATTTCCATAGTAACGCTGGTCGTGGATGTGGTCGTCAAGGCAGCCGTAATGACTTTGCTATCCAGTGACAGGGCACTGGTCATATTTGTCGTAATATCAATACCATCATTCAAATCATTGATGGTCACGCTGACCGATTTGGTCAACGTCAATCCTTCTGAATCAGTTACTTCGATCTGAACGCCATAGCTTCCGCCGAATTCTTCATGATCAAGGGACACGCCGTCCTTCAGCTTCAACTGGTTGCCGTTGACAATTTCAAAACGGTTATCCAGTGATTTGAAAGTATGTGTATCGCCTGAATCCGGATCAACCGCTGTCAGATTACCAATAACCGCGCTATCAAGGTTTTCGTCAACACTATTTGTATCCAGGGTAATATCAGAAGGTGCCCCACCAACAGGCAGGCTTGCAGAACTAACAACAGTTGTTGTGCCATCACTTGCTGTAAAATTGATGTCCAACGTACCATTATACCCACTGTTCGGTGTAACAGTATATTGATCATACCCACCAACAACACCGTTATAGACCAATACGCCCTGTGCAGGATCAACATTCACGTCGGAAATGGTGATAGTGTCACCTTCCTCGTCCGTAACGCCTGCTGCCAGATCATTGGTATCAAAGGTAAATGGCGTATTGTCTTCTACAGTCGCAAATGTTGTCCCGGCATCGACAGGAGCATCATTGACATACAGAACATCAAATTCAAGTTCCTGCGCAACAGGCGCAGCTGTCCCGTCAGACACGCTAAATTCAATGGTTTCCGGACCGTTATAGCCCGCATCAGGAACATAAATCACAAGACCAAAGGCATTTGAAATAACTGTGCCCGTGGATGTGATTTCCACACCCTGCGTGGTGCCATCTGCAGTTTGATAAATCTTACCATGGCTTGGCAGTTGGGTAATGGTGTTGGTCAATGCATCACCATCCGCATCCATTCCTGTCAGCGCAAGAGTACGTGGCTGATCTTCAATGGCAGCCATCACTTTTTTGCGAATGATTGCGCCTTGCGTATCATCCTGCCAGCTGACCATGAAGGAACCATCACTCATAGCAAGTACGTCGGTTGCAGATTGAACTGCGGCATCAATGCCGTTGATCTGGAACGGGCCACCCGCCTTTTCACCATTGGCCGTCATATATTGACCAAAGATATCGACACCGTTGGATCCTTCCTGTTCCCAGGAAACCAGGATTGTTCCGTCTCCGGAGACATCCATCGTTGTGCGAACCGCTGTGTCATTCAACACAACATCTGCCTGATCAACTTTCAGGCCATAACCTTCTGCTGCATTGCCGTAGACAGACATCCGAACGCCTTCCTCGGCACCAGTCGTCACATCATAAATAATGGCAAAGCCGCCATCCGGTAACGCCACCATATCTGGGCGAGTCGACGTTTCAGATGATGTACTCACATCAATAATATCACCGAACGGCGTCAGGTCAGGATTAAGAACTTGTGCAAAGACCGCATTGGGCGTTGCTTCACTGCTCCATGTCGCCACAAATTTACCAGGCGTGCCAGCCTCATTCAATTCAATGATCCGTGGACCATGCTGATGATGTGCCGGGATCGCTTGAAGGATTTCCGTATGTGGTTCCACTTCATTGCCATTTGCATCGAAGCGACGAGCAAAAATGTCATTATCTGACGTTGTCAGCTTGTAAACAGTAACAAAACCGCCGTCAGACAGCGCTGTAACCTTCGCACCAAATACATCAGAACCAGTTGAACTTACAACAATTGGCGTACCAGCTGTGTTTGTCGCTGTATCATAGATAACAGCGTAGTTTTTGTTCGCTGTGTTATCAGCATAAGTAATAACAACTTTGCCGTTATTCAGGGTTGTTACGTTGACATAGCCCTGATCCACGCCGTCTTCCGTTGTAATCTCAACAACAGGGCCGATTGGATCGCCATTGGCGCTGAACATCTGACCTTGAATATCGGCCATAGCGCCAGTACCTTCCACCCAGGCAGTGAAATAAGTATCCGGGCCGACCATGGTTTGGACAGGTTTCGTAAAGACATCGGTTGCATCATCAACGATCACATCGTCAGTCGGTGTAATTGTTAACGTCGGTTCAGCCGCATCACCAATGCTTACAGTCCCCATCTGCGCATCAGAATTTCCAGATTTCAGATCAGGTGTTGTACCTGCAGAAATATCAACGCTATTCAATGGCAGGTAAGTCAGAAGGCCATTTTCCGTCCCTTCGATATGCTGGCCAAAATCAGCTTGTGGGATCGCATTGTTCCAGATACGCAGATCGGAAATGCCACCGTCCATGTAGTGGTCAGTCCCATTATGGAAATGACCAACTTCAATGGCATCTGTGGTCCCATTTGGTGAACCTGTAAAGGTATCCGTCGCAACTTGGGTACCATCAATATACATCACCCCGTTGGTCCCATCAAAGGTGACGACAACATGGTATTCCGTATCATTTGCGAGAATGCCACCATCAAGTTCAAGACCATATCCAGAACCATTGCCCATAAACAGGTTGAGGTTGCCATCGTTCTGAATTTGCAGATGAAGCTCTGTCCCGAAATCAGACGCAGCTGTCCCTTTGCTGACAATGGTCTTGAAAGTGCCGTCTGCGGCAACTTCCGTTTTGATCTTAACATCGATTGTGTAGGACGAACTAATTGGGCTTGTCACACCTGTCTGGATGTAATCTGCCCCATCAAAGGTCATGAATGTCGTTGGATTTTCATAAGTAATCGCAACAGGCGCATCATTATCCGGTGTAAGCGTCAGATTAATCGTAGACGTTTCAATGTCAGTGCCGTCATAGACAGAATAGAAAATTGAGTCTGTGCCGTTAAAGTCAGTATGTGGAACAAATGTAAATGTTTCAGTCCCACTGTTATAGCTCAATACGCCATGGTCTGTGTTTTGCGGTGTTGATTCCAGCGTCGCAAGATTAACCCCTGCAACGTGATAGATATCATAACTGTCGCCGTCAACATCAGACGCACCAGCAAGCAGTTCTGTTTTAGTGAATGTAATGACCGTATCTTCAAGACCCGTGTCATTAAAGACAACAAGATCAGGTGCATCATTTACAGGCGTTACATTGACCGAAATAACCTGAGTTCTGACGCCGCCTACCCCATCATCAGCACTGACAGTAAAGGTATCAACACCATTGAAATCTGCGTTTGGCGTATAGGTATAGCTGCCATCCGGATTGACAACCGCTGTACCATTTGTAGCAGCAGTACTTAATCCAAAGGTAATGCTGTCGCCTTCGGCATCGGTTGCCGCAAGCGTACCGCTTGCTACATTGTCTTCTGCAACAAGGACAACAAATGAATTATCCAGAATGCTGCCGGAAGTTCCAAGTGTTGGTTCCTGCGCATCACCAATCGTCCCAGTTCCAAGAACCGCATCATTATTGCCTGTCGCAAGATCAAGGGTCGTGCCTGTGGCAGAATTGATATTATCCAGCGGCAGGAAGCTTACCAAGCCTGCTTCGTTGCCGATAATTGGTTGGCCAAAGTTGGGTTGTGCAATTGCGCTATCCCATACGCGGACATCTGCAATGCTGCCTTCCCAATATTGCGTATCTGTATTGTAATAGTGACCAATTTCAAGCGGGTCTGTCGTACTGACAGGTGTGCCACTAAAGGTGCCAGAATCAACTTGTACCCCATCCAGATAAATTGTGGCTGTTGTCCCGTCAAATGTCACTACGACATGGTAGTCAGTGTTATCGGCAAGGATACCGCCATCAATCTGCACACCATATGTTGTTCCGTTCCCCATAAAGAAGTTCAGGTTACCATTATCCTGAACTTGCAGATTAAATTCTGCCTGTGAGTTAACCGCACCTGGTGACCCATCCCCTTTGCTGATAAGTGGCTTGTATTGACCATCAGAGACGGTTTGTGTTGTGAAACGAACATCAAGGGTAAAGGCAGAGCTTACCTGTGATGTTACATCAGTCACAACATAGTCATCCCCGTCAAAGGCAAGCGCAGGTCGTGGCTGCAACACCCCATCAAATACAGGTGCATCATTCTGCGCTGTAACATTCACAGTGATGGTTTCAGTGATATAGCCACCATTACCATCATCAATCTGAACATCAAATGTGTCTGTCCCGCTGAATTCCGCATTTGGTTTATAGGTGTAAGAACCATCGGAATTGACGTTCGCCACACCATTTGACGGACCCGTGTAAAGTGAATAACTCAGATCATCGCCATCCACGTCATCGGCGACAATCTGGCCTTCAACCACCACATCTTCATTGAGGGTGATTTCATTTGAATTGTTGACCGTTGCGGCCGACGCAGGTGTGGTCAGTCCTTCAGTAGTGAAGACCTGTTCAACAAGTTTGCCGTCGTCATCGTAGGAAATGACGAAACGACCATCTGACAAGGTTGAAATTGTCCCAAGGGCCTGATCACCAGCGATATTATTGGTAACCTGGAATTCAGTCCCGACTTTGACGCCATTTGCATCAAAACGTTGAGCAAAAATACCATGGCCATCGCCATCAAGCGCATCTTGGTCTTCCCAGGCGATGACAAAGCCACCATCTGTCAGCGATGCGATTTTCGGATCAACTTGTGACCCAGTTTGCGTGGTATTAACCAGGAAATTGTTCACAACAGTTGTGCCATCTGGCTGGATAATACGCGCAACAATGCCGTTACCATCCGTATCCCCGTCCCCTTCTTTCCAGGTGAGAACAAGATGACCGGACGGCAGCAATTCAATTTTCGCACCACCATTGCTTGGGGCAGCCTTGTTGGTCAGCGCAATTGGTCCATGAACAGGTGCGGACAGGTTGTTATAAGAATAAACCGAATATTCTGGATACCAGGCTGTGTTATCGGATGGACGTGTCGTGATCCCGATCAAACCACCACCCAGATCAACCAAATCACTGGCATAGGATTTAATACCGCCAGATGTCATCGCGATTGATTGCTCTGCAGTGACAACGCCACCGCTTTCACTGATAACCGAAACTTTCGCAGGGCTACTAATCCCGTCAGAACGAATATAAGCATATTCATCAGTGGTATCGTTGTTCGGATCACCAAGGCTGATCAAATGCCCTTGTTCCGTACCATATTGAATAACCGTATCCAGGCTGCCATTTGCATTCACATGACGCGCATAAGCCAGATCTGACGATGAAACATCAGACATCCAGGTTACCAGGTAACCACCATCAGGTGCGGTCGTGACTTTAGGCTGAGCTGTCGTATTCGGATCAAGGCTGACGTCAAACTTGGCAACAGTTGAACCACCAGAACTATCATAAATCTGACCGACAACTTTACCGTCTTCCACCCAGAACCGTGCATATGTGCCATCACTATGAACCGCGCGATCCCCAACAATTCCAATCTCAGTCGAAAGTGTTGTCAGGACAGGATCGTCATTTACTGGCGACAGATCAATTTCAAACGCACCATAAGACGGTGTCGTACCGTCCGTAACCTGTGCTTCCAGACGCGCTTTTCCTGTGTAATCCGCATTTGGCGTGAATGTCCAGGTCTGATCTCCGTTATCAACCAGCGTCCCGTTTGTCGCCTGAACACTGATTACGCTTAGCGTATCGCCTTCTACATCATAGAATGCATCCAGCAGTTCTGCTTCTGTCAGCGTGATTGCAGTGTCTTCCACACCGGACAATTCGTTGACCGGAATAGGTGTCTGAACGCTTTCATAGGTAAAGAGGCGGGATTCAATGTCTTTATCAATGTTATCATCTGTCCAGGTGATAACAAAAGTACCATCACCCAAGTCAGAAATAGAGGGTTGGTTTTGGTTACCTGCATTGTCAGCATTGACAATTATTTCATTACCAATTGCGTTGCCTGCTACATCAAATCTTTGTGCAGCGATGCCAGTTGTCGCAGTACCATCATCCGCTTCGGTCCAAATAACCATAAAGGTCCCGTCAGATAAAACGGTCACATCCGGTTGGGTCTGCATACCAGTTCTTGTTGTATTTACAACGAAATCAGATTTAATTAATGTACCATCTGACGCATCCATAATAGACGCAACAATACCACTTACTGCACCGTCAGTTGCTGAATCATCTTGCCAGACGACAACGACGTTACCGCCAGGCAGGCCTGCCACGGTTGGCTTCGCCTGACTTGGGACAAGATCATTTGCCGCATTCTTTGAAATAAAGACGTCTGACCATGTATTGGCCCCAGAATTGATATCGAAAACAGATACCATTGCGTCATTATTTGTGTTGTCCGTAAAGGCAAACGCAACCGTATCGGCATCAACCATAGAAAGACCTGTCAGAGATACGTCTGTTGGTCCACTCGCACGTGTTGAGATATCTTGTTCTGCACCCAGCAAATTACCTGCGCTGTCAATAATCTGGGCTTTGGCCGCCCCGGAACCATCGTTCCATGTGGCAATATACTTGTCGCCCCCAATGGAAATGATCCCAGGATTAAACTGATTTATGCCATCACTTGTAATAGCCATCTGTGAAGCTGTTAAATCCGGTCCGTCAGCATTCACACCGATTTTGCGGGTTATAACTTCAAGATCACTACCTTCGACCCAAGCGACCATATAGCCGCCATCAGGCGTAACGGTCACAAATTGTGTATCAGATGTATTTGCTGAAGTGACACCGCCATCGGACACATAAAACTCTTCGCCGAGCTTATTCCCATCTGCATCATACAATTGACCACGAAGGCTTTTTGATGCATCACCGGACACTTGACCAGTCCAGAAGACCGCGTAGGAACCATCTGGTTGTACAGCAGTATGTGATTGGCTAATTGTCGTAAATGCAGCATCACTGACTTCAACATCAAGAACCGGATTTGTTTCTGAAATATAAGGAACGGGCGTTGTTTCACCTGCCGTATCGAAGGTACGTTGTTCAATATCACCAGTACTTTCATACCAGCTTACCGTGAAGGTCCCGTTTTCACCTTCTATGACTTTCGCAAACCTTTGCGTATTGGTGATATCGTCATTGATACGGAACTCAATTCCAACCGGATCGGCATTCGCATCAAAACGTTGACCATAAATACCATTGCCACTGCCGTCATTCGGTGTATCCCAAACAACGATAAATCCACCGTCAGAAAGAGCTGCTACGCTTGGATATTCCTGAATGCCGACTGTGGTTGTATTGACGAGAACCTGGTGGCTTGATGTATCAATGGAACCATTAGCATTGATGACACTCATCAGGATACCGCCATTGGTATCGCCTGAATCTCCCGTATCGCCACCCCAGACATAAACAACCTGCCCATTACTTAAAAGCGCGCTTTCACCATACAAACCTTGTGACGTCGTGGTTGGTGACAACAAGACACTATCAACAACAGGGTTAGCCAGATCATTGTAATCATAAACAGAATAACGCTGCCCCCAGCTTACGCCAGATTGGTCGTTATAAGTGACCATAAAGCGACCCGCACCCATATGAATGACGTCAGCAGGAACTTGATAGGCTCCGACTTGCGGAATTTCCTGTTCAGCACTGACGAAATTGCCTGCTTCATCAACAATGCGCATATAAATGCTGTCATTAGAAGCCCCTCTTTCATCGCGCCAGATAACTGCAAATTCTTCGTTGCTATCGCCCTGAACATCACCAAGAGACGCAATATGTGCCTGATATTGGCTGGAAGCATCGACTGAATTGATCTGCTGCGCAGTCCCAAGGCTACCGGAAGCGCTGATTTTACGCATAAAGACGTCCGCATCCGGATCGTTGGTATTGAATGTGACCATATACCCACCATCGGTCGTCGCCGTGGCATTGGGGTAATAACCATTTGTCTGTCCAGCACTCACCTGGATTTCGCCACCAATCTTCTGACCACTGGCATCATATAGCTGGGTCATCACATGGCCTACAGACCCGCCGGTATCCTTGACCCAAAAGACCGCATAGGACCCATCTGTATGGGTAACCATATCCACATAATCATTAGATGGAAGCACACCACCCGTCGTGCTGACAAGCTGATCACCACCATCAGCCAACGGCACACTCGTCAGGCGCGGTGCATCATTGATCCCGGTATAAGCCAGGTTAAAGCTGCTGTTCACCGCATCCGGACCAGAAAACCCGGTGTATGTGATGGATTGCGTCTGATCAAATTCTGCATTCGGAATAAAGGTAAATGTCTCGGTTGCAGAATCATACTGCAACGTACCATCGCTGAGAACCTGATCAGTTGAATCCAATGTTGCCAAATTGACGCCAGCAACCGTATCAATAGTGGCAACGTCACCATCCACATCGGTGATTTGCGCCTTCAACTGGTTCAGTGTAAAGGTAATAACGTCATCTTCATTCGCATTGATGGTCAGCGGCACCAGCACTGGGGCATCGTTCACAGCGGAAAATTCCAACTGGAAATGCCCAGCCGTTGTATTTGTCCCGTCCGTCACACTTACGACCAATGGCAGATGACCAAAGAAATCAGCTGCTGCGGTCAGGATATATTCGCCATTCCCATCCGGTGTCACCGCGACACCATCCAGCGTTACGCTGGAAATGGACAGGGTTTCGCCTTCGACATCGCTGAAGTATGCCAGCAGATCACTTGCAGAAACCGCAAGGCTCGTATCTTCCTGAATTTCATATTGTTGCAGCGGAATTGGCGTATCCGTGCCATTGTAGGTAAAGATGCGTTTTTCAACGACCGCCGTACCACTGTTCAAATCATTCCAGGTGACCAGCAAGCGCCCATCCCCAAAATCAGAAATCATCGGATGGTACTGGTCTGCGGTATTATCGACATGCAGTTGGAATTGAACACCAACCGGATTACCGTCCTCATTATAACGTTGGGCATAAACACCCTGAACATCGCCATCAAGACCTGAAAAATCATTCCAGGAGATAATGAACCCGCCGTCAGAAAGCGCCGTGACAACAGGTTCACCCTGATCGCCAGTAATACTGGCAGGAACGACAAAGTCTGTTTTAACCATGTCCCCCGTAGTCGGATCCATGATGGATGCAAAGACACCCGCACCGCTGCCATCAGTCGCTGCCGTATCGCTCCAAACCGTGACAAGGTCGCCATTCGCCAATTGTGCAAGACGCATATTAACAGGAGCACCCGATGGTGTATTGCTCACCGTTTGTGGGGCGACAACCTCAGTCCAGCTATTCAGTGTCGTATCGATATCATAAACAGAAACAATGACATCTGTGCCTGTGACGTCCTCAAAGGCAATGGCAATACTGCCATCGGCCAAAAGCTCGATATCCTGAACTGCTGTGTCCGGATATCCGCTGGAAACGCCCTGGCTGGCATAAATATTACCGTCGCTATCTACGAGGTGCGCAAATGTACCACCGTTATCATTGTTCCAGGTAACGACATAACGATCCCCGCCCAATGAAACGATGCCCGGGTTCATCCGATCAACCGTATTGTTTGTAATAACGGATGCTGGCGTGCTCAAATCTGGGCCATCAGATGTCACTCCAATCGTCTGGATCATGATGTCTGTCGCATGTGTATCAGCGATATCATTCTGACGATAAACAACAACGTACTCGCCGTTTTCATTGGCGGTAACATAAGTCGTACGTCCTGGATATTCCTGATTCAAATCTGATGGATCAGAATTGATCTGGAATGAGCCACCAACCGGATTATCATTTGCGTCATACAGCTGACCATACATATCATAGCCAGATTTTCCAGTTTCCACACCTGACCAGAAGACACCATACGACCCATCAGCCTGAATAACCGTTTCAGAATAATGAATGCCATCAAAGGCCACATCATAGTTAACGGGCTTATCATAAACCGAATGGGCAATTTCGTGGTCATCTGCGTAATGCGGAGTTTCTGTTCCCTCATACTGGAAGACAGCGCTTTCGATATGCAGGCTACCGTCATTGTCTGACCAGGCCACGATAAACTTGCCATTGCCCAAATCAGTAATAACGGGATGACTTTGATCCCCTGCCCCGATGGCATTAATCTGGAATTCATTACCAATTTTATTACCCGCAGCATCAAACCGTTGGCCAAAGGTACCCATACCATCGTCATCTTCACCGCTCTGATCCGTCCAGACAACAACATAGGTTCCATCTGAAAGTGCTTCGATTTCTGTATCAGTCTGAACACCTGCAGTCGTGAGGTTAACAACAAGTTCAGAAACCACCTTGTTCCCTGTTGCAGGATCAATCACAGACGTTTTGATATCCTGCGCATCGCCGTCATACCAGGTTGCGGCAATGTTACCGTTCGCAAGCTGAGAAATACCCACCTGGTTTTGGCCTGGCGTTGCATTATTTGCTGTATTTACAGACCCCAGCACCTGTGTCCAGGTATTGCCTGTGGTATCGAAATCAAATACAGAAACAAACGCGTCAAAGTTGGCATTGTCATTAAAGCTGACAGCAATATCACCATTATCCAGTGTAATGATGTCAGAGACTGAAACATTGGCCTGCCCCGGAGAGACGTTTTGAATTGTGCCTAACAGGTTCCCCGAACCGTCAATCGCCTGAACGTAGGCAGCACCGGAATTATCATTCCAGACAACGACATAATTGTCGTTACCAATGGACGTAATACCCGGATTCCAATGGTTGATCCCGCCAGAACGAACAAGCGTTTCCGTGGCCGTCAAGTCTGGACCGGAACCCGTGACACCAATCTTGCGCATCACAACGTCCTGGGTCGTATTGGTATTTAACCACGTGACCAAATAGCCGCCATCAGGCGTAACCGTTACATAACTGTTATCACCAATATTATCTGCTTCGCCACTACCATCAGAAACATAAAACTCCGCGCCCAGTTTTGTGCCATCGGCGTTAAAGAGTTGACCCACAATATCGCCATTGGCAGGACTTGCTTCAGTCACCTGCCAGAACATGGCATAAGAACCATCCGGCTGGACAGCGGTCTCAACATAATTTGCGCCAGTGTAGATACCGGAAGAAACCTGATCGTCCGGCAGGTCTAGCGCAGCTTGCGTTCCATTTGCACCATTGGCGATAGTCCCTGTGTAATCCGTCCCTGCTGTGGAAACGTCTGTTGGCTGACCATTTTCAAAGTCCATCATCCAACGCAAATCAGAATCTGTCCGGTCGATGTCATATTCATAGCTCGCCGCGATTTCAGCATCTGTACGAACGGTATTCCAGACTGCAATATCATCCAACTGGTTCGGACCGGAATAATTCGCGTCATGCGTACCACCAACAGTGGCCGCAAACACATGGCCCTGCCCTGAATCAACGAAAGACTCAGCAAGATATGGAATGGCGAAATTACCGGAAACGGTCGAGTCAAGTTGACCGTTGATATAGAATCTGGCTTCGGTTGCATCAAAGCTGACCGCGACGTGAACCCATTTACTGGCTTCAATCGTCCCGGTACTGTATGCGTCCACGCCATTTTGGGGACGCCAGACCAATTGGCCAGGCTGACCTGTGATATCACTATCACCACTATTCAAGCCCACACCGAACCAGGCGTTTGTCCCTACAAAATCACCTTGGGTACGGGTGATCGTTGTCCCCGTGCCTGGTGTTGAACCATCGCCAATATCACCTGTGTAAATCCAGGTTTCAATGGTCCCTTGCGCCATATCATTGATGGCGAGTTCAGCCATATCAATATGATCGCCAGGACTATCAAAGCTCATCACATTGTCACGATAAGCCCCTTGCGCTGGCGCATCATTGACGGGTGTCACAGCAATATTGGCCGTCAGAATATCATCACCAAAGGCATGAACACCGCCATAAGTGCTGGCATCCGCCAACTGCCCATGCGTCCCGGATGTTCCATCCCATAAACGGAACTGAATAGATGGATCACCAGTAAATTCTGCATTCGGCACAAAGCGGACCATACCTGTTGGATCCAACAGTTTTGCCGTGGTTGGTGTACGGCCGGACATATCGGTCCAGCTAGACCCTGAATCTGTTGAATATTCCCACGTTCCGTTGGTCGATGGCGTATCAATGATCGCAATACCAATGGTATCGCCCTCAGCATCAGACGCATCAAGTTGCGCTAGAATATCGGCAACCGTTGTCCCGGCTGGATTAAGTGTATCTTCGACAATTGCATTCAAATCAGGTTGAACACTTGCGTCAACAACCGCAGGGGCATCATTCACACTACTTACTAAAACAGTGGCATTGACCGTGTTACTGTCGAGTTCACCGTCATTAAGTGTTAACGAAATCACCCGTCCCGATTCATCAGGGTTTTCGGTCGTATTTTCATAAGTAATACTATCAATTACAGCTTTAAAATCTGCGTTTGTAGCCGCGCTGCCACTATCCGTTAAAACCAACTGGCCTGTTACTGCATCAAATGTTCCGGTTACACCGTTTTGTGCAGTAAAATTGAGCTGATCTCCCTCTTTGAGATTGGTGATTTCGATTGTTGCACTTTCAATCGTATCACCATCAACATCATCGATACTGTATGCACTGCTATTGAAGACTTGTTCAGGTGCGTCATCTTCAGTAAATGAGGGCGTAAAGGCCGAATGAAGAGTAATTTCAGGGGCATCATTATCCCCGGTGACGGTTACAAGCACCTGGCCTGCACTTGATGGCACCAAGCCATCTGATACCGTATAACTGAATGTGAAGGTATCAGTTTCCCCATCAGCCAGATAATCAAATCCGTCCGCACTTGGTGTGAAGGTAATAAGAGAGCCACCACTGGTCCACGATGCTTCACCTAGAAGTTTACCAGTTGAATTTCCACTATCATCCAACTCATAAATATCAATCGGGCTAGAGGATGCAGTTGAATTGCTTGAGCCATCTACCAACGCAGTCTCAGCGGCCGCGCCGTCACCGATCACTTCCCAAATAACGACACTATCGCCGTCAACATCCGTATCGTTCAACAGAACACGCACATCAATAGCGGTTGTTTCATCAACCATGGAACTAAAGTCTTTTACCGCGACAGGAGCGTCATTCTCGGCTTTTACAGTTAGAGATACAGTTGCCGAAGCGAACTTTCCGTTACCGTTAGAAATCGTATAAGTAAAAGTATCTTCGCCACTATAATCCGGATCTGGTGTATATCTCACTGTTCCAGCACTTGCATCAACGATTTCAACCGTACCATGTTCTGGACTTCCGACGCTTTCAAGCACGATTGCACCATTATCGTCACGACCATCCACACCATTTCCATTGTCAGCAAATAAGTTAATGACCTCTGCGGTATCCTCGGTTAAGGCATCGTCCCCACTAAATGTATCGTCATAAGCTTCCGGTGTCGCCGCTGCTTCTGCTTCGGCTTGTGCAAGGGCAATCTGCGCATCTGCTTCTGATTTATACTGCGCAAAGCCTTCTGCAACGGACTGAACATCCGCATACAGACTTTCCATCAAGGAGCGTTGCGCATCAATGACAGATGCGTTGGTTTCTGCTGTCACCGCTTGGGCCGCTGCATTTTGCGCCCCTGATCTGGCATCCGCAATTTCAGTATTGGTCTGATCTGCAAATCCTTGGGCTGCGGTCGCCGCATTTTGTGCAGCGCTCAGGGCTGTTGTGATTTCCCCAAGGGCCGTATCCAATTGCGCATTCAGGTTACTTGCCGTGTTATCAACATTATCTTGCAGCGCTTCAACTGCAGCTTTCAGTGCATTGTAATCTGTCGTGCCCAGCTTGGTTTCAAGCGTTGTCTGGATAGTGTTATCGTCCAGCCAGTTTTGAATAGCTGTATTCGTGTCAGTGGCGAGTGTTTTCGCATCATGATAAAGCCCCTCATTATTAAGGGAGACTTCGTCAGAGATTTGTTTTGCACGGGTCGCCGATTGTCCAGCTGTCGCAGCAGACGCATCAGCTTCCGCATCATATGCCGCAATCGCTTGTGCTTTGGCCGCCGCTGCTTCAGCCAAAATTTCAGCAACATCCCCACCAATTTCATTTACCAGGGTCAATGAATTTGCAGCTTCAGTCGCAGCTGATTGTGCTTCGGCATTCACATTCGTTGCTTCCTGCAAT
This sequence comes from Terasakiella sediminum, assembly GCF_033100395.1. NCBI lineage: Bacteria > Pseudomonadati > Pseudomonadota > Alphaproteobacteria > Rhodospirillales > Terasakiellaceae > Terasakiella > Terasakiella sediminum. The sequence goes on along the minus strand of NZ_JAWLVJ010000028.1, from coordinate 11,292 downwards.
AAGGCGGCAAGTTCGGTCACCGCCGCTTTTGCAGCTGTTAATTCAGCTTGGGCGAAGGTATTTGCATCAGTACCTGCGTTGTCAACCAAGGTCTGTGCTGCATCACGGTCCAACACAGCCTGATCATAGGCAGCCTGAATCGTCGCCAGATGGGTTGTTGCATTTTCTGCAGCATCACTTGCAAGTCCTTCTGCAGTTGTCAGGGCGTCTTTTTCCGCTTGGATCTCATTTTGCAGAGCAGCTGCTTCAGTTTCATTACTAACAGCGGCAGATTCAATAGAAATTGCTTCGGCATTAGTTTGCACGGTCTGTGCGTTGGTTTCAGCTGTATCACGTTCAGATTTCAAACTGGTCATGGCAGTCAGTGCAGCGTCAACCTGATCTTCGGCATTGCCGGACAGGTTGGCGACGCTATCAGACACATTATATATGTCACGATTATCGACAGCACTTTGTGATTGGGTCGCAACGCGTGTTGCAGCCGTGCCTGCATCTGTTTCTGCGGTTTGTGCTTCCTGACGTTTGGTATCTGCCGTGTCATTTTCATCAACAAGCGTTTTGACGTTTGTTTCAGCTGTTTGACGATATTGTGAAACGGAATTGCCTGCATCAAAGGCAGTTGTCGCATCCGTCACGGCCTGCAAAATCGCAGCATAAGCTGCGTCTGCATTATCCGCTGCTGTTTCTGCAGCCAACCAAGCCGCCCGCGCCTTGGCAACTTCAGAGGTGATATTCAAAGCATCAGCGTTATTGCTGTCAGCCCCCAAGGCTCGTTGTGCTGCTGTATTGGCTTGTTCAATCGCTGCCTTAACTTTCTGATCAGAGAATGTTGACCCGCTAAAGGTCGCAGCTGTTGCGGCATCTGCTGCTTGCGTGGTTGCCGTATTCAGATCAGCGACCGCATTGTCATAGGCCGTTTTGGCAGCATCCGCATCATCACGTGCAGCTGTGGAAACGGCTTCAGTGTTATCGCGTGCCGCAATCACTGCATCAAAGTCGGCCTGACGGGCGGCTTGGGCAGCATCCGCGGCAGCTTGGGCCGCTTGGGTTTGCTGGATATCCGAAATCTGACCTGCATTATTTGCAGCCTCCCCTGCTTCCTGCGCAGCGGTTTTGGCATTTGCAGTGGCATCATTGGCTGGTTCCAATTCGGCCAAGGCAGCTTCGACGGTTGTCGCTGAATTCAAGTCAGTCTGATTCCCGCGCAATGTCTGCAAATTGGTTGCTGCAGATTGGGCTTGCGTAATCGACGTCTCTGCATGACGGGCACCATCCAGGGCGAGAATGGCCGCATCATCGGCAAATGTCCCATCTGTCAGATCAGCCAGAACGTCTGTCAGGTTCTGAACAATCGTGCCCATATTGCCAACGACAGTACCAATATCGGTAATCGCATCTGCAACAGCCTGATCCGTTGGTGTTGTCAGGCTGCCGTCATCCGTTGACCAACCATCAACATCGGTGCGTAAATTATCCGCAGCCGTACGCGCTGCAACGATATTCTGCAACGCAGTAGTCAACAAGGTACCAAGGTCAGCGTCGCCTGTGACAGTTACAACATTGCTGCCATCGACACTTGCACCGTCAACCAGGGCAATCACGCCATCAATGGATGATTTAACCGCATCAATAGCAGAATAAGCTGAATCAACAGCTTTTTCGGTGGCTGTTTCTGTCCGTTCAACGGCATCACCAAATTCGTCTTTGATATCCTGCACTTCGCCAGCTGTAATGAAGTCGGCTTCCCGTTTAACAGCCAGGATGGACTCAAGCGCTTGTGCCGCTTCGTCCACTTTGGCCGCAAGGGTGTTATAGGTCTTGGTGATCTGATCTGTTTGTTTTTCAACCAGGTCAATGTTGGACAGAACGGAATTATATTTTGCAACAGAATCTACATGAACCACATGTGTCGTGCCGTTAACATAAACCCAATCATGAGTATTTGTGTCGTAATTATCTAGCTGACCAATAGAAGGCGTACCCGGCAGGCCGGAAACGTCCACATAAAATTGTTCAATCGCCGAAATGGTTCCACTTCCAGCCCCATCAACATCATCAATTTTAGCTGCCGCAGTATCGGCGTTATTTTTCGCAGTCAGTGCCGTAGCCAACGCAGTTGTCGCCGCTGTATAAGCCGCATTTGCGGCATCAACATCATCTTGCGTGATGGTCGAAACAGTCAATGATGTTAAGGATGTAAGCGTTGAAAATTCATCATTAATGATATCTGTAGCGTCATCCGTTGCTGTCGCACTATTCAGCGCCACCCTTGATGTATCCAGAACATCCAAAACATCATCAACAGTACTTTCAGCCTGTAAATCAGCCGCCAGACGACCCAATGTTTCCGTAGCTTCAGCAGCAGCCTGTTTTGCGACTAAATCTGCAACCTGTGCTGCCGCATTAACCGCTGCCTTCAGGGCGGCTGCAGCTTCGGCTTCAGCAACGCTAACCTCGGTCGTTGCACTGGTTGCGGCATCATTGGCAGTATTATATGCCGTTTCTGCATTTGCTGTTGCCGTCTTGGCAGATTTCAGCGCATTCACCCAAATACGCAGAACAATTTCTTTGGCTCCGGCATCGGTCAAATCAAGAGCATCCAACCCTGCAGCATCCAGACCAGCGATAAAGGTTTTGGTATATGCTGCACCATCACCATCAACGATGCCTTCTTTGTTCATTTCTGTCAGCAGACGATCAACCGCACTGCCTTCAGATTCAATCTGTGAATCCCAGGACGCTTTGGCCGACGCGGCGTCCACCTGCAACTGGATAGAACCAAGTTTATCTGCACCATCCCCAAATTTTGCTGTATTCACCGCGGCAATAGCCGCTTCAGCGTTTGCATTGGCACGTGCTACAAGACCGTTTGACCCGGAAACAGCCGTCACTGCATCTTTTGCATCATCAACATCCGTGGTCGCTTCACCTGAACGCCAGGAACTTGCCGCCGCAGCCGAATTGGTGGCCGTATTTTTCGCAGTCAATGCAATCGCCAGACTGGCTTGTGCTTCAGCAGAAGACGACGATGCCGTCGTTGCAAATGCCAATGCCGTTGCCCCATGACCTGCGGCAAGTTTTGCAGCCTGAGTGGCCGCCGCCGCCGCTTCCTGCGCAGCCTGTGAAGCCAATTCATATTGCGCATCTGCGACAGTCTGGTTCGCACGGATCGCTGCTTGTTGTGCCGCTTCCGCATAGGTTGCGGCAAGGGCTGCTTTCGCCGCAGCAATATCGGCCTGAGCACTCGCATCCGCAGCAGCTTCTGCATCCGCCGTTGCTTGTGCGGCTTCTTGCTCGTCCAAGGCATCTTGCGCATTTTGCGCAGCTGTATCAGCAGCTTCCTGTGCAGCGGCTTCTGCGGCTTCGCGGTCCTGTCGGGCCTGAAGCAAGGTTTCAATCAGGGTCTGTGACAGTTCTGCTGTTGCCAGATTTGCCTGCGCACTTTGGCTTGTGTTTTCTGTAATGGACGCTGCCTGACGGGTATCACCGACTTCGTCCGCAGCAGTTTGCAAATCGGTTGCAAAGGCGGAATATTTACCGGAACCAAGGCGCCCAATGTCCAGTGCGGCTTCAGCCGCTGCAAAGGCAGCATCTGCGATTGCAACCTGATTTTCAACAATTGCCGCCTGTGTCGTAATTGTATTCTGGACAAGACCCTGAACCGCATCAACCGCATCTTGCGTAACAGTCTTGGTCGAATAATTGATATTGATCTGGTTATACGCTGTTTCCAATAAATCGTTTGCAGCCTCTGCCGCTGCCTGTGCGGCTTCGGCGATAGCCAGTTGTGCGCTAACCTCTGCGACTGCCCAGGCTACAACAAGCCCGGACAATTGCTTGGATAGTGAAACCATATTGGCAGCTTCACTGACTGCAGAATTCGCCGCGGCTTCTGCCGTACTGGCCGCAGCCCCTGCCTGTGCCGCAGTTGTTGGACCGCCGATCGTGGCGCGCGCTGCAATCGCATCGTCTTCAAAGCTATCAACTGTAGAAAGGCTCGTGTTGATTTGATCATAAAGCGACTGTGCGCCCGTGACGTCAGTCTTATTTGCTTCAGTTAATGATAATTGCGCCGTTGCCAGCGTATCCTGGGCCAGCTTCAAGGCAGATTGAGCTTCCAACACCGCAGCGTCTGCACGTTGAGTGGCTTCTGCTTTTTCAGCCGCTTCTACATCACCAGCAGCTGTGTTGGCAGCAGTTTGCGCATTGTTGATATCAGTCTGATTGGCCCCAGCAGCGCGCAAATCAGCCAACGCATCATAGGCATCGACGGCCAGTGCCAATTTTTGCACGGTGCCGTCGCTGTTAAATGTCTGAGTTGACCCGTCTACATCGGTGTAGGTAGTGCCATCAACGGCTGCCACAGCTTTCAAGGTTTCGAATTTGGACGCCAGCGTGTTGTAACGTTCGGTCACATCAGAAGGTGCAGCTTTGCCCAAATTATTAAAGGATGTACTGTCTGTCGCAAGTTGACGAACACGTGTAATCGCAGCTTGCGCATCCCCAAGTGCTGTTGCCGCTGCATTTTTCGCCGCCAACGCATCGGCTTGCGCCTGTTGGGTAATGGAAACATCATTATTGGTCGGTGTAGAAGCATTTTGTGCCGCAACACTTGCTGCTTTGGCACTTTCAACTGCCGCAAAAGCATTGGTCAGTGCCGTTTCGACGGTCTGTTCCTGTTGTTGAATGAATTTTTCCGCACGGTCTTCTGCAATCGAACGACCGACGTCCAGGTAAGCTTCATCATAGGCAAGTGTCTTTTCAGCTTCATACTTGGCTGTGCCCGCATCCTGAAAGTCTTTCAAGGCACCGTTATTTGATGAATCCCCAACAAGCGCAACACGTGCTGCTTCTTCAGCTGCCAACGCATTGTTGTAAGCTGTTTCTTTAGTCGTAAAATCTGTTTGTGCCGCCTCACGTTCTGTATTTGCCGTATCAAACGCACTTTCCCACAGATCAGTCAGTGACTTCGCAAAATCATTCAGCGTCTTGGAATTATCAACCTGCGTTGTGATATCCTGTGCATTCTGGGCCAGAACAGTATCCGCAGAATGCGAATCAGACAGGGTTTGTACTGCCGTGGAGATATCATCCATCGCCGTATTCATCGCTGCGATGGCTTCGTTGATTTCGCCAACCGCAGTGGACAAAATGGTTGCCCCATTGCCGACACTCAGATCATCTGCACCTGTTGTATCAAAATCAATGCCTTGGTCTAACTGAACCAGTGCTGTATCAAATGCTGTTTCGATCGACCCAATCGCGGTGATCAAAGAATCAACATAACCCTTTGCCGCATCTTCACCAGTCAGATCGCCAGAAGCTGTTGTCAGCGCCGCTTCAACGTCTTCGAGCAACGTGCCAATTGCCAGGGCATCATCGACCATTTGTTGCAATTCGGCCTTGGTTGGATCGTCTGCTGTATCATCTTCATACAGACCAATCCCATCAATACTCGCTGAAAGGTCCGAAAGTGCCGTTTGCAAACTTGTGAATTGTGTTTCAGCCGCCGTAAAGCTTGCAGGTGCAGTCCCGGCAAGACTGGCTTCTGCCTGCGCCAGCGTTTCAATCAAAGCATCGACTGTCACGCCAACGGTATCGATAAAGTTTTCCGCCGCATTTTCGATTTCATCGATTGCATAAGCCTGTACGTTATCAAGCGCAAGGCCTGTCCGTTCTGTCAGAACTTCCAGCTTGGCTTCCGCTTTTGCCCATTCGATCAGCGGCGTCAAAACATTCCCCGACGCTGTTTGCAGGGCAGTGATGGCGTTGTCCAGATCGGTTTTTTCCGTATCATAAGCTGCAGATGTCGTGCCTACCGCGCCTTGTGTTCCGTCCGTCTTATCTGCATTGTCCCCATCAGCTTCGACAGTTTTGTTATCTGTAACACCTGCATCCCAATCTGCGCCGTAAAGACGCTGTTCTGTGGTGCCGTCCATATAGTCGTCACCCGCCGGACCAGAATTCGATGCAGCCTTATAGGCCGAGGTTGTCGTCCCGAGAGAGGTTTGTGTTTGCAAATTGCTGACTTCACTCTCAGCCGCCGTATCAGCAACACGTGCATTAATCGCTCCAGCGTGCGCCGTTTTATAAGTCGAAAGCGCCCCTTGCTTGAAGGTGGTCAGCAAGCTTTCAAAATTCAGTCCTGATGTCCGAGCCGATGCCGCGTTGGTTTTCACATCTGCAACCGTATCGGTCACAAGGGCGGTCGCCGCTGTCGTTGCCGCAGTATCAGCGTTGTTGATGAAAGTGGTTGCTTCTGAAATAATCGTATCAAAATCAGCAAGGAATGTTGCATCCCCGCGCGATGTCTGAATTTCAGAAATTTGTGTTGATGCGCCACTAACCGCTGTTGTTACATCATCCAGGAATGTATTTACATCTGAAAGCGTAAAGCCTTCATCTGCAAGCAAAGCATCGATTTTATCGTCATCATTTGTCGCTGCATAATTTTGCAAAGCGGTATCCAGATCACCACCGCCATCACTTGCCAGAATGGTGCTGTAATTATTGATGATTTCATTCATCATCTCTTCGGCCGCTGCAATTACCGCATCGACAACTTTGTCAATACGTTGTGCCGCGAGCAAGGCTGCATCCGCTGCTGTCTGAATTTCTTCAGCAATCAGTAACAACTCATCCCCAGAAACCCCTTCGCCTGTGGTATACAAGGCTGCGGTGGCCAGTTCTGCCACACTACTGGCGGAAGCAGAAACAGCAAGGGCCGATCCAAAGGAATCAAACCCGGCGTAAACAACATCAATAACGGCTGCTGTGTCAGTGACACCGATTGCCGCAAGACTATTCGCCGCTGAGGTTTCATCCGTTGCATTTTGAACTTTGACTTCCGCTGCAGATGCCGCAGATGCCGCAGCATTTGCAGACGCGATTGCAGCAGCCAAAAGTGCTTCAGCCGCATCAAACTCACTAAACTCGCCAATTGCTCCAGTTACTCGAGGGTCAAATCTGAGATCTCTATCCAAATCTTTAAGGAATTTGAGAATATTAAACTGGACAGATTGAACCTCGACAGAAAAATTGGCTAAAGCATCGGAATATTCCGCTTCTGCGGAATTAACCTCTACCTCGCTTTGACCATCAATTTTATCTTGCGCCTGTTGCGCGGCCGACGCAATCTCGTCAGAAATCAAACCTGCTGCCGCCATGACAGCCGTCGAATTCCCACCAATGGCAACGAGAGTTTCTACATCGGCAACCGTAACGGCACCAAGCCCTGTCGCTGAACTCGTCACCAGTTGGTTTTCCTGGTTCAGGGTGATGGTTTGACCATTTGGCGCTGTCACCGAAATCTCACCGACCTGGCCGTCAGCTTCCCCGATCAACGCGACATCACCGCCATTGACGATACCACCCGTCCCACGAATACCGATGGTCGCAACGGGTGTGGTGATTTGCATGGCATCTGGATTAACTTTGGCCACCGCGCCGGAAACGAAGGTCATGGCACCGGACAGAAGCGTCAGGCCCACGGCCCCATCTTCCCCACCCGGATCATAGACCATTTCATCCAGAACCATGCGTCCTTCTTCACCAAGCGCAAAGGTGGTTTCATCAGCAAAGATGATACCAACCGCCGCACCGGCTTCAGTCACCAGTTCATCACCTTGATAAACCGGATCACCCGTTACCAACTCAACACGGCTACCATCCGCGCGCACGGCAAAAACAGCGCCTTCGACAGTTTCAGCCGTACCAATCGGTTCAGCCGTGGCAGCATCCCCTTGTTGTGCGACCTGGTTGGGAGCAATGGGTCCGGCAAGCTTTGAAATGATGTTGGCGGGCAAAACCACATCATTGTCAAAACCGATTTCCGGCTGGCTCTGGGCAGCAAAATAATTTTCGACGAGGTGGCGTTCCCCACTGGACGCCTGAATGACGAGATCAGGTCCCGCTCGCTCAAACTGCGCCGTCGCTATCTGGAAACTCGACGGCAATACAACCTTAAGGTTATCAGCTGTCCATACAAAATCGGCAGTACCAGTATCACCGGACTGTCCGTTACCACGATCGAAATAATTCATAAGCTTGCCCGCCTATTTGATGTTAACCCATGCCCCTCAAAAAGCACGATTTAGGTTTTAATTGTTCGGATTATTTTATCAAATTTCAGGCAGTTGCGGAAACAACAATACGGTTAGGGTTCATTAAATAACCCTATTTTCAAGCACTCTAATACCTTTCAAAATAAGCCATTGTTTTTAAAGGCCTAATTATGATGTTTTTAAGACAATCCAAAAAATATTTTTTCGACTGTTAATTAGATCACACAACCAAAACCACAAATAGAGCCACACGAGATGCGAATCTTTTCTTGACCCAACGTTAAGAAAATTTTCCGGCAAAAAATATACGGCTTAGGTAATATATCGCCAATTCCATTCAATCAGACTTATATAAAATTACACAGAAAATGGACCTATTCTCTCCAAATTCCCAACAGCAGCAGGTAGGAAACAACTTTTAAGACATATCAACAGGCCACAATATTTACGGCAAGACCACCTTGCGACGTTTCCTTATACTTGCTGCGCATGTCCAGTCCCGTCTGCCGCATGGTCTCGATCACCTTATCCAATGACACCAGATGCGTACCATCCCCACGAAGGGCAAGACGCGATGCATTAATGGCCTTCATCGCCCCCATGGTGTTACGTTCAATACAAGGAATTTGCACCAGTCCACCAACGGGATCGCAAGTTAGTCCAAGGTTATGTTCCATCCCGATTTCTGCTGCATTTTCAATCTGTTCATTGGTGCCGTTCAATGCGGCCGTCAAGCCGGCAGCCGCCATGGAACAGGCCACACCGACTTCCCCCTGACAGCCCACTTCTGCCCCAGAGATTGAAGCGCGTTTTTTATAGAGCACACCAATAGCACCAGCGGTTAACAAAAACCGTTCAATCCCGTCCTGATCCGCAGCCGGACAAAACCGTTCATAATAACGAAGAACTGCTGGAATGATGCCCGCCGCCCCATTGGTCGGGGCTGTCACGACGCGTCCGCCGGATGCATTTTCTTCATTTACCGCAAGGGCATAGAGGTTCACCCAATCCATCACGGTTAGCGGATCTTTCAAGCCCGCTTCTGGTCGTTCGGTCAATTCTATATAGAGGTCACGTGCGCGGCGTTTAACGTTGAATTCCCCAGGTAGGTACCCTTCCTGCTCATACCCTCGTTTAATACAGTCCATCATGGTGCGATGAATGTTGGACAGGAATTCTTTTGTTTCTTCTTCAGTACGCCAGGTCAGTTCATTCTCCATCATCATTTCCGCGATGGTTAGGCCTTTGTCTTTCCCCATTTCCAGCAGTTCGTCACCGGAGGTAAAGGGGTGCGGCAGAGTCACGTCATCGCCACTATATTCCGCGCGGTTATGCTCCCCTTTCACCACGATAAACCCACCCCCGACAGAGAAATATTCCTGTTGATGGATCAGGTCATCGTCTGCGTTAAACGCCGCAATCCGCATGGCATTTGGATGTTCCGGCATGACCTCATCATAGTTGAAGATCAGGTTATCATCTTCAACGAAAGCGACCGTGTGCTCCCCCGCCAAAACCAATTGGTTCTCCGTTCGAATTTTATTCAAAATTCCAGGAACGGCATCTGGGTCTACATTGCGGGGACGTTCCCCAGACAACCCCAACAGCACCGCATCGTGGGTCGCGTGCCCCTTCCCTGTCAGTGCGAGCGATCCAAACAGATCAATCCGCAATGATGCCGTATTGGCGAGGTCATCCGCCTTGATCAGATCCTGACAAAACAAATAGCCTGCACGCATCGGCCCGACCGTGTGGGAACTGCTCGGGCCAATACCGATACTGAAAAGATCAACAACACTGAGGTTTGTTTCTAGCTGCGCCTGACGTTCCTGGTCATTCATGAATGAGCACTCCTTACACGATTAGTCGTTTACGACCAAAATTAAGATGTGCCCCCTCTGTCCTTTGACCTGAGATTGTCCCCGTCCTGACTATCGCAAAAACGGGACTGACCTTCGGTGGGATGAAACCATCCACTCTCCAGAGCCTTAAACCATGTGCAGTACAGGTGCCTGAGAGATTATCGGGGCGATTGCTCCTTCGGCGCTGATTTCTACCATCAGCTCTCCCACACAGGTGTAAAAGGTTATGTAAAATTCAATATACTATAAATTTAGAAACAATATAGTAAATTTTTAGAGTGGATATAATTTAAATTATCTATTCTTCTTCGTTAAAACGGTTTTCGATGGCTTCGGCATTTTTACGCACCCGGGTCATTAATGTATAGAGCGTGGCGCGTTCATTTTCTGTCAGCCCCTCCAGCAATTCTTCTTCCAGGTTACGCACCTTGCCCACCAGATCCTGAAACACCAGATGCCCGGACCGTGTCAGTTGCAGGGCAACTTTGCGACGGTCATCTTCATCCACGCGGCGTTCCAGATAACCTGCCTTGGTTAACCCAGCAATCGCACGACTGACCTTGACCTTATCAATACTGGAACGTTTAACAATTTCCCCAGCAGACAAAGGTTGCTCATTCCCCAGAACGGCCATAGCCCGCCATTCTGACACCGTTAGATTATATTCTTTTTCATAAATGGTAGAGACCGACTGACTGACGGCGCGATAATAAATTCTGACCAGATAAGGAAAGAAATTTTCCAGCTGAAAAGAGTCTGAAGGCCCTTTATTCATTACATATTCCCGAAGTGATAATATTTAGTTTCATATATAACCATTTAAGAACACCCCCCGTGGAAGTGCAAGTTTTTTTATTTTTGAAAAAACTTTAAAAAAACAAAAATTAGGCCTTGCTAAGCACATACGGATTGGGCTATTACCCTCTCCACAATCTGAGGATGGCTGGCTGAGTGGTCGAAAGCGGCGGTCTTGAAAACCGTTGTACCGAGAGGTACCTGGGGTTCGAATCCCTAGCCATCCGCCATTAAAAACCCTGCGATTAAATTCGTGGGGTTTTTTATTTAGAAACAACCAGTTAGAGCAAGAATAACTCAAGAACGAAACTTGCCTACCATACAGACTTACCATACAGGTATACCACACACCTATAAAACCTGTCTATCTGGAGCTTTCTATGCAAGAGAAGATTGAAATTCCAAACCCAATTTCTGACAGAACTTTAGCGTACAAGAGAAATTGTCTGCTTATTTCAATGATTGTTTTCTCTGAATTACTCTTAGGTTCTGTTGACAAAGTGCTTTACCCAAACCCGAATTGATGTGACCTGAACGAAGCCGAGAAAGCTTAACATCGTTTTGTCATATCG
>NZ_JAWLVJ010000027.1:0-39970 GCF_033100395.1 Terasakiella sediminum | reverse complement strand
ATGAAAACGCCAAACCAAATGCACAGAAAAGCCCGCTGCCAAAAGCAACGGGCTTAACCTAAAACCGTCAACGTATTTTAGGACGGGTCATGCAAAAGCTTCGTAACCAACGTGCGCTGCAGGATGCTGAAATTGTCATCCGAAATCAAGGTCAGGACCACACGCCCCCGGTCATCCAGATACGCTGTGATCCCTTCAAAATTATCAATGGGCATTGGTGGCCCCAATTCAGCTAGCAAGACCCCACGGGTGCCTCTCTGTACATCCAGATACGACAGACGCACTCTCACGCCTGTTATCGGCTGATAGAATCGTTCCAAAAGAATCAATTGATCACTACCAGGAAGACGCGTCAGCCCAGTTGGACGAAAGCCATCGCGCTTTTTCAGATGAAAAGCCTGCCATTTATCGCCATGCTGCACCCATAAAGGGGCCGTTGGCTTATTCTTCTTCCCCTCCCCCAACAAGACCAGACGACCGTCCCGCAGCGTCTCTATTGCCTCCAGCCCCCCATTTTTGGGGAGAGCAATCACATTTTGAGGTAAAGCAAGCTGTTCACCTGCGGTCTGCCCCGTCTGTCTGTAGGGAACAATCCGGTGATCACGTTCAAACGAGACATAGAATGTGCCGTCAGGGCCAGCAGCCAGTCCTTCCGCATCGCTTTCACGCTTTGTGGATAACGAGACATCACTCGACGTAAGCAGATCAATCACTGAGGCCTTTTGAAAGCTGTCCCCATCAAACCGAAACAACGTCCCGCGATCACTAACCGCAATATATCCTGCGTCCGTCTTTAGCAGGCCGGACAACCCGCCAAAACGATCATCCGTCGCCGACAGTAGGGTAACGGACAGAAGTTTTACATGATCAGTTTCAAATGGGGCGAATTCGACATCTTCCGAATAGATTTTGATGTCATCGGCATAGGCTGATGCCAAGGACACCCCCATCAGGCAGAGAAAAAGGCATCCACCTGTGAACAGCCCTTTTCTCTTACCCAATGTTTGCATTACTTTCTCCGTAGATGGAGGTGATCCAGCTTGGTATCGAACATATCCGCAAGGTTCTGCAGAATGGTACCGCCCAGATCTTCCGGATTGCTCAGCGTCACCGCATTTCGGTAATAACGGGTCACATCGTGACCAATCCCGATTGCGGTCAATTGAACAGGGGTTTGCGTTTCCATCCATTCAATCACTTCGCGCAAGTGGGCTTCCAGATAGCTGCCCGGGTTGGTGGACAGGGTTGAATCATCAACCGGGGCCCCGTCAGAGATCACCATCAGGATTTTTCGCTCTTCCGGACGCGACATCAGACGTTTGTAGGCCCAGATCAAGGATTCTCCATCGATATTTTCCTTGAGCAATCCTTCCTTCAACATCAGGCCCATGTTGTTTTTGGCCCGACGCCAGGGTTCATCCGCTGACTTGTAGATCATATGGCGCAGATCGTTCAGTCGCCCCGGATTAGGAAGCTTGCCTTCACTCATCCATTTTTCACGTGACTTGCCGCCTTTCCAGGCTTTGGTGGTAAAGCCAAGGACTTCCACCTTCACCCCACAGCGATCAAGCGTACGGGCCAGAATATCCGCACTGATGGCCGCAACCGTGATCGGACGGCCACGCATGGAACCGGAATTATCGATCAGAAGCGTAACCACCGTGTCACGAAATTCCGTTTCTTTTTCCCATTTATAAGAAAGTGAATGGGTCGGGTTGGCGACGATGCGGGCCAGACGCGCACTATCCAACAGGCCTTCTTCCAGATCGAATTCCCAGGATCGTTGCTGCTGTGCCATCAAGCGACGTTGCAGCTTATTGGCAATGCGTGCAACAACCCCATGCAAATTGGCCAACTGCATATCCAACTGACGGCGAAGACGTTCAAGTTCTTCCCCATCGGCCAGTTCAGCTGCGGCAATTTCTTCGTCAAACTCTTTGGTGTAAGCCTCATAGTTAATCTGAATGGCCTCATCCGGGTTTAACAGGTTCGGCACAGACATCGGTCCGGCAGGTGTTTCACCTTTTTCAGCCTGAGCGTCCGTATCTTCAACGCCTTCTTCAGTTTCCCCTTCAATGGAGTCTGAACTTTCGCTTTCTGTCGATGGCATTTCCATGTCATCACCCATATCCGCGCCACCACCAACGCTTTCAATCTCATCTTCGGATGGATTGTCATCGCCCTGAGTTTCTTCTTTTTGCTCGGACCGGGTGTTGTCTTCATCCTTTTTGCCGGAAGGTTCGATGATTTCCATCTCTTCCAGGAACTGATAAACCGCTTCACCATAGGCTTTCTGATCGTGGGCATTTTCCACAATCTTGTCCAAACTGTCCTTCACATGGAATTCCAGATATGGACGCCACAGATCAGCTGCCTTTTTCGCGGCCGGCGGCAGTTCCTGACCTGTCAGCTTTTCGCGGATCAACAGGGTCATACCTTGCGCAATCGGCACGTCTTCTTTAACGGTTGCTTTCAACCAACCGTTTTCTTCACAGCGACTTTCCAACAAAGTGCGAAGATTGGCAGAAACTCCATCCATGCGGCGTGCCCCCAATGTTTCCACACGGGCCTGTTCGACCAGTTCAAAAACGTCGCGCGCGTTTGGGTCGCTTGGCATCTTCGCGCGATGAAGATCAGCATCATGAAAGCGCAGGCGCATAGCGGCCGCATCAGACGTGCCGCGCAACTTTTCCAGATCCCCTTGAGAGATTGATCCACGCGACGGCATCGGCAGACGCACGGCAGATTTTGAAACGGTTGCCGCGCCTGGGGAGTAATTCACCAACAGTTCGGCTTCCCCGGAAAAGGATCGCACCGTTGCCGAGGTTACCCGTTTCAGAAGATCACGGACTTCTTCCTGCATTAGCTTAACGCCACGCGCGCTGCGCTCAGTGGCAGCTCAACATCAAAGCAACGTTGATAGAATTCCGCCACAACAGGGCGTTCCATCTCGTCACATTTATTCAGGAAGGTCACACGGAAGGCATAAGCCAGATCACCACCGAAGATATGAGCATTTTCCGCCCATGTAATAACGGTACGGGGTGACATGACAGTGGAGATATCCCCGTTGATGAAGCTCTGACGGGTCATATCGGCCAGTTCCACCATCGCACTTACGGTCTTGCGACCTTCTTCGGTATTCAGCTCTTCACGTTTGGCCAGAACAATTTCAACTTCCTGATCGTGGGGCAGATAGTTCAGCGTCTGAACCATGGACCAACGGTCCATCTGGCCCTGGTTGATCTGTTGCGTGCCGTGATAAAGACCTGTTGTATCGCCAAGACCAATGGTGTTGGCAGTGGCAAACATGCGGAAATGTTCATGCGGGCGGATCACACGGTTCTGGTCCAGCAAAGTCAGTTTGCCTTCCACTTCCAGGATACGCTGGATCACAAACATAACGTCTGGACGCCCGGCGTCATATTCATCAAAGACCAACGCACATGGGTGTTGCAGCGCCCATGGAATGATCCCTTCGCGGAATTCTGTCACCTGCTTGCCGTCTTTCAGAACGATGGCATCTTTACCCACCAGGTCGATCCGGCTGATGTGGCTGTCTAGGTTGATGCGCACGCACGGCCAGTTCAGGCGCGCGGCCACTTGTTCAATATGGGAAGATTTCCCTGTCCCGTGATAACCCTGAATAAGAACACGACGGTTATGGGTGAAACCAGCGATAATCGCCAGTGTGGTTTCCTTATCAAAGCGATAGGTTTCATCCACATCCGGCACATATTCGTTACGAATGGAAAAAGCAGGAACCTGCATATCCACATCAATGCCAAATGTCGCTTTTACATCAACTTTCGTATCTGGTGCATTCAAAGGGAAGGCTTGTACGCCTGAAATCTCATTCATAATTTTATTCTTTCGATTTATTCGATGATTGTATTTTTGAGGAGTGTATAGGCTTGGCTGATGATTTTGAAGCGTTCTTCTGCCTCTTTATCACCGCCATTTGCATCGGGATGGTATTTCTTTACCAGAACTTTATAACGCGCTTTCAATTCGTCAAGGGTTGCACCTGGTTTTAAGTCCAAAAGTGCAAAAGCCTTGCGTTCTTCAAAGTCATATTGTTCGTAATCGTCCTGGGGCTCATTTTTGAAACTGCCGTCTTCATTAAAGAAGCCGAAATCATCCTTAAACCCGCCACCGGATGCACCGGGGGGACGTTTAAAGGTTCCAAAATTCCAGCTGGGACGGTCCCAGGTATAGTCCTTGCGCATATCGCGTTCGATATCTGCACTGTTCATACCTTCATAGTAATTCCAGCGTTTGTTATATTCACGGACATGATCAAGGCAGAAATGGTGATAATCGCGCAAATGATCGCGCGACTTGGGCGCTTTGAATTCACCCACAGCATCACAGTCCGGCCATGCACAGCGCGGCGCATCCGGGTCTATTTCTTCTGCGGTTTCTTCCCAGAAACGGCTATTAAAGCGAAGATCACTTTTCGTCGTCACGCGTCAAACCTGTTATAAAGCCATTCTCATCATCTGGAATATGATCATGACCGCCTTCTATAGCAAGCTTGGAAAGTTTATAAAAGCGATAAATGAGTTAACGGTACTATTTTTCCCATTAACTCATTTCACTATTTTTCATCAGCCAAGGCGCGTGCGAGGCTTGAGATGGCTTCCTGATACTTTTCGTTGCGAATCATTGAGAAATGACGCGACAATTCCAGGCCCATACGCTCACGCGTATTTGTTTCGCGTGGGGTTTCCCCACCAATGCCATCAAAAAAGAATTCAACTGGGGTATTCAGCATGCGGGCAATTTCAAAAAGACGACCAGCGGAAACACGGTTCACGCCTTGCTCATATTTATGGGCTTGCTGGTATGTAACACCAATACCATGAGCCAGTTCTTGCTGGGTCAGTCCCAACATGATACGTCTTTCTCGAATCTTTTCGCCAACAAAGCGATCGACGTCATCCGCCTTTTTTTTATTAATAGTCTGCGACATAGGTTGTAGCTCCAACTAGCAGTAAAGACTTTTTCAAGTCAGTTTATCCCTCGGAAATATTTTTATTGGTATACTCCCTTAGTATAGTAATACAGTTAAGTTATCAAGTGTTACCTTTCGTAATCTCTGAGTTGAAATATTATAACTTCTCAACCCGTAGGAAATTCAACCCTTTAGCATCATAAGGAAATCATCATGGCAATCGCCGAAATTATGGAAAAAAAGCTCCAGGACGCCTTTTCCCCTGCAAAACTGGTACTTGAAGACGAATCTTATATGCATGCCGGTCATGCAGGTGCAAACCCACAAGGTGAAAGCCACTTTAGTCTTCTGATCGTATCAGATGTATTCGACAGCGTATCAAGGGTTCAACGTCAGCGTATGGTCTATGACGTCCTGGCCGAGGAATTGAAAGAGCGTGTGCACGCCTTATCGCTCAAAACCCTAACCCAAAAGGAGTATAATAAGAGCAAATCGTAATATTCTTTCGCCAATTGACAAAAGTCAATTTCAAGCCTAATGGTAGAAAAAGCTTTAAATTGGTGTAAAACCAATAAGAGTGAAAACATAAAACCCAAGAATACTTAAAGGCGAGATTGTCTATGTCAGAATCTTTGATCAGTCGCAATATTGTGATTTCAGGTCAGCGCACCAGCTTTCGGTTAGAACCAGAAATGTGGTCTGCTCTTGAAAAAATCTGCATTCAGGAAGAATTGGATATTCACACGCTTTGCACATGGATCAGTGATTTCAAGCCACGCGCAAACCGGACTTCAGCCATCCGGGCCTTCATCGTTACCTATTTGACCGCATTGGTGGACAATATAGCCTATCACATCGGCCATGATGAAAACTGCTATTGCGGTCAAAATGAAGGCATGAGCCAGAAGCTCTGTTATATCTTCAGTAATTAAGCAGTCTCGTCTGCTTCTTTATAATATTCCGGCCAGCGTTCCTTGACCAGGGGACCGGAACTGTCCATCGCGTGGCAGCCGTCAATCATGGAGGGTTTGTCACGCTGATCTTCCGGTGCTTCTTCACGGCGGCGTTTCAGGATGGGATAAAGCGTCTGATATGTGGCTGTTGCCAATGGGGCCAGCATTTCCACCAGGTGCGTACAGCCTTTTGTCCCGCCCAGTTTTTCCCGCGTCTTTTTGTTCCAGCCCGGACCGATCTGCATGCCTTCCAGCACCTTAAAGGCCGGAACGATGCTGTCACACAGATTAAACGGACTGTCATCAATACAAGCGACCGCTTCCTTGATGACCATTTCTTCATCCACGGTCAGGCGCAGACGCATATTGTGAATAGGCTCCCCCGCCTTGATCTCCCCGCGGTCCACATTTGAAAAGCTGTAGGTTTTGGTATCCACCAGATGCCCTTCGATATCAAAAAGACCATCTTCACGTTCATAACCCGTAAAGGTCACAGCACGGGAATGGGAATGTTTACGCGGCGCAGGATCAGGAAGCGGCATGGGAATATCCAAAACTATCTATAAAAACCAATCGACTGCACCATAACCGATGCAGCCGATCAAAAAAAGGCTCGTTCATTACATAAGAAAGGTTGAAAGTTGCGTCAAGTGCCGACGCCGTATCCATCCCCGCCATGGACATAGTTTTCAACCGCTTCCAGGTCTTCCTGCAAGCTATCCTGCACCGCCTGATAAAGGTCGCGCACAGAAACCATGCCACAAGGCTTGCCGTCATCCGTCAGGATGGGCAGGTGACGATAACCTTTGGTCACCATCATATTTAATGCCTGACCCGCCAGACATTCCCCGGTCACTGTATCCGGGTTTGGTGTCATGATATCGCTGACTTTCACCGCATCAGGGTCAACGCGTGCCCCCACCAGTTTGCGCATGATATCGCGTTCTGTCACGATACCGACGACCGCATCACCTTCAACGATAACAAGCGCACCGATATTTTCATTGGTCATGAGAATTGCTGCATCCCGGGCCGTCTGGTCCGGCGAAAAAGTCGTACAACGGCACTCTTTAATCACATCAGGGACTAATCTTTTCTGCATGGAGGCCTCCCTTATACACTTAAAAACGGGCTATCTTTAAATAAGTTACCCTATATAAGTTGGAATCAAACCACATGTTGCAATTCTATTCTACAATTTTTTCGAATTAATTAGATTTATTCATCATTTAAAGGTGGAAAAACGCGAATTGACGTGATCTGGTTGCGTTTCCTGTCCAGAATTTCAAATCTAAAGTTATAAAAGCGGAAAACCTGACCGATATCAGGGATGCGACGCGCTTCGTGCAACAATAACCCCGCGATTGTAGCGGCTTCTTCGTCTGGCAACCGCCAGTCAAATTCTCGGTTCAGATCACGAATGGTCACAATCCCATCCACAATGTAAGACCCGTCAATCTGGGACTGCACCCCTTCGACCTGATCATCGTGTTCATCTTCGATATCACCGACGATTTCTTCCAGGATATCTTCCAGGGTTACAATCCCCATGAAGCTCCCGTATTCATCAACCACGATGGCAAAATGCTCCCGACGCGCCCGAAACGCTTCAAGCTGTCCCATCAATGATGTCGCTTCGGGGATAAACCAGGTTTCCCCTGCCAGTTCCACCACGTCCAAACCTTCCATATCGCCTTTGCGGGCACGAATGGCGCGCAGCAGGGCCTTGGCATGGATGACCCCGATGATATTGTCCGGATCGTCACGATAAAGCGGCAGGCGGGTAAAGGGACTATCCAGCACCTGTTCGACGATATCTTCGGCAGGCAGGTCTGCATCAATCATAACCACGCCTTTGCGGTGGGTCATAATCTCGCTGACTTCCACTTCCTGCAGATCAAGGATACTATGCAGCATGGTGCGTTCTTGGCTGACACCTTCATCCCCGTCGCCTTCATGCAGGTTGATGGCCCCGCGCAGTTCTTCAGCCGTCTGGCCTTCATCTTCCGACACGCCAGCGCCAAACAGCTTCAACGTTCCGGCTACAATAAACTGGGTGGTCATGGTAATGGGGGCGAGCACAAAGACCATGACCTTCATAATCGGGGCTATGGCCAGCGCCATTTTATTGGCATTCTGGATCGCGAAAGTTTTGGGCATAATCTCAGCAAAGATCAGAACCACAACAGTCATCACCAAGGTCGCCCAGACCACGCCTGCTTCGCCGAAATAATGGATCATCACACTGGTCGCAAGGGCTGAGGCCAGAATATTGACCAGATTGTTCCCAAGCAAGATCGCCCCGATCAGCCGTTCCTTGGAATCAAGCAAACGGTTGACGATCCCAGCACGTTTGTTGTCATCATTTTGCTCCAACTGATGCATCAACGGACGCGACGCCGCCGTCAGCGCGGTTTCAGAGCCGGAGAAAAAGGCTGAAAACAAGATCAGTACAAAAATTGCAGCAACAATCCATTCCATGACACATACTTTCTATTTTTAAGCTTTTGAACGGGCGAGCAAGTCATCCAGGTAAGTCACAAGGTCCGCATGCTGAACCGTGCGATCCAGGTAGGCCGCACCGATACCCCGCACCAGCACAAAGGTCAGCTTGCCGCCCTGAACCTTTTTATCCTTCATCATATGTTTTATCAGCAGATCAGATGTCCAGCCTTCACAGGGCAGATCACTCAGGTCTACAGGCATATCTTGCGCGATCAGATGTTTTTTCAAACGATCGCCATCTTCTTTGCTGCAAAGCCCCTGTTGTGCGCAAAATTCATAGGCCATGACCATCCCGATCGACACCGCTTCGCCATGCAGCAGATCACCGCTGTAGCCAATCTCTTTTTCCAGCGCATGACCAAAAGTGTGGCCAAGGTTCAACAGTGCGCGAACCCCGCCTTCTTTTTCATCCTGTGCCACCACATCGGCTTTATGGGCACAGCTTTTCAAAATTGCCTGGGCGCGCAAAACCTGATTACCCGCGATGAGGGCAGATCCGTTTTCTTCGAGCCAGGAAACGAAAGCTTCATCATTGATAAGGCCATATTTCAACACTTCAGCATAACCTGCCAACAATTCACGCTTAGGCAAGGTATTCAGTGTTTCCGTATCAATCAGCACAAGGCGCGGCTGATGGAACGCGCCGATCAGGTTCTTGCCCGCTTTGGCGTTAATCCCGGTCTTACCGCCAACGGAGCTATCCACCTGGGACAACAACGTGGTTGGCACCTGAATAAAATCGATCCCGCGCAACAAGGCACTGGCCGCATATCCGGTAAGGTCACCAATGACACCACCGCCCAGCGCGATCAAGGTCGTTCCGCGTTCAATCCCCATGCCGAGGATCTCTTCCACCAGCTTTTCAAAATTGGAAATGCTCTTGGTCGCTTCCCCTGCGGGCATGGTCACGCTGTCACAATTGATGCCCGCTGTTTCAAGGTTACTAACCAGTTTATCAAGATAGATCGGCCCCACATTGGTATCGGTCACGATGATTGCCTGATTATTTTTAAGTAACGGCTTGATATAGTCCGCGGCTTGAGACAAAAGGCCAGGTCCCACCGGAATATCGTAGCTACGTTCCCCTAAATCAACATGAAGGGTATTTTGTTCAATGGTCATAGGTTTACTCGGTTTTTAAGGCATTCACGACGCGTTTAACGGTCGCATCCAGGGATTCGTCACGGGTTTCAACGGTGATATCGGCTTTTTCATAGACCGGATACCTCTCTTCTACCAGTTTTCGCAAGGTCTTGGCGGGATCACCCTGATTAAGAAGCGGGCGGTGTTTGCGCCCGCTGGTGCGTTTGATCAGCACATCCACATGGGCTTTCAGCCACAGGCTTGTCCCGGTCTGTTCGATCAATTGTCGAGTTTCGTCATTCATGAACGCACCACCGCCTGTGGCGAGGATACATCCATCGCCTTCCAGCAGTCGTTTAATCACTCGGCGTTCCCCATCACGAAAAGCCGCCTCGCCATAAAGTTCGAAGATATCGGCCACACAACATCCGGCTGCTTCTTCGATTTCACGGTCTGCATCCACAAACGGCATATCGAAATACTGGGCAACGTGACGCCCGATACAGGTTTTCCCCGCCCCCATCAATCCGACAATCACAAGGGACTGTCCTTTTGGAAGGTGCAGTTTCATAGGTTTTTTTGTCACTTTTATTCGTTTCGAAAAGAATCTTGTTTATAAAATTTATCCTACTTTAATTAAGAATTCAGATTTTCGTAAGTATAATCTGTCGCAATCATTGAAAGTCTGACACGACACCGTTAGACTGCCGCCCATATTTTCATTATTTGACGTTGAAAAGATCACCATGAAGGCTTTCTCAAAATTTTTGCTGGTACTTATTCTGCTGGTCCTCGGTGGCGCAGGCGTGTTTTTGGCCACATGGGATATCCCGGCCCCAACCGCCCCTGTGACCAAAACAATTCCTGACGACCGCTTTCCCCGGTGATTTCCATGCGCTTTTTACTGACAACCAGTGCCAGCCTTGCCCTTTTGCTTGCCGCTTCAACCATAACTTTCGCACAGGATACAGGCCCGCGTAGCTTGACGCCTCGCACGCTCAACCCCAATGCCCAACAGGAACAGACCCCAAGCACCAATCCGGTACCGGTCAAAACCATTTCCGGCGGCATTAATGTGCAAACATTGGGTGATGTCAGTTCTGAAGCGTCCGGTCTTTTAAGCGGCAGCAATGCCTTCCCCAGTGATATGTGGAACGGTGTGAACCGTAATTTTGCTGAACGGATGATCGCAAAATTACCCGCGCGTCCCTCTGCACCTTACCTGCGCATTTTACAACGCCGCCTGCTGTTAAGCGCGGCAACCCCACCAGCGGGAAAAGCCGGACCCAAAAGCCTGGTAGCCTTGCGTGCTGAAAAACTCGCGCAAATGGGGCAGATCAACGATACCTCAGCCCTGATCAACACCGCCCCGCAGAATTTGCGAAATAGCGATTTGGCAATGCTGGAAGCGCGCGCCTATCTGGTCAGTGATCAGGTTGCCAAAGCCTGCACGCTGGCGGCGCAAAATATCGAAACGGGTGAAAACCCGTTCTGGGTCAAGACCCTTGCCTTTTGCCGTATGATGGCAAAGCAGGGCGATCAGGCCATGCTGTCTCTTTCTTTGTTAAAAGAAATGGGCGATAACGACCCGGTTTATTATGCCCTGATGGATGCCCTTCATAATGAAGAACGCGGCAAGGTCGAGAGCTTGCCCAATCCAAAGGCGCTTGAAATTGCCTTGATTGCAGCCTCCAAAGCGCAGCTTTCTGATCAGGTGCGTAAAACCGATGATCCAAATTTCCTAAGCTATCTGACCAAAGCAGGCGATATTCTCGCCGTCGAACGCGCAGTCGAATTCAATCTCGCAAGTGCTGATTTCCTGGGTCAGGCTTATAAGTCTGTAGAATTCAAGCCGGAAGAACTGGACAACCCCATTGCAACGGCTGAAAATCTGAATGCCTTTAAAGCACAGGCTTTGCTTTATCAGGTAACTGCCAAAGAAGGTCAATTGGCGGTCATCCGCACAGAAACCATCAGCATGGCCCTTGATCTGGCCGTGAAGTCCGGTAATTTCTTCAGCATCTCGCGTCTTTACCGTCCCTTCATTGCGGATTTAAGTCGCACGGTTGATATGTTGTGGTTTGCCCCAAATGCCTTGCGCAGCCTGTTGGCCGCCGGGGATTGGGAAAATGCCAAGGCCTGGTATTTGATGCTCAGAAACGCGTCCTTCACCGATGCCGAAGCCGCCAAAAACTGGACATCCGTTCGCCCACTGGCCGCCCTTGCAGGCTTTGATGTCTCTGCCGAAGCGGTCAGTCAGTCTTTGAAAAACTGGTGGCAGGCACAGCCGGAACGCCCGGAAAGTTTTGCACAAGCCAATACACTTTATGCCCTATCTGATGGCTTGGGCCTAAATGTGCCGGATCATCTATGGATCAGCCTGATGGACGGCCCGCGCCTGAAATCCGGCCTAACACCAAAGCCCGGCATCTGGATCAAAATGAACAAAGCCGCCCAGGCCGGACGTGTGGGTGAAACCATGCTGATGGTGCTGAATGGTCTGGGTCATGACCGTGCCAGCCAGTTGGAAGCCAACTTCCTGCGCGATGCTCTCGCCGCCATGCGCCTGATCGGCCTGCAACGTGATGCCCGCGCCGTGGCTGTGGAAACCGCCCTGCAGGCAGGCCTTTAAGTAAAGGGGAGGTTCTCTATGGCAAAAAAGCCAACCTCCCTGACGCGATCATCCCGTCACATCACCTCTTTCTTGCAGATGATGTCTGTTGAACGTGGTGCTGCCCCCAACACGCTGGATAACTATCGCCGCGATCTGGAAAATCTGGAAGATTTCCTGGCGCGCAAATCCAAACGGCTGGAAACAGTCACGACGGATGATTTGCGTCTTTATATCAAGAATCTGCTTGATAGCGGCTATGCACCGCGTACCAGCGCACGGCGTTTATCTGCGCTTAAACAATTCTTTAAATTCCTGTACGGGGAACGCATTCGCCCCGATGATCCTGCCGCCAGTTTGGACAGCCCCAAGCTTGGGCGATCCTTGCCGAAATATCTGACGGAAGAAGAAGTCGATGCCTTGCTGGCAGAATGCAAAAAGAACAGCGACGCCAAAAGCCTGCGCCTCAGTGCCATGCTTGAAATCCTCTATGCCTGTGGCCTGCGCGTATCAGAACTGATCACCCTGCCCGTCTCCGCCTTCACACGACAATCCGGTATGCTGATTGTCACAGGTAAAGGCAACAAGGAACGCATGGTGCCCCTGACCAAAGCGGCCATTGACGCAGTAAACCTTTATCAGACCGTGCGATCAGAATTCCTGAAAAAGGGGCAGGAAAGCAGCTGGCTGTTCCCTTCCAGCCGCGCCAAGGAAGGCTATATGACGCGCAACACCTTTGATAAAGAACTGCGCAAACTGGCCTTGGCAGCAGACATTACCAAAAAAGTCTCTCCCCACGTCATTCGCCATTCCTTTGCCAGTCATTTGCTGGATCACGATATTGATCTGCGCACCCTGCAACAGATGCTGGGCCATGCCGATATCTCCACGACCACCATCTACACCCACATGATTGGTGAACGTGAAAAGCAATTAGTGCTCAATAAACACCCACTGGCTGCGCTTTTTAACCCGGACGAAGAAAACTAGTTGCAACTGCAACCTCTTTTTTACCCTAAAAACCAGAAAATGCTTGTGCAATGCGAAATCGCTGTGCACAATCACGGCAGATTCGAGGGTTAATAAAAGACCCCATTTTAAAAAATACATTTGGAAACATAGAGTTATGAGCAAACCAGCCAAGAAGTTTTTTGAGCCACTCGCTATCGGCGCCCCTCAACCCTACCGTGAAGTTCCGGTAAAAGTGGAACGTATGATCCACTTCTTCCCCCCACACATGGAAAAAATGCGCGCCAAGGTGCCAGACATGGTCAAGAAAGTTGACGTGATCCTGGGTAACCTTGAAGACGCCATTCCGATGGATGCGAAAGAAGAAGCCCGTGCAGGCTTTATCGAAGTGGCAAAATCCGTTGATTTCGGCTCTACATCGCTCTGGACCCGTGTGAACTGCCTGAACTCTCCCTGGTTTCTGGATGATGTAACACAGATTGTTGCCGAAGCGGGCGACAAGCTGGACGTTCTGATGCTGCCAAAGGTCGAAGGCCCCTGGGATATCCATTATGTTGACCAGCTTCTGGCCCAGCTGGAAGCCAAACATAATGTGAAAAAACCGATCATGATCCACGCCATTCTGGAAACAGCACTGGGTGTAGAACAGGTTTCTGAAATCGCAGCAGCCTCGCCCCGTATGCACGGCATGTCCCTCGGCCCAGCTGATCTGGCGGCGTCCCGTGGCATGAAGACAACCCGCGTTGGCGGTGGTCACCCGTTCTATGGCGTTCTGGAGGATGCCAAGGAAGAAGGTGCCGCACGTACCCTTTACCAACAGGACCTGTGGCACTTTACCGTTGCGAAAATGGTTGATGCCTGTCAGTCAAACGGCATCAAGGCGTTCTACGGGCCGTTCGGCGATTTCTCCGACAATGATGCCTGTGAAGCACAATTCCGCAACGCCTTCCTGCTTGGCTGTGTAGGCGCATGGTCACTGCACCCAAAACAAATCGATATCGCGAAGAAAGTTTTCTCCCCTGATGTGGAAGAAGCCAAATTCGCCATCCGCATTCTGGAAGCCATGCCAGACGGCACAGGTGCTGTCATGATTGATGGCAAAATGCAGGATGACGCAACCTGGAAGCAAGCAAAGGTCATCGTTGACCTTGCCAAACAAGTGGCTGAAAAAGACCCTGAGTTGGCTGAGGCATACGGCCTCTAACCTCAAGGTTTCTACAGTTTAGAAAGGCTCAAAAGTTAATTCTTTTGAGCCTTTTTTTATCGAATCGTATAGTTGATAACCCTAAAAATAATGTGTAAATTCATGCGAAATCAAAAATGATAGAATAAAAGAACAATTGGCCGGGGTCACTTAGATGAACTTTCGAGAGAAAAACATGAAAGCTTTTGAGAATATCAAAGCGCAGCTTCGTATCATCCCTGAATATATGGAATTGCTCCTGCCCTTCGCCCATTCCGCCCATATCCGCCGCCACCGCGCCCGGATCATTGCCAGCCGGGTTGGATTGCTCTCTCTCTTGTTCGCGGTTGTGATCCCGCTATGGGTCGTGATCGACTTTTTTGCTTTCAGCTGGCCAACCTGGGCCATCCTTGCCCTGTTACGCACCGCCTCTGCTGTTGCATTCTTTGGTCTTTATATTCTTCACCAAAACTGCCGGACACTCAATCACGCCTACCTCCTGCTCGGCGGGATGATGGCTATACCCCCGATTTTCTATCTGATTTCCCAACCATTCCTGATGGGAATAGAGACTGGAACCTTGGGCGCAGCGGTCACCAGTGCCTATGCTTTGCTGCCCTTTATCGTGGTTGCAGGCTTAAGTGTTTTCCCGTTGACGGCCCTTGAAGTTCTGGTAACAGGCACCGCCGTTATGATCGTTGTGATCTTGGGGGCCGCCCAACAGCAGGCCAATTTTGACCTCAATGCCTTTATCACCAGTACCTGGCTGATGATTGTCGTCATCGGGGTATCGATTTTCTCAGGCATGAGCCAACTTCACTATATGATCTCCCTGATTAATCAAGCGTCCAAAGATTTGCTAACCGGGGCCTTTACCCGTCGTTCCGGCGAAGAATATCTGGACCTGCAGTTCCGTATCGCATCACGCACCGGCGCACCAATGAGCCTGCTGTTCATGGATGTGGACAAGTTTAAATCCGTCAATGATGACTTTGGTCATGAACAGGGCGACCAAGTCCTAAAACAAGTCGCCAAGGGCCTGCAGAACTGCCTGCGTCGCAGTGACCAGTTAATCCGCTGGGGTGGTGAAGAATTTGTCATCCTGCTGCCCAATACGGATGCCGACCATATTATCCCCGTCCTGAACCGCTTATCAGAACTGACACTGGGCAACCGACCCGACGGCAAACCTGTCACCATCAGCATCGGCGCGTCCGAGCTGACCATGGATGAATGTGATGATTGGGTCCAGATGGTGGAAAAAGCCGATCACCGCATGTATGAGGCCAAAAAGACAGGCCGCAACAAAAGTATCGGCCCAAAACCGGAAACCAACATCGAAAATATTATTGCTGCATAAATCCCAATCTGACTATCATTACCCAAACTGGTTCTCCAACAACAGGTGATGTTGACATGAATAGAAAGCCCTGGAAAACACACTTGTCTGTTTTCCTCAGGGCTTTTTCTTTTCTATGTCTCTGGCCCTTTACCATACAAGCCACAGAGACCGTAAAAGTCGGCGTCACCCATTTCCCGCCTTTCTATATCGTCAGTGATGACAATCAGGTCAGTGGCCTTGGGATTGACCTGATAGAAGCACTTAACCAAATTCAGGACGATTATCGCTTCACCCCCATCATCGCAAGCCCGCGCCGACGCCATCAGATGTTTCAGGACGAACGGTTTGATATGTCCTTTTTTGATCATCTCGCCTGGGGCTGGGATAAGGATCAGGTGGACGCTACAGATGTCTATCTGACAGGCGGTGAAGTTTTCATCACCCAGAAAGCGCCTGGGCGGGATAAATCTTTCTTTAGCAATATCCAAAACCGATCCATCGCTGCGATCAGGGGTTACCATTATAAATTTGCAGACTATGTCACCGACCCTCATGCCCTGAAGACAAAGTTCAACATCACCCTGACCAATTCCCAGGATCATATCCTGAAACTGGTGGCAGAAAATCGGGTGGAGATCGGGATCATGACAGAAACCTACCTGCTGCAATATTTCCAGAAGAACCCGGCAGCCAAAGGTCAGTTCCTCACCGCTGAACAATATGATCAGGTCTATAATTTCCGAACCATCCTTCGAAAAAACACCAAACCTTCAGCCAATGAGATGAACAAGCTGATGACCGCTTTGCGCAAAAATGCCAACTTTAACTGGTTAAAAGAAAAGTACGGCATCGACTGGTAAAGGCTCACAAGCCCTAAAATAATTATAAATTGCGAGCTAGGCCAATAGCTGCTATGTATAGGTCAAATGCAGTTATTGCACTGCAGCAAAATTCACATAAATTTGGGGTTATCCTTTATGTTTCAGCTTGTCTCCAAGGCATCTGCTAACGCACGTGTTGATCTATTATCCGGCCTGACGGTTGCGCTTGCACTTGTTCCTGAAGCCGTTGCTTTTGCCTTTGTTGCCGGCGTTCACCCGCTTGTAGGTCTGTATGCCGCCTTTATGGTTGGCCTGATCACTGCTGTCTTGGGCGGTCGCCCAGGTATGATCAGTGGCGCGACAGGGGCTTTGGCGGTTGTCATGGTGTCGCTGGTTGCCCAGCACGGGGTGGAATATCTCTTTGCCACGGTCGTTTTGATGGGGATTTTGCAGATTATCGCAGGCGCGTTACATTTGGGTAAATTCATCCGACTGGTGCCGTATCCAGTGATGCTGGGCTTCGTAAATGGCTTGGCGATCGTGATTTTCCTGGCACAACTGGGCCAATTCAAGGTCGAAGATGCGGCAGGTCAGTTGCAATGGATGACGGGTGAGCCGCTTTATCTGATGCTGGGTCTGGTTGCCATCACCATGGCAATTATCAAGTATCTGCCGAAATTCACCACACTGATCCCTGCCCCGCTTGCAGCCATCGTTGTGATCTCATTAGCCGTAATCTATGGCGGTCTGGATACCCGCACCGTTGGTGATATGGCAAGCATTGCTGGTGGACTGCCTGAATTCCACATCCCGGCTGTTCCGCTGAACCTCGAAACATTGTGGATCATCCTGCCATATGCCGTCATTCTGGCCGCAATTGGTCTGATTGAATCGCTGCTAACCCTGACACTGGTTGCAGAACTGACAGAAACCCATGGTCGGGCGTCCAAAGAATGTATGGCACAGGGCACAGCAAACCTAGTCACCGGTTTCTTCGGCGGCATGGGCGGTTGCGCGATGATCGGTCAATCCATGATCAACGTGAATTCAGGTGGTCGTGGTCGCCTGGCAGGTATTGCAGCAGCCTTGTTCCTGCTGTCCTTCATCCTGTTTGCTTCGCCACTCATTGAACAAATTCCATTGGCGGCACTTGTTGGTGTGATGTTCATGGTCGTGGTGGGCACGTTTGAATGGAGTTCCTTCCGTATCCTGCACAAGATCCCACGCACGGATGCCTTCGTGCTGATTCTAGTATCTGGTGTGACCGTTGCATCTGACTTGGCCATCGCGGTGATCGTTGGGGTGATTGTTTCTGCCCTTGTGTTTGCCTGGAAAGCAGCCAAACGCATTGATGCAACAACCAAGCTGCTGCCGAACGGGTCAAAAGTATACCAGCTGCATGGCCCGCTGTTCTTTGGTTCCATCGCCAGCTTTAAAGAACTGTTTGATCCCAAGAACGACCCGGATGATGTGATTATCGACTTCGTAGAATCGCGTGTGTGGGACCATTCTGGTCTGGAAGCCATCGATAGTCTGGCAGAACGTTATGTAAAATCCGGCAAGCAGCTTCACCTGCGTCACCTCAGCCCGGACTGCACGCAACTTCTTGAAAAAGCAGGTTCTTTGGTTGAAATCAACGTGATCGAAGACCCGATGTATGGCCTGGTTATGGATTATCCGGAAGACATCATGGATAAAAAAGATAAACAGGGCACTGGCGAAAATCCAGCTTCCGCCTAAATACAGACCCGAAAAAGCTTGCATTTAAAAAGCCGCTGGCGCAAAAAGGCGCTTGCGGCTTTTTAATAGCCGATCCGTATAAAACCATATGATGTCCACTGGGGTTTTCATGCATACCTATCTCGATTTCGAAAAACCGATTGCCGAACTTGAAGGCAAAATCAAGGAACTGCGCCACGTCAGCGCGTCCGGTGAGGAAATCAACATTGCTGATGAAATCGGCCGTTTGCAAACCAAGGTCGAACGCCTGTTGCAAAACACCTATTCCAAATTGACCCCGTGGCAAAAGACACAGGTTGCCCGTCACCCGGAACGTCCGCACGCCAAAGACTATATCGAGGCGCTGATCGAAGACTTCACTGAACTGGCAGGTGATCGTCTCTATGCTGAAGATTGCGCCATCATTGGTGGCCTGGGTCGTTTTGAAGGTCACAGCGTTGTGGTCATGGGTCACGAAAAAGGCAACAGCACCGAAACACGTGTGAAACACAATTTCGGCATGGCGCGCCCGGAAGGCTACCGTAAAGCCCAGCGCCTTATGGATATGGCAGAACGTTTCAAACTGCCGATCATCACATTTGTGGATACGGCAGGTGCTTTCCCCGGTGCAGACGCGGAAGAACGCGGCCAATCCGAAGCGATTGCAAAATCCATCGAAAAATGCCTGAACGTCAAAGTCCCGTTCACCTCTATCGTGATCGGTGAAGGTGGATCAGGCGGTGCGATTGCCATTGCATGTGCTAACGACATCTACATGCTGGAACATTCCATCTATTCGGTAATCTCACCAGAAGGCTGCGCATCTATCCTGTGGCGTTCCAACGACTATACAGAATCTGCAGCAGATGCGTTGAACATCACCGCACAAGACCTGCATCGCCTCGGTGTGATCGATGATGTAATCGCTGAACCGATGGGCGGTGCGCACCGCAGCCACGAAGCCACATTCGAAGCGGTTCGCAAAGTAATCGATGCGTCCATTCGTGATCAATTGACCCATGACGGTGGCGTTCTCAAAGCCCGCCGTCGCGAGAAATTCCTGGCCATGGGACGCATCAGCGCAGCTTAATTGCCCCATCAACACAGGTTAAAAATTTGTCGGCGCAGGTCTTTTAAAGGTCTGCGCCGATTGCTTTCGTGATATTGTCAAAGCCGTCAGCCTTCAGGCGATCAACCAGACCCCGGTTAATCTCACCCACAAGCTCCAGCCCGCCATAAACAAGGGCGGAATAAAGCTGCACAAGTGATGCACCTGCACGGATTTTTGCATAAGCCTGATCCGCATTGGAAATACCACCGACACCCACCAACGGAATACGGCCATCCACCTGTTTGGCAATTTCGCGCAAGACTTGCGTGGATGGTTCAAACAACGGCTGACCACTAAGCCCGCCGCCTTCGCCTTTGTCCGCACTGCGCAAACTATCCGGGCGTTCAATGGTGGTGTTCGATACGATCAGACCATCAATCCCGGTTTCAATCACGACATCCACGATATCGGTTTTGTCTTCATCTGTCAGGTCCGGTGCGACCTTCAACAGCAAAGGTACCTTGCCCTTATCAACAACGCTGTCACGTGTCTTGAGAACTTCCAGCAGCAGGCCTGCCAATTGATCTTTGCTTTGCAAGGCGCGCAGGCCCGGCGTGTTGGGCGAAGATACATTCACCACCAGATAATCACTTAACGGGGCCAATGCCTTGGTGCCTGCCACATAATCAGCCACCGCATCTTCCTGCGTTTTGTTCTTACCCAGGTTCGCGCCCAGAATGCCGCGACGTTTGCGTGCTTTCAAGCGGGCTTCCACCGCATCCAAACCTTCGTTATTAAAGCCCATACGGTTGATGACAGCCTGATCTTCGGTCAGGCGGAACAGGCGTGGTTGCGGATTGCCCGGTTGTGGCTTGGGGGTAACAGACCCAATCTCGGTAAAACCAAAGCCCTGATCAAGAATCGCATCTGGTACATCGGCATTTTTATCAAAGCCTGCGGCCAGACCAACCGGATTAACAAAATCCATGCCCCACAGGGTCTGGGATAAAACCGGATCAACAGCAGCGCTTTTGGAAGGAAGCATCCCTGATTTCAATGCTTTAATTGCCATGCCATGGGCTTTTTCCGGTGACATCAGGCGCAGGATTGGTCCTGCAAAAGCATAAAGTCCCATGTGTTAATCCCCTTTTATCCTAAAAATGGTCCAAATTTCGGCGGACCATATCACTTGGGACGCCATTTGTCGGCACGTTTTTGTGCTTCTTTTCGATCGAATGTGCTCATTTTCGGTGTCATTTCTGCCAAGGCTTTGGTGGGATCAAATCTTTCCTCTTCCGCAATCACTTTTGCGGCATCCTTGTTGGCCAGAAGAAACCACTTATAAGCCTCAATAAAATCGGGTTTCTTCTCCCACCCATCGCGATTGGCGACCCCCATAAAAAACTGGGCGCGCACATCGCCCTGGGCAGATGACAGCCTGAACCATTTCATCGCACTGGGCAGATCATTTTCTACACCCCGGCCATTTAAATACAGCTGGGCCAATTTATATTGGGCGCCCGCGTGCTGGCCCTTGGTTGCGGCCACACGATACCATTTCTGCGCATTCAGATAGTCGGTACGTTCAGCTTCATAAAACACCGCCAGCTTATATTGGGATTCAGGGTCCCCGTCCTTGGCATTGCGGTACCACATCTTGATCATCTGACCTTTACTGGCTTCGGCCTGTTCGATCTCTGCCTCTTTTTCCCAGCCTTTGCCGACCACATATCCAATCGCAGTTACGACCGCCAAAACCAGGGCTAAAAGATATAAAAAGGTTTTCATTTACCCATTCTCAAAAATATTTTTTGCCAATTTAGCAACTTGTCCATCTTTTCGTCACAAAAAAGTTGATAAATCACTGGATGTAGATGAAAGCACGTTTGCATTAACGGGCTTGAAAAGCTATGTTATCGCAACTTTTTTGAATTTTTTTGGGATTTAAGCCGTGGCTAAAGAAGAAGATGCTTCCGTAAGCAATCTGTTTAAAGAAATCGATGACGAATTGCGCCAGGATAAAGCGACCCTGCTGTGGAAACAATATGGCAGCACAGTTATCGGTGCCATCATCGCCGTCATCATTGCGGTTGGCGCCTATGAAGGCTGGAAAAGCTATGATCTAAGCCAACGCAGCGCCCTTGGTGATCAATATGCAAAGGCCCTTGATCTCGCCAACGAACAAAACTTTGCAGCTGCCACAGAAGCATTTCAAGCTTTGGCAGGTCAAAGCGACAAAGGCTACAACACGCTGGCCCGACTGCAGGAAGCAGGGCTTCTGGCACGCCAGGGCAAATTTGAAGAAGCCGCCAACGCGTATTTTCTGATTGCCCAAAATGGCGAGTTGAACAGTTCCTATCGTGATATGGCCCTGATCCTGGGTGGCCTGAACGGTCTGGATGTGATGGAACCAAACGACATCATTTCCCGTCTGGCCCCAATGATCGGCGGCGTAAACGCTTGGCGTCACAGCGCAAGTGAAATCACAGCTTATGCCCATGCAAAAGCTGGCGACAACGCAAAGGCAGCTGAAATTATGAATTCGCTGTCCGAGGATGCATCCGCACCTGCAGGTGTGCGCCAGCGCGCCCAGCAATTTGCCAAAGCCTATGCCGGTTAATCAGATAACGAGATAATCATGAATTATACGGAGACCACAAAGATGTTGCGACGTTTATGTATGGCCGGACTGGCCGTCGTCTCTTTAAGTGCCTGCGACACTTGGTTTGGGGAAGACGAAGCCCCTCCACTACCGGGTGAACGTATCTCCGTTCTGCTTCATGAACGCACATTGACACCAGACCCGGAAGCAGCTGGGACGCAAGTCCTGCTACCACCGCCAAGTCCAAACCTTGAATGGCCGCAAGCCGGTGGTTTTGCCAACCACGCCATGCATCATATTCAGGTTTCTGAAAATCTTGGCAAAGCCTGGCGCACAAGCGTTGGGGACGGGTCTGACGACAGTGAACGTATCGTTGCCCAGCCGATTGTGGCAGAAGGTAAAATCTTCACCATCGATTCTGAAAACCTGGTTTCCGCCTTTAATGCTGAAACAGGCGAACGTCTGTGGGAACTGGAACTGACACCAGAACATGAAGATGATGGTCACATTTCCGGTGGTCTGGCCTATGATAACGGACGCCTTTATATCGCAACCGGGTTTGCCCTGGTCTTTGGCATTGATGCCAATTCCGGCAAGGCCCTGTGGGTCAGCAAGGCAGACGCCCCCATGCGCGCTGCCCCAACAGCCCGTGGCAACCGTGTATTTGTGATTACCCTGAATAACGAACTGATTGCCTATGATGGTCGCAACGGTGAAAAATTGTGGGATTACAAAGGTATTTCTGAAACGGCCAGTATCCTTGGCGGGGCCAGCCCGGCTGTCGATAGCGGCGTTGTGGTTGCTGCCTTTTCTTCCGGTGACATTGTTGCGCTGAAAGTTGAAAACGGCAATCAGGTGTGGTCAGAAAACCTGTCTGGATCACGCCGTACAGATTCCGTTTCTGCGCTCACCGCCATTCGGGGCCGTCCGATCATTGATCGTGGTCGTGTTTATGCGATTTCAAACTCCGGGACATTTGTTTCCATTGACTTGAAGAGCGGACAGCGTTATTGGTCCCAGGAATTATCCAGTCAGGAAACACCGTGGATTGCGGGCGACTATCTTTATGTTGTGACACCGGATGCTGAACTTGTTTGCGTTAACCGCAATGATGGTCGTATCCACTGGGTGACCTCCCTGCCCCGCTGGGAAGACCCGGAAGAACGTCGCGGTAACCTGACTTGGAGCACCCCGATACTGGTATCAGATCGTCTGATCGTTGCAGGCAGCAACGAAGAAGCCTATTCGGTCTCCCCTTATGATGGTGAGATTTTGGGCCGCGTCGAAATGCCAGACCGTATCATTGTGCCGCCGCTGGCTGCCAATGGCACGCTCTACTTCCTGTCGGATGGTGCTGACTTGGTTGCATACCGTTAAGCCCGATATTAGCTTAACGCATTAGGATTTAAAACAATGCCGTTTACTGTGGCAATTCTGGGCCGCCCGAATGTGGGTAAGTCCACACTCTTTAATCGTCTGGTTGGTAAAAAGCTGGCCATCGTTGACGACACCCCCGGTGTGACCCGTGATCGCCGCGAAGGTGTGGGCCGGGTTGGTGACCTTGAATTCAAGGTGATTGATACCGCTGGTCTTGAAGAGGCCTTTGATGATTCCCTTGAAGCACGCATGCGTCAACAAACAGAACTGGCTTTGGATGAAGCCGATGTTGCTTTGTTTATGATTGATGCACGTGCTGGGGTCACGCCTTTGGACAGCCATTTTGCAGACTGGCTGCGTGGTCGTGGCGACGTGCCTGTTGTACTGCTCGCAAATAAATGCGAAGGCAAATCAGGTGATAACGGCATCTATGAATCTTATGCATTGGGTCTTGGAGATCCTTATCCCTTTTCTGCGGAACATGGTGACGGGATGGTCAATATCTATGACGCCATCCAACCCCATTATGACAAATGGATGATCGATAACGCCGCATTGGTCGAAGAAGAAAAACTCCTGTCCCAGGTCGTGACCCGTACCATCATTGATGAAGATGGTAACGAAATTGAAGAACAGGATTTTTCAAACCTGCCGTTGCAGGTCGCTATTGTTGGCCGCCCCAATGTGGGAAAATCAACCCTGATCAACAAACTGCTGGGCACAGACCGCTTACTGACAGGCCCCGAAGCCGGCATTACGCGCGACTCCATCGCCCTTGATTACGAAGTTGATGGCCGCAAGATCAAGCTGATTGACACTGCAGGGATGCGCCGTCGCACCAAGGTGAATGAAAAGGTGGAAACCCTTTCGGCTGCAGATTCCCGCCGGGCTGTCAAATTTGCGCAGATCGTTTGTTTGGTGCTGGATTCCAACCTGATGCTGGAAAAGCAAGATCTGGTCATCGCCAAAGAAACCATTGATGAAGGGCGCGCCCTTGTCATCGTTGCCAACAAATGGGATGACGTCAAAGATCGCAAACAGGCCCTGCAAAACCTGGCGGACCGGATGGAAAAGTCCATGTCACAAGTACGTGGCATTCCTGTGATTACATTGTCTGCGAAAACTGGCCGTGGGCTTAACAAGCTCTTCCCCGCCATCTTTGACATTTACGAAAAATGGAACATCCGCATTCCGACCGGACAGCTCAATCGCTGGCTGGAACAAATGACGGAAATCCACCCGCCGCCCCTGGCACAAGGTCGCCGCCTGCGTCTGCGTTATATGACGCAAGCCAAGACACGCCCGCCAACCTTTGTCATTTTTGGAAACAAGCCGGGTGACCTGCCGGATTCCTATCTGCGCTACATCGCCAACGGTATCCGTGAAGACTTCGGAATTGAAGGCGTGCCGATCCGCGTGATGATGCGCAAAGGCGATAACCCATACGATAATAAGAAAAAGAAGCGCTGATTTCTTTTTAATTGCACCCATTTTTGTTATGGTCACCACATTCAGAGATTGAAATGGGGGCAAGCTTTGTTTGGGCGTTTGCGAGAAAGGTTAATCAGTCTTTATTATGGTGATGCAAAAACATCACTTTATTTTCGATACAGCCTGCTTGTCTTTGATGTCGTCACCATCAGTTTTTTCATTATAGCGTCCATGGTCGAACATAATGAATGGTTTCTGGCGGCGGACTATTCCATCGCTATTGTGCTGATCCTTGATTATTTTGCCCGCATGATTGCCGCCAACAACACCTGGCGGTTCATCATCCGGCCCATGAACCTGGCTGATGTTGTCGTGATTGGCACCCTGCTCGCCCCACTGTTAATCGAAAATTTCGCTTTCCTAAGGGTCGTGCGCGCCCTTCGATTATTACGATCCTATCACGTCCTGAAAGACTTTCGCGACCAGTTCGTATTCTTCCGCGAACATGAACAGGTAATGATGAGCATCCTGAACCTGATGGTCTTCATCTTTTTCGTCACCGCCCTTGTTTATGTGTTTGAGGTAGAAGAAAATGAACAGATCAATACCTACATTGATGCGCTTTACTTCACCGTCACCACATTAACTACTACGGGCTTTGGCGATATCACGCTGGAAGGCCCCATGGGTCGAATGCTGTCAGTTGTAATCATGGTTTTTGGAATTTCCCTGTTCCTCCGCCTTGTGCAAACCATCTTTCGCCCGTCCAAAGTCAATTACCCCTGCCCTAAATGCGGACTGGTGCGTCATGAACCGGATGCGGTCCATTGCAAGCATTGCGGGGATTTCCTGCAGATCAAGCATGACGGGGATGTGGCGTAGGCACGCTTACTTGTTCAGTTCCTGAATGGCCTGATCAATCCCTTCAAGGGTCAGGCCATACATGCGATCACTCATCAACTGCTTGATCATCTGAATGGACATGGTGTGTCGCCACCATTGCTGCGGCACAGGATTTATCCAAACGGCATGGGGATAGACGTCCAGCACACGCTGCATCCAGGTTGCCCCTGCTTCTTCATTCCAATGTTCCACCGCCCCGCCGGGATAGCTGATTTCATAGGGGCTCATGGACGCATCGCCGACAAAGATCACCTTGTAATCACTGGGGTACGTATGGAGCACATCCCACAGCGGGATCACTTCATTGTGGCGACGCTTGTTATCCTTCCACACCCCTTCATAAATACAGTTGTGGAAATAGTAATACTCCAGATGTTTAAATTCGGTACGACACGCCGAGAACATTTCTTCACAGACCTTGATATGGTCATCCATGGACCCGCCCACATCAAAGAACAATAAGACCTTCACCGCATTGTGCCGTTCCGCCACCATCTTGATGTCCAGAAACCCGCGATGTGCCGTTGATTTGATGGTGTCATCCAGGTCAAGCTGGGTCTGTGCCCCGGTGCGGGCAAATTTACGCAGGCGACGCAGGGCGACCTTGATGTTGCGCGTGCCCAGTTCCACCTGATCATCCAGGTTCTTGAATTCCCGCTTGTCCCAGACTTTTACCGCGCGGCGATGACGTGATTCTTTTTGTCCGATGCGGATGCCTTCCGGGTTATAGCCATAGGCCCCAAAGGGCGAGGTCCCGGCAGTACCTATCCACTTATTGCCGCCCTGATGACGTTCTTTCTGTTCTTCCAGACGTTTTTTCAACGTCTCCATCAGCTTTTCCCATCCGCCCATACTTTCGATCTGAGCTTTTTCTTCCTCGCTCAACAGCTTTTCCGCCATCTTGCGCAGCCATTCTTCCGGGATTTCATGGGCCTCGCCTTCCACAGGTTCCAGCCCTTTAAAGACATGACCAAAGACCCGGTCAAACTTGTCCAGATGGCGTTCATCCTTCACCAAGGCAGAACGGGCCAGATAATAGAAATCATCCAACGAATATTCCGCGATCCCCTTGTCCATCGCCTCCATCAACAAGAGATATTCTTTCAAGGAAACCGGAACCTTGGCTTCTTTCAGTTCGAAAAAGAGATTGAGGAACATTTACTCAGCATCCTCTTGTAAGATACGCACAGGCACTTCGCCTTTCACATGAATATCGCGCTGCGGATACGGGAAGGCCACGCCGTTTTCATGGAACTTGTCCCAGATTTTCAACAGAACTTCGCTGCGGATATTACCCAGTCCATTCTGCGGATCATCCACCCAGAAACGCAGTTCGATATTGACCGAACTATCCCCAAATTCGCGCAACAGACATCTTGGTGCCGGGTTGGTAACAATGCGCGGCAGTTCGCTGGCGGCTTCCACACAAAGCTTCATCGCCAATTTCACATCAGCTGAATAGTCGATGCCGACCATGGCACGTTGACGCACGTTGGTATCAGAAAAAGACCAGTTTTCAACCCGTTGCGTAATCAACTCTTCATTCGGGATCAGGGTTTCCGTTCCGTCGCGGGTAATGACGGACACATAACGCCCACCCAACTTATCAATCCGGCCATAGGTTTGACCAAGGCTGATCACATCACCGGGTTTAACGGATCGATCCATCAACAGAATGACACCACTGACAAGGTTGGCTGCCACTTTTTGCAAACCAAAACCAAGGCCAATACCAATGGCACCTGAGAAGACAGCAAGGGCGGTCAAATCAATCCCCATGGCATCCAGCGCGATCAAAACGCCAAGGACAATCAACCCGAAGCGCAGAAATTTCTTGAGCAACACCTTGGCTGAAGGCGTCAGGTTATCCAATCCATCAACGCGGCGTTTTGCCACCCCTTCCAGCAGGGAAAATAGCCAGAAAAGGATACCAACGGCGATGATCCCTTTGACCACGCCCAACAGAGAAAAATGCATTTCTCCAAAGCTGAAGGCCATACTGTCCAGAAACGACTTGGTCACATCCAGCAAGCCCACGATGTTCAAGGCTGCAATGGACCAGGCCGATACGCTAACCAGCTTGGACCAACCCCGATCCTTGATTAAACTGGAGGCAAAGCGGATCACAATCCAGGCGATCAGCAGGCTGACCACCAGCTTGATGATCTGATGGCTCTGGTCCAACGTGCGCATGGCAAAAAGCGTGAACCACAGGGTAATCGCCAAAAAGATCGGGAAGATCAGCGGGGCGAGGGTGTGTTTTAGCGGTCGTTCAAACCGTTTGACCTGATCGGGCAAATGGATCCAGGATACCAGACGGATCAGCTTGCGTTTTAACAAACGCCCAACCAGAAAGACCGCAATCAGGATCAGAACCTGTTTCAGATTATCGACCACAAAGACATGTTCCAGCACCCAGACGTGCAGGAAGTTGATCAGCGTCAGCGCTTCATCCCTGTAGGCAAAATCTTTCAACAGTTCCTGAAACATAAATTACCCGTCCCTGCGCGCCATAAAGGCGAGGCGTTCAAACAGGTGGATATCCTGTTCATTCTTCAACAAGGCCCCATGCAAAGGTGGAATGGATTTTTTGTTGTCCGTGCTGCGCAAGGCTTCCGGCGGAATATCTTCCACCATCAACAACTTGATCCAATCCAGCAGTTCAGAGGTCGATGGTTTTTTCTTCAGCCCCGGCACATCGCGCAGATCATAAAACGCGTTCAATGCTTCGCTAACCAGTCGTTTCTGCAGGCCCGGATAATGCACCTCTACAATCTCCGCCATGGTTTCCTTATCGGGAAAGCGGATATAGTGGAAGAAACAGCGGCGCAGGAACGCATCCGGCAATTCTTTTTCATTGTTGGATGTAATCACAATGATCGGGCGGTTCTTCGCCTTGATGGTTTCCTTGGTCTCGTACACATGAAACTGCATGCGATCCAGTTCCAGCAACAGATCGTTGGGGAATTCGATATCGGCTTTGTCGATTTCATCGATCAACAAAACGGGGCGCTCCTCACTTTCAAAAGCTTCCCACAGCTTGCCGCGCACGATGTAATTGGCAATGTCATGAACCCGTTCATCGCCCAACTGTGAATCACGCAGGCGAGACACCGCATCATATTCGTACAAGCCCTGCTGGGCCTTGGTGGTGGATTTGACGTGCCATTCAATCATGGGCGCGTTTAGGGCCTTGGAAATTTCGTGGGCCAGAACGGTTTTCCCGGTGCCCGGTTCCCCTTTGACCAGCAGCGGACGTTCCAGATTGATCGCCGCATTCACCGCCACGCGCAAGTCATCGGTTGCAACGTAATTTTCAGTACCTGTAAAGCTCATTAATACTAACCCAATTGATTGAACGATTAGCGCTTAGGGTAAGTCGCAAATCGTTCTCAATCAAGTTATTCCGCAGCTTGCGGGGCGGTTCTGGATGATTTCCAGTCTACTTCATTGCCTTCCTCAGGGTTCATCGGGATAAAGCGGGACAAAACCAGGGAAACAAAGGCCAGACCCGCGCCTGTTAAAAAGACGGCAGAAGGTGAATAAAGCCACAGGACACCATAGGCCGCAGGCAGAACAACTGCCGCAATATGGTTGATTGTAAAGGCAACCCCTGCCGTTGGGGCCATGTCTTTTGGGTCGGCAATTTTCTGGAAATAAGTCTTCATCGCAATCGCCATAGAGAAGAACAAGTGATCCAGAATGTAAAGCCCAACCGCAATCCATGGATTATCAACAAACGCGTAAGCGGCAAAAACAACGATCAGTCCGATATATTCAAACGTCAGCGACCTGCGCTCACCCCAGATTCCAATCAATTTGCCGATCTTGGGGGCAAAGAACATATTCAACACCCCGTTTGCCAGAAACATGATGGCAATGGCAGAAGCATCGAAACCAAACTTTTCCACCATCAAAAATCCTGCAAACACCACAAAGATTTGGCGGCGCGCCCCACTCATAAAGGTCAGGGCATAATAAAGCCAATAGCGCTTACGCAGGATGATCCTTTTATGTTGTTCCACCTTTTGCGGAAAGCGTGGAAAGGCGATCCAGCAAAACAGAGCCAGGACAACACAAGCCCCACCGCCCAGCACATAGACGACTTCCATCTCCAGCTTCAGAATATCCAGCAACAGCCAGACCAAACCAAACGCAATCAAAGACGTAAAGGACCCAATGGCAATCATCCGGCCCATATTATGGGCGGCATGTTTCTTATCAAACCATTGCAGCTGCAAAGATTGATTGACCGTTTCGTAATAGTGAAAGCCGATGGACATCAACACGGTGGTCGCATATAGCCCTATAACGGAAGGGAAATAGCCTGTGATGGCTGTGCCGATGCCTAGCAACAGCAGTGATATAATCGCCAACGTCTGTTCGCGCATCAACAACAAAACAAAAACAACCGCAAACGCCATAAAGCCCGGAATTTCACGCAAGGACTGCAAAATACCAATTTCAATACCACTGAAACCTGCACGTTCAATGGTAAAGTTATTCAGCAGCGCCTGCCAGACACCAAAGGCCAAAGGCATGGCCGCCGCCATAACAAACAACAGGATTTCTGGTCTTTTCCAGCTTGATGTGGGGGACATCTTCTCACTCTTTTCTTTTATGGTTGATTGATTTCTACACTTTATAGAAGTTTAAAAATGTCGTATACACACATGTATGACAAATTTTATCGCAAAAAAGACACCCCCTACTCGCTTTACCCCCTTCATTGGAGAGGACGGTGTGGAAATTAAACGGCTGGAAGATATCCCGCGTGACCTGACGTTACGCGAAGGGGTCAGCCATGCCGGTACCGAGGTTCTGGCCCATCACCACGAATGGGGGCAGCTTCTTTATGCCTCAAGCGGGGTCATGCAGGTGATGGCACAAGGATCCATCTGGGTCATCCCGCCACAGCGTGCCGTCTGGATCCCACCGCTTGTTACCCATGCCATCAAAGTAATCCAGACCGTGACCTTGCGTAATGTCTATGTCGCCCCACAGGCCATGCGTGATCTGCCCACGGAATGCCAGGTCATGTTTGTCACCCCTTTGCTGCGCGAATTAATCGCCGAGGCTGTCAACTATCCGCCCCTTTATGATGTGGATGGTCCTCAGGGTCGATTGGCACGTGTTCTGCTGGATTGCCTGAATGCCGCACCGTCCAGTTCCCTGCATCTGCCCGTACCGGAAAGCGGGCCCATCCAGATCATCGCCGAACATTTAAAAGAACATCCCGCCGATGAATCTACATTAGATGAATGGGCAGATAAACTGGGCACCACAACCCGCACCCTGGCACGTAATTTCAGAAAACAAACGGACATGACGTTTGGGCAGTGGCGTCAGCAGGCCCGATTGCTCGAAGCGCTCAGCCGTCTGGCTGATAACCAGCCGATTTCTCACATCGCGCAGGACCTTGGCTATTCCTCTCAAAGTGCCTTTAGTGCTATGTTCAGAAAAGCGTTGGGGGTGACCCCGGGACAGTTTTTCAAGGACCGATAAGTATGGGCGACCATCCCTTTAACGATACAGCCTTTGACCAGCCGCTTTATGAGGGGCCAACATCTTCTTATATCCTTTGCACCACGCCACGTGTCGGCGGCACGTTGCTGGCCGCCCTTTTGCAAAACACCGGGCAGATGGGCGTCCCGCATGAATACTTTCATGTTAAGGACGTAACCGAAACCTTGCGCCAACGCTGGAATCTTCCTGCCCCTTTAACGACACGGGTCTATCTGGATTATCTTTTCAAACACCGCACAACACCAAACGGTATTTTCGGCTGCAAGGCACATTTTCAGCAAATCACAGGCCTTCTGGATAAACCCTCCATCATTGATTTTATCAAGAACAACAAACTGTTTGTCTATGTCACCCGCAAGGATTTGATGGGACAGGCGGTTTCATACGCCAAGGCCCATCAGACCCGCAACTGGTCATCGCTTCAAAAGGCAGAAAGCAAAGCCAAATATGACCGGGATCTGATTGAAAAATGTATGGATGATATTCTGGCGCAAAATGCCCGGTGGCAGAAATTCTTCGCCCTTTATGATATCGAACCGTTGCGTGTGGTCTACGAAGACCTGATCATCAACACCAACGAAATCTGTCAGGAAATTTGCCAACGCATGAACCAACAGCCGCTAGAGGAATTCCACCTGGAAGTCAGCCCGCTGAAACAACAGCGCGACGAAATTAACGCAGAATGGAAAAGCCGTTATCGTCGGGATTTAAGAAGCTTTTAGCCACGTGAACTCAGGTTCACACCGGAAAGGTATTCGTGGCCCAACACAGCGACAATAAACAGGGTAAAACCAAGGGCCGCCACCATCACACCTTTATGCGGCAAAACTTTTGCAGGCGGTGTAAATTCCCCATCGCGCTTGTTCAACAATAAAATAGTAACAAGCGCCCAACCCAATAATCCACCAAACAGGGTCACTGCACGCAAGTCGCCATTCATCAGCAGATGGGCAGTTGCCCAAAGGGAAAAACCAACCAGTTGCGGATGGCGGACCAGACGGCGAAAATTACTCGGCAGGATAGAGGCAGCGATCAGGACAAAACCGATCAACACAGCGATCAGGCCGGGGAAAGCAACGTAGCTATAGATATCATAAAGCAGCGTGACACTTTCGATGGATCGCCACCCCATAACCATCAGACCGACGGAGCCGAGAATGGTCAGGGCGAAGAGGCCTTTATAAGGCATTTCCCCAAGTTTTCCGGCGAGAGCCGCGCGCAAATTCGGCGCAGCAACGGGGATCAAATGGGCAACCACCCAAACAACAAGACCAATGATCAACAGTTCCATGGGTGGTTCCTTCTAAATGTTAGCCAGCAATAGCTGCTTCAATAGCCGCCAGAGCTTCTTCTGCTTTTGATCCATCCGGACCACCGGCCTGCGCCATATCAGGACGACCACCGCCGCCTTTGCCGCCGACAGCAGCAGAACCAACGCGCACCAGATCAACCGCGCTTTTGCTATCTTTCAAGTCCTCGGTCACGCCAACAACCAGAGATGCCTTGCCGTCATTCACCGCGATGGCTGCACAGATGCCGGACCCGATCTGGTTCTTCATTTCATCAACCATGGACTTCAGCTCTTTCCCCGGAATACCATCCAGAACCTTGCCCAAATATTTGATGCCTGCGACTTCTTTCACGTCACTTGCAGCCCCTGCCCCACCACCAGTGGCCAGTTTTTTGCGCAAATCAGCGATTTCGCGTTCCATGGTTTTACGCTCATCCAGCAAGGCCTGAACACGTGTCGCCACATTCGCTGGCGTTGCACGCAACAGATCAGCTGTTTCATTCAAACGGGCTTCCTGTTCGGCAAGATAATCAACGGCTGCTGCACCTGTCAGTGCCTCAATCCGGCGAACACCAGCGGCAACTGCACCTTCATTCACGA
Source organism: Terasakiella sediminum (assembly GCF_033100395.1). Taxonomy (NCBI): domain Bacteria; kingdom Pseudomonadati; phylum Pseudomonadota; class Alphaproteobacteria; order Rhodospirillales; family Terasakiellaceae; genus Terasakiella; species Terasakiella sediminum. The sequence continues at coordinate 7,046 of NZ_JAWLVJ010000027.1, read as the reverse complement.
TTTTCAGCAAACCAATATCGCCTGTGCGTTTCACATGCGTGCCGCCACAAAGTTCGACAGAAAAGCTTTTGCCGTCTTCATCCCCCATGGCGACCACACGGACTTCATCGCCATATTTTTCACCAAACAGGGCCATTGCGCCTTGTTCCACCGCTTCATCCGGTGTCATCAGACGGGTGGTCACTTCGGTGTTGGTGCGGATTTGGTCGTTCACCTTGGCTTCGATGGCCGCAATTTCATCTGCGCTCAAACCTTTGTTATGCGCGATATCGAAACGGAAACGTTCTTGTGCAACCAAAGAGCCTTTTTGCGTCACATGATCACCCAGTTCATCCTGCAGTGCTTTATGCAGCAGGTGTGTGGCGGAGTGGTTGGAACGAATAGCACTACGACGGCTGTGATCAACCTCTGCCAATACATCATCGCCCACAGCAATCACGCCGCCTTTGACCTTACCAATATGAAGGTACAAAGAGTGAATGCGTTTTTGTGTGTCGCTCACGTCAACTTCGGCAATATCGCCAACTTTCAGCACACCACGGTCGCCTTCCTGACCGCCGCTTTCGCCGTAAAATGGTGACTGGTTCAGAAGCAGCGTTACGTCACTGCCCGGCTCTGCCTTTTCGACAGATTTACCATCAACAACGATGGCTACAATCTGACCTTCGGCTGTTTCAGTATCGTACCCTAAGAAATCCGTACCGCCGACTTTTTCTTTCAGATCGAACCAAATGGCTTCATCAGCAGCCCCGCCAGAACCGGACCAGTTTTTACGCGCTTCTTCACGTTGTTTTTCCATGGAAGCTGCAAAGCCGTCCATATCCACATTAATACCCTTGGCTTTCAGCGCATCTTGGGTCAGATCGACCGGGAAGCCGTATGTGTCGTATAGTTTAAACGCCACATCGCCTGCCAGCTCATCACCTTCATTCAGATCAGCTGTTTCTGCATCCAGCAGATTAAGACCGCGATCCAGCAGCTTTTTGAAACGAGCTTCTTCCAGTTCCAGTGTTTCTGTGATCAGAGCTTCTGCGCGGATCAGTTCAGGGAACTGCTGGCCCATCAGACCGGACAGGGTTGGAACCAATTTATGCAGCAACGGATCTTTCGCCCCAATGATGTGGGCATGACGCATGGCACGGCGCATGATACGACGCAGCACATAACCACGGCCTTCGTTCGATGGCAAAACACCGTCCGCCAGCAGGAAGGCAGAAGAGCGCAAGTGGTCCGCAATCACACGGTGGGACGTGTTGAAATCCCCATCCGGGTCAGTGGACGATTTATCCGCAGACGCTTCAATCAGCTTGCGCAGAAGGTCCACGTTATAGTTATCGTGGGTGCCCTGCAGGACAGCCGCAATCCGTTCCAGACCCATGCCTGTATCGATGGATGGATTTGGCAGGTTCAGACGTTCTTCAGCCGTTTGTTCATACTGCATGAAGACCAGGTTCCAGATCTCGATAAAACGGTCGCCATCTTCTTCAGGGGAGCCGGGAGGGCCACCCCAGATGTGATCACCATGATCATAGAAAATTTCGGTACAGGGACCACATGGCCCCGTATCACCCATGGCCCAGAAGTTATCAGACGTCGGGATGCGAATGATTTTTTCATCCGGCAGGCCCGCAATTTTCTTCCAAAGATCAAACGCTTCATCATCTTCATGATAGACAGTGACCAACAACTTGTCTTTAGGCAGACCATATTCTTTGGTGATCAGGTTCCAGGCAAGTTCAATCGCGTTATCCTTGAAATAATCGCCGAAAGAGAAATTCCCCAACATTTCAAAGAAGGTGTGATGACGTGCGGTGAAACCAACATTTTCCAGATCGTTGTGCTTACCACCGGCGCGCACACATTTTTGCGATGTGGTCGCACGGTTATAGTCACGGGTTTCCAGTCCAGTGAAGACGTTTTTAAACTGCACCATCCCGGCGTTGGTAAACATCAGGGTGGGGTCGTTGCGTGGGACCAGTGGCGAGGAGTCTACAATCTCGTGGCCATTTTTTCCGAAATATTCCAGGAAGGTTTTACGGATATCATTCGCACTTTGCATGGGTCTTCACTTTAAATCGTTATCATGAATTCAAGAAGGTTGGTTTTAACGTGCATGGCTTGCCATGTCTAGCTTTTCAAACGCCAGGCATGTCAAGTAAACCATAAACAAACAACGCCCTTTCCCGAACCAGTCAGAAAAGGGCGTTGTTTTATTGGTGAACAATTGCATCTCTGTTCAAAACAAAACAGAAAAGCAACTGTAATTCCAAAGGATTATTCTTCTGCGTCCGCAGATTCACCTTTGGTCATCGCATCTGAAATCAGACCTGCATTTTGGCGGATCAGGCTTTCGATTTCCTGTGTGACACTTTCGTTCTCACGCAGGAACTGCTTGGCATTTTCACGCCCTTGGCCCACACGGGTCGAATTATAGGAGAACCAGGAACCGGATTTCTCAACAATCCCGGCCTTCACACCCAGGTCAAGAATTTCACCCATCTTGGAAATGCCTTCACCGTACATGATGTCGAATTCGATGGTTTTGAACGGCGGTGCCATCTTGTTCTTAACCACCTTCACCCGGGTCTGGTTTCCGACCACTTCGTCACGGTCCTTGATCTGGCCAATACGGCGGATCTCCATACGGATGGAAGAATAGAATTTCAGTGCGTTACCACCTGTTGTGGTTTCCGGGTTACCAAACATCACCCCGATCTTCATACGGATCTGGTTGATGAAGATCACCAGCGTGTTGGAACGTGACACGGTAGACGTCAGTTTCCGCAGTGCCTGGCTCATCAAACGGGCCTGCAGACCAACGTGATGATCCCCCATCTCGCCTTCAAGTTCCGCACGCGGGACAAGGGCTGCCACACTATCGACAATCAGCACATCAATCGCACCGGAACGCACCAGCGTATCGGTAATTTCAAGGGCCTGTTCCCCGGCATCCGGCTGGGAAATCAGAAGATCATCAACATTACAACCAAGCTTCTGGGCATAAACCGGATCCAGGGCATGTTCCGCATCCACAAAGGCACAGGTGCCGCCATTCTTCTGGGCTTCGGCAACAATGTGCAACGCGAGTGTCGTTTTACCAGAACTTTCCGGACCATAAACTTCAACGATACGGCCACGCGGCACACCGCCGATCCCAAGGCCGATATCCAACCCCAAAGAGCCTGTTGAAATAACATCCGTTTCAACCGCATTTTCACGCTGGCCCAACTTCATAATGGAGCCTTTACCGAACGAACGTTCGATCTGCGCGACTGCTGCTTCTAATGCTTTATTTTTATCCATGGTATCCTTATCCACGAGCTTAAGTGCCGACTGAGACATATCAATGCTCCCTTATTCCACATCTGACCGGGCTGTTGCAATTGATTTAAATGTACACCAAATGTTCTCATTCGCAAGAACATTTGTGAACACATTGTTTTTAAACAGATTTTAAAACAATGTTCTCATAAAGTTCCATGCGAATCGGAACATACCTGAGTCAGAAAGTCTGAAATTACCGGTATTATGTAGCAAACACACCTAAACAGGATTGAACCAGATCGTTAAAATAGCCTCACTCAATAAGCAGTGGGGTTTTTTAATGGCTACATCACATGTTTTATCTGGTTTGATCACGAAATATGCCGAGTTGGCAGGCGAACTGGATGAATTGCGCAAGCAGGTTCGTGATCTGAAAGGCAGTTTGGCGCATATCGGCTCCACCATTAAGATTTTCGATCCTAATTACCCCATAAGCCAAATAAAGCCGAAGAAGAAGCTCAAGGTGATTCCCGGCCTTAAAAATGGTGACACCAACAAAATGACACTGGAAATCCTCAGAGATTCCAGAAAGCCGCTTACCGTATCAGATATCACAGCCATGCTCAGTGAAAAGCTTATTGTCCCACTGGATGAAAATGACAGAGAGAACCTTAAGAAACGCGTGGAAGGCACTATTGACCGTTTACAATCTCAAGGCACAGTCAAACGCATTGCTTCCATAGGCCCAAAGAGCATGGCTTTATGGGAGTTGGACCGCGTAGGTTAATGAGGTATAATCCAGCATGTTTAAAGATCGTCTACAGCGCCTAGAAATCATGGTTGGGTTGACCTTAGCCCTAACAATAATCTTGTTAGGCATTTCTGGCTGATCAATGCGGATACAACAGAACTTCGCCCGGCTGGTTGTTGCCTTGCCAGTATCCAGCCCAATTACGTGACATGGGGCGGTTCAAAGATTTAAACAACAGATCACCAAACAAAGAGCCGTTGTCTTGGCGACGACGGTTTTCTTTATAGGCCATCTCATTTGCATAGGAATGAAGGTATTTCCCGGCAATGTGATGATGTTGGCCAATCTCTGCACGACGCAGACGAGAGAACCAACCTTCGGCCCCATTGGTACAAGATTCACCATCACTATAAACGCGTGAGTGATTGATACGGAACATTTGGTATTGAGCGTGTAGCGCATCATATGCGCCATTCTCGTCTGCATGAATGATAGCTGATTGATCGATGTGTTTGCGAATGGCCGCCCCCACAGCTTCGGTTGTCTCAGACTTGATAACAACGGGAACCGCGCGGCCTTCGCGCTCTCTTATAACAAAGACACAGCGGCGCTTGCCGTTCTGGTGACGACGTAAACGACGATCCACACGGTTCTCTTTCCAGTTACGAGGTTTCAGATAACCACCAAAGTAAGCACCATCCACTTCAACTTCACCAGATAGGATTGCATCCTGGAATTCATCACCTGTGACTTCACGCAGTTTATGCGCCAGTACGAAAGCAGATTTATATTGAATGCCAAGATCACGAGACAGTTGCAGGGCTGAAACGCCTTTACAGGAATTCACAAAGATCGCAATTGCCAGCAAATAATCCCGCAAAGCCAGTTTACGGCCAGAGAAGATTGTCCCACTGGTGACAGAGAATTGCTTGTTGCAATGTTTGCATTTGAAGATACGACGGCTTTTGAATGTCCAGCACTCAACAGAGCCACAATGAGGGCATACCGGATCACCATCATTCATGGACCAACGAACCTGTTTGAACAAGTCATACGCATCTTCTTCCGTCATTCGCGCCACTTTGGCGACGGATAACGTCCTTGCTTTTGAGGATAGAAGAAAATGCTGGTTCATCGTTTTGCCTGATAAATCATCGAATATGATGAATTATCACCAATTAACAGCCTCTTGTCAAATGAAATATCATCATATATGATGAATAATCATATTTTTAAAGGAAAGTCCGATGGGCCAAGATTGGAAAAAGTACGCGAAAAGCTTGCTGAAAAGCGAGATAGCGCGCAAAGACCTGAACTTCATAGAAGTCTCTGAACGCTTGCAGGAATTGGGAATTGAGGAAAGCCCTCAGAACATAAGCAACAAAATAGCGCGAGGCAGTTTCAGCGCGACTTTTATGCTTCAAGTGTTACACGCAATAGGAAGCACCGACATCCACCTTGATCAGGTGAGTAACCCTCAATGAAAGAAATCATTTACCTTGCCAGCCCTTACACCTCAACTGACCCTCAGGTCATGGAAGAAAGATACGAGGCTGTAACAGAAATGGCTGCTCGCCTAATCAAAAAGGGCAAAATTATCTTTAGCCCCATTACAATGACACACCCACTGGATAAACTATTGGCTGACGGGGATACTTTAGGCTCAGATTATTGGTTAGATTTCGACGAAGCTTTTATGGAAGCATGTAGTGAACTCTACGTTTATAAACTGGCTGGTTGGGAAGAAAGCAATGGTGTTGTTAGAGAGATAAGCTTTTTTGAGGAAAAAGGCCTAAAAATCACCTACATCGAATAAGTCTATACCATAGAAACAACCATAAACAACGTGAGCAAAGCCAAACCCGGCACATAAGGAATGTATTCATCATCATGAGTCAATGAGTCTCTATTAGCTTTCGCAACCCTGTATAAAACCAATGCTCCAATATTTATTGCAGCCAGACCAATAATATTTTGGTCATTGGTATTTAAAAATAGGATAGCTTCTGCAATGAAAAATACCGTCCAAATGAAAGTAATAGCCGACCCTTTATTGACACCAGCCTTATGTTTTAATCCATTTATATATACATGTTGCAGAATCTTAAATTTAGTCCAAGTCGGATGTTTTTCTCCATCAAGGATAAATTTTTCGTCATGTTCAATAACTGAGAGAATATCCCAAAACCAATACAGCAGGTAAATTGCGGATAGGAGAAACACCCAAAGATATTGGTTTTTTGATGTCACCAACAAAATCAGATAAAGAAAAACTAAAAAAATATCGATTAAGAATCTTCCAAATTTCTCTAATGGTGCTTTCTCAAGAGCTTGAAAATATCCATCCCAACTGCCGATTGTCGCGACAAGGCCAGTCAGCAAAATAAACAAGTGTTCCCATTCTTCAGGAGATGGGAAGGTTGTTCCCTTTACCCAATGCATATTGATCAGAGTTGAGGCGAACCCTACACTGACAGCAACAGCAAATAATCTTTTGATAAAATCTTTTCGAATCTCTGAAACGTTCTTGGTTTCATCATCTGCCTTACTACAATCAACTTTAGTTTCATTCATTAGTTTTTACTCGCACCATTCCGTATAAATCGCTTCCACAATTATCAATCTAAGGAAATTGATTTAATTCATAAAACAATCTTAAGATACATCTTTTTAATTGATTTATAAAACAGGTAAAAGTACGTTTCAGAAACAGTTAATGAAAAGTTAATAAAAACTTGACTCGATTTTTAATTACACCTTGATTTCAAACGAATCCATTTGCTATATTCATTTGCGAGTGGATTAAAATCTTTTTCCACTTTAACTGAGTGGGGTTTTCTGCGGTTGTTTGAACACAGATAATTGCAGGAATCCTGGTTTAGTTTGAAAAATCTTTAAGCATAGGGTAGCTCAAGCTACACAATAAAAAGGCATTTGGAGTGTTTAGGTTCTGTTGACAAAGTGCTTTACCCAAACCCGAATTGATGTGACCTGAACGAAGCCGAGAAAGCTTAACATCGTTTTGTCATAT
>NZ_JAWLVJ010000026.1:0-50905 GCF_033100395.1 Terasakiella sediminum | reverse complement strand
TTTCATAAGACATAAGCATATGCTTAAGGCATAGCCTTAAGCCTCCTTAGGCTATGTCAGGGTGTCCGGTCCAAATGGGGGCTACTCCACATAACCTTCTCCAACGCCGCCAACAGTCCACCCGCCAAGACGGTCAACAATGTCTGGTGGACATTGAATCGCGCGTAAACGGTCCCGAAGACTGTGGCGGAAACTATGGATCACACAGCCCTTCGGAACGCGCTTTGCCATCCACTTATTGAGATAAGTGCTGGCAACACCGCCTTTACATTCCACCGTGTTGCAATACTGTGGAAACAAGAAATCGTTTCTGGATGTCAAAGATGCCCGTGTAACCGCCCAATATGCAGCACCAACAAGTGGGATGATACGTTCGCTGTTCTTGTTCTTGAGCCGCCGCCACTTGTGAGGTTTCAGAACAATGTGCGGATGCTTCTGATCAAACACGATGTCAGATTTTACCAAGCCAGCAGCTTCACTCAGGCGCATCCCCGTATCACTGATGGCGGCAATCAATCTGGTCGTATCTGTATCAGCATCTTTGCATTGTCGCTGAACCTTACGAATGATGTTCAATGGAACTGGTTTACGCTCTTGCGGGGCGTTTACAATGTCGTCACCCAAGAACACACCTGAGAAGCATCTGATCTCTGGAAGGTCTTCTTCACGGGACACGAAGTTAAGGATGGCTCTGATGACATTGAAGGCACGGTGGATGGTAGCCTTGCTCAATCCCCTCTTGGCATACGCATCACGCAATCTGTTTGCATCGGCTCTGGTGTACGTATCAATGGGTTTGTCACCCAATGCTGTGATCAGGTTCTTTTCTGCACGATCAATGGCAGTGACGAAGGTTCGAGGACGACCTGCGCTCTTGGCTTTCAGATAGATGGATTTTGCTTCTGAAAATAAAGGAGCATCTGAACGTGCCAGATCGACGGCATTACGAGATTGAAGAAAGCGTTCAAAAGGGTCGCCATAAATCTTGCGACGCAGGATCAACCAATCCTCATCCAACTGCGCAGCGAGTGAGGCTGCTTCTGACCGTGCAAGCGACTTTGAACAGGTACGTAAAGATAAGACAATCCGATCACGATTGTAGTGGTCACGAACGTCCTTCGGAATCCTACGTGTGAAGTAGAAGACATTACGTTTTTTGAAGATGTATTCGGAGGTTTGGTCACCCATTTGGTCTACCGTTAAATGCGCACAACATGAAAAAGTGCTGCGAAAACAGTAGATTAATCGTTTTTTAATGGGGGGAAATGGTGCCCGGGGGCGGACTTGAACCACCGACACGCGGATTTTCAATCCACAAACATGTTGACAACTCTTTGTATTATTTATACTTTTTTTAAAGCTGTTTTGTCAATAGTGTTTCTTAAGTCATTGATATTGCGTAGTTATAATACTGTTAAACGTTACAAAATGCGTTACGTTACAGTCCTACGTTACACTTTTCTATAAGGTGAATTTTGCATGTCAGAGTCAACTAAAACATTTCTTGATAAGCATGACATTTCTGGCGTTGATACGTCCTGTTTTATCTATAAAAGAACCCCTCAGGGACCTTGGCAATATTGTGTAGGCATCCCCGTAGATGTTGCCAACGGTAGGCACAACACAATCAAGAAATCATGCAAGACAAAGGATTTTGAGAAAGCAAAGCGTGTTGCATACGATGCTTACAAAGAAATCTGGAGAAAGATTGATGATAAAAAATCTGTGCACACAAAGACTTTTGAGCAAGTCGCTTTAGAGCTTTTAGACTTTGTAAAATATGGGGAACCTGAGAGCAGGTACAAAGATTACAGTCAGAAAATTCATAACTATCTAATCCCTTTTTTTGGGGAGATGGACATTACAAAAATCAAAGATGTTCATATAACAGAGTTCTGGGATTGGCGTGTTGACGTAAGAAAAAGACAGATTGCAGAGTATAACAAAAAATATGAGGCAAGATGTGATGAAGCTAAGCGTTCTTTTGATCGAAAAGAAGAAAGACGCAAGAAAGAAGAAGGCGTTCTTTTCAAGCCTGAACGATTCAGCAAACCGCCTTATAAGCCCCCATTCAAAGGCAAAACATCTTTCCCTGCATCATCTATTGCAAGTGAGAATGCACCCCTAAAAAGGGTTTTTAAATTCGCATGTGGCGGTAAGAATGCAGTAATGAAAAAGGGGGATATTCCAACTATCGGAATGCCTGATAAAGAAGAAGTCCAAGCTAATATAATTGTTACTAGGGAATTAAATTCTCGACCTGCTTTTAATCATTCTGAAATTAAACTTATCCAGGATCATCTAAGAAGGCGTTATAGAGATAAGAAGAATGCCTATATTCATGCTCTAAAGCATTCAGGTTCTAAGAAATGTAAGGCAATTAGAGAAGCTTACGATGAATCTGAATTAAGCTCTCAATGGGACAGGGATGATAAAGTTTTAGCGTCTTATCGCTTGTATTTTGCAGTTAATTTATTGATTGCAACAGGTATGAGAACTCAAACGATGCTTTCATTAAAAGTAAAGCACGTTTCAAAAAGGCTAGAAAATGGTGATTTAGTTCCAGTTTATAAAACTGGAATTAGGACTAAGAAAGTCCCAGGTCTCAAGCACATGGCAGTAGGCAGTAAACTCATGAAGAGTTACAGGGATCATGAGGCTTATTTTCATGACGGGAAAGCTTCAAGATATGTATTCGGCGGCAGCACTCATAAAGGCGGTGCTGAAAGATACGTTGAGATCGTACCTGACATCTTTCTAAACGAGCATCTAGAGCGATATCTTGACTATATCGGCTTAGAAGACCCTGAAAGACCACTAATTGAGGGGATTTCAAGCCATTCATTGAATACAGCTTTCAAAAGAGCACTGGCAGAGCCAAGTTCAAAGTTAGGTCATGATTTCGTAGAAGATAGATCAATCTATAGCATTCGGCACTACTATATTACTCAAAAGATCATTGAAAAGAATGACTTAACAGAAATTGCTAAAAACTGTCTTACTTCCGTAAAAGTCATTCAAAGCTATTATGACAAGGCTAGTCATTTGCTTTCATATGACAAACTCTCAGGCATTGAAAAGCTAGATAATCGAGAGACAATCGAATTTGAATAAGAAAAACCCCCTTAGGTTTCTTTCTCGCCTAAGGGGGCACCACATTTCACAGGTTAGAGGGTCCGAATCCTCATAAATCTATGCTACCTCATTTTTTGCAAAAGACCAGCGGCCGCAGGCAAATGTCTCTATAGTGTTGTAAATATATCACACATTTTGTGCACCAGTGCATTAAATTAGCTATTCTCTTATCAAGTAATAAAAAAGATATTGACATTTTCATGATTCGAGAGAACGAAAAAAGTTGACAAGCACTTAAATTTATAGTAGTATGCAAAAATAAGGCATCCCAAGACAGGGTGCTGTTTTGCTCTTTACTATAGTGAATATGAAAAATTTAGATGGTACTAGCCCCGCTTCCTTAACGGGAGGCGGGGTCTTTTTCGCCCCTGAATCAAAGTAATAATTGCACTCTGGCAAGTATATTTATTTATATGTCAACAACTTTGATCTTGATTAAAAGAAAAATCCCCGATATTCTGTTGAGTTGTCAAGTCTACAATCAAAATATCGAGGAATCTTTTCTAATGACAAGTAATAATATACTTAAAGAATCAGACTACTGCAAGAAAAAAAATCAAATAATTTCAAAAGAATTATATTGGAAATTTATTGACGTAAATAATGCTGTCAATAGCGATTTAGATATAGCAAAGCAGTTAGAATATAGAGATAAGCACCGTAAATTAGAAAAAGATACTCAAGAAATTGCAAGGAAATTGCAGTTAGCTGGCTATAATCCCTATTACGGAGAGCCAAAAACAAAGGTAAATCCTGTAACTCTTGAGACAGAAACAAAGTTTTCCTACAGAAATCTAATGATTTTGCCGGAAATTGCTTACAGACATAACGCAGATATAAGAAATAAGCTTGAATTGTTCGTTATTGAGCATGGAATCAAGCAATTAAAGCAACATATGATTAGTTTTGAAGTGCTGAATCCGTCAGATTACTATGACCACCATAGAGTTTTTACAAAAAAGCTGTCAAAATTTCGTGAATTTGCAAAAAATAATGGTATCGAATACCTATATCAACGAATTGAAACACCGGACTTTAAGAAAAAAGATGGTAATTGTGCGATTAATCTTCATGCACATTTAATAGGTCAGGTGATTTCAAAGCCAAATTTTGAAGCAATTAATAAGTACGTCCGAAAGCACTTTCGTTTTTTCGGTGACATTGAAAATGTAAAATCTTCTGAGATCACCAAAACTATCAGATACGTAACTAAGACCGAAAATCATGTCGATATGCCAAGCGTTGATTTAGCAGAGTTTGCAAAGCAGATCGAAAACCTAAAGTTTTCTTTCCCGGTTGGAAGTTTTCGCAAGTATGTAAGTGAACTTAATAGGGATAATGAAAGAGTTGCCAAAGTTGGCGAACGCTTGGAAAAGTTGAAGCGTTACGAACGCACTAGAAACCCTCATAAAAAGAGCAAGGATTCAGCTAATCGAATTCTTAGGATATCCCGCCCTACATATTGCGGAACTGATTACAAGAGGTTCCCTTGCCTTATCGTTGATAAATTTACGTCTGTTGCTGAGTTCCTTGAATGCGAACACAACAGAAAGCTTGTCAACAAAATACGCCGAGCTTTTAATCTTCCTGATGTGGATTACAAGGCAATAGATACTGGTAATACCCTAGATAATAATCAAGAAGACTATAAAACATCAAATCCAGCTATCCCAATTAGTGAAATATGGGATGAAATCCCGTTCTAACCTCAAACAGGTTATCTAAAAATAAAATTTAAGCAGCTAAAATAAAAGATGAAGGATTCCACAAGTATTCTTTCATTACTTGCTAAAGCAAATATCAAGTAATAATAAACATCTTACATGTAATAACGCATAATAACATTGTGATATTATTGTCACATAAACGACCGTTTTTGAGTCAATATTGTTTTTATGCTATTTTTTACTTGATTGTGACTCATAACTATGACACATTAGAGTTACCAAGAGTTCCACATTTATGTGTCACTGTTTGGGTGTGAAACGAGGAATCAGGAAATCTGATGGCAAAAGGAAAAAAGTTATGAGTATTAAAATCGAAAATGTTGCGATCTTAGAAATCACAGAAACTTACATCTCTAAAGAAGATGACATTGAACAGCACGCTTTCGAAGGTGTCTTTTCAATCGAAGGTAAGGTTTTTGAGTTTGGCGGTTATGTCCAAACGGGCGATGACAAAATTACAAAAGTGAAATCTCAAGACGCTTGGTGGGATTATGTCGCTAGCGACATTGTAAAAGCAGGGCTTGTAGAAGATATAAGCGAAGCAAAAGATATTTTTCATAAGATGCTTAAAGAAATTGATGCTGATGCAGTTTTGAAGTTTGCAAGAGCAACAGTCTTTGAAGAAGCTTCGTAAAGCTTCCAAGCCTCCCCGTTGGCTTAAAAACGGGGCAATCCAACACAGGAAACAGCAGGGAAAGACTATCGTTAAAAACTCTATTTAAGGAGAGGCGATAATGTCTTTACTACTTATAAAATCAATCGAAATCATCGAAGCAGTTTCTGAAGCTTACGAATATTCAGATGGCATATCGTTTCAGATGAGAACTGATGATAGATACAATCTGCTAGTGACGATCACTAACGGAAAAGAAGAAGCTGTCCTATCAAACTTCTATATCTTCAATGATTTTGACGAGTTCCATGAATCTCTAAGAGTGTCTTTCGATTTCGAGTATGATGGCTCTCTTAGTCTTGCCCAATCTTATGAGATCGCACAGCAGATCGAAGCAGACGCAGAAGCAATAATCAGATTGTTTACAACTCCAATTAATAGAGGTTGTGACAATGACTAATTTAAATTTGGGTTACGCCCGTGTTTCTGGTCCAAATCAAAATTTAGACTTGCAAATCAAGGCATTGGAAGATGCTGGTTGCGATAAGATAATCACAGAAAAAGCTTCATCTATGGGTCATAGACCAAAATTTGAAGAGATGCTTAGCGTTCTAAGAAAGGGCGATATCGTCACAGTTTGGAAGCTTGACCGCTTAGGTCGTAAGAGTCTGCAACTGCATCAAACTATTGATGAAATCCACCAAAAAGGTGCTTATTTCCGTTGCATCACGCAAGACATGGACACAAGCACAAGTCAAGGAATGCTCTTGTTCACGATGCTTTCAGCAGTGGCAGAAATGGAGCTTAATAACATTCGTGAAAGAACGCGAGCGGGGCTTGAAAGAGCTAGAGCCAAGGGTAATTTTGGCGGTCGCCGAAAATCTTTAACTGATATTCAAGAGCGTAAACTCTTTCATGAATACACAGACCCGGAACGAGTTAAGACCACCAAAGAAATCGCGGAATATTACGGCATTTCAAGGCAATCCGTTGTCAGGATTGTTAATCGAATTTCTAAGCAAGTTGCAGATGAAGAACGAGAAGCAAGAGCTAATCTTGCAAGCAAGAATAATCTTCCAGAACAAAGTGATTTGGAAGATTTCACTGGCGATCATGTGCATCCCGCAATGAAAGCCAGCTAACCCAGGAAGGTGTCAATTTCGGGCACCTTCTTTTATAAACAACATTAGAAAAAGGAAATACAATCTAATGACAAATCTCGAAACCGTCTTATATCAAGGCATTGAAGTTCCAAAGAAGTATCTTTCTGATGCAGAAGCACTTTATCAAGAAGCTGTTGATGCATCAGAAGGTGTGGAAAATCCTTTTACTCTCCCCTCTCGAAAACGAACATGGCATTTTCGAGTGTTCGAAAAAGGTATGCAAGACTCAGGAAAGCTTCAAAAGAACAGCGGAGAGCGAGTGATTGAATACTACGCCAGCTTTTCAGAAGCGAAGAGAAGAAACGTAGATACTACACTCACGCTCTCATTCTACGAATTGTCTTTAGCTGAGCTAGAAAGTATCTCACTCAAGCTTTTAGATGCAATTCAAAATGAGTTTGACAAAGCCGTGACTTACTTCGCTTTACACGCCGGATTTTCAACACGGCTCGGCATCAAATGGTTTGAAGAAGAAAAACAAGCAGCATTCAAATTCGAATTTGCATTCAATGAACATAAGGAAGCTCTGTTTGTTCTGATGGAAAAAGTATTCAAGGAATACGGCAAAGAGAACGAAGTTAAGCTCAAAGAGCTTGAAGAAGAATAAAGCCAACAAGGAACCCCATCTTTTCGAAGGTGGGGTTTTCTTTTCATACTTTTTATGCAGCAGCATATATCTAAAGACATATAGAAATCGAAGTATTTAAATCTATATATCTACGGAATCATATTTAATCATGGAGTATCTTAAAATGAAAAAAATTGTCTTATCTAGTAAAGAGATGGAATCAATTCAAACTTTGATTAACGTAACATCAAAATTACGAGGAACTGGTATCGAAAAAAGGATTATTGATCTTATGCATGATTTGATGCAAGCAGATCAAAACAATATGATTCTGATTGAAGACTAATAAAAAGCTCCCTAATTTTTCGGGAGCTTCAATTTACATTCTTTTGAGTTGTTTTTCATGAAATCATCATAGATTTCTTTGAAATCTATATGATCTTTATATCTAAAAACGGTTGCATAGAATCCACCTTTTTTCAAATTCGGCTCTAAGTCTGTCAAAAGAATAATATCACCAAGCTTATTATCACTTATTGCATGTTTTAGAGCTGATCGAACACAAAGTTTGTTATCAAGTTCTCTGATATAGATATCAGTAACTTTAACATCATTGAGCCATGTTAGGGCATGAATTCGAATTTCATTTCCTGCCCCGATTTGCACGATCTTTGCTTTTATCGGCATCGGCTTTTCGTAATCAAAAGAAGCAGCATAAACAGGATTTAATGCGGCAAACATTGCTATTGCAAAAATAGTGTACGTTTTAAGCCGTTTCAGTGACCTTTTTTCATTTTTCTGTATCATTGTGCCACCCCATTTTGAGGTTCATTGCCGTTCAAAGGCTCAAGATCGAAAACCTTTCTATCTCTATCTCTTGTGAGATGCTTATCTAATAGCTTTCCCATATATCTTTTTAAGTTTTCATCATATTTCATTGCTTCAAGAACGCAAAATCCTAATAAAACTTTCTTCTGTGTGTCCTTCGCACGCTGTTCTTTAGAAACTTGTTGCTGAATTCTTTTAAGATTCATAACAGCTTTCCTCTTTTTTTGAAGTGCATCTTGCAATCGTTTGTCAACATTATTTGTCATTATTTGAATCCTTATAGTTAATATTATCTAACTATTGAATATTAAAAACTTGATATTTGCAAGAATCAAAGCTTTAGTTACCTTAATAGGGAAGTACACGACTTAGCAAACTGGCACTGCGTTGGTTTGCGTCTGTGTTCTGCGAAGCACTAAACTTGGGGGAATGAATAATGAAAAAAACCATTATTGAAATCGAACAAAACGGGATTTCTGATCTTTGGAATGTAAGAATACAGGGCGAGCTTTTATGCGAATGCGGTTCGATAAAAGAGCTAGTCCAAGTTTTAAAAAATAAGAAGATAAAGGGAGCTATCTGGCTATCGTTTTTCGATAGAAGATTACCCCAAGGACTTACAGCTTTTCACGCCGTTACAATCAGAGAAGCCCTTTTTAAATTAAGCACTGACATTGCCGAATTTATCAATGTTGCAGGAGTCTCAAAAGCAGACTTCATAAAGGCAAAATGGACATATCGCTCACGTTCAATTGACGGTATCGCTTTGATGTTAGCTGTCATGTTTGTTTCTGCAAATTTCTTTGCACAAAATGGTGCAACCGATCTTATAAAACCGGATTTTTCACCAGCAGGTTTTCAAGCTGGCAAGCCTATTACTTTTAACCCCGTAATAAATTCATCTTCTAGCTACTCTGATGATGAAAACCCAGCGGTAACAAATTTAAAACAAGCAAGAGAAACACAGCGAAAAATTATCGGCTTGCCTCCAAAATCAGGAGGAACAAAACATGAATAATTTTGGAGGTGTATTCGATTCAGCAAGCTCAATAAATAATCTAGCTGTGACCATGCTTGAAGCCATTGTTCCAATGAATGAAACGACAGCACTTAGTGGTGCTTTTCAGACTTTCAATTCTACGATCTTGATTGCCGCTTCTTTTATGATTGGCTTTCACGTTTTGCTTGGCATCGTGAACACAGCTCAAGAAGGTCAAGTTCTTGGAAAGCAGTGGCACCAGATTTGGGCACCAGTTAGAGCAGTTCTTGGAATTGGTTCTCTTGCTCCCGTCTTTAATGGTTTCTGTATGGCTCAATTAGCCGTGATGCAAGTTGCATTATGGGGAATAGATTTAGGTGATAAAGTCTGGTCAACCTTTGCAAAAGATATCGCCCAGGTTGGACATATCACTACCCCGAATTTGCAAACTTCTGATGACATAATTCATGACCTAGTAAAGATGGAGTTATGCAGATTAAAAGCGGTTGAGCTTGATGAAGGTATCCAAATCGGGGGGATTACGAATAGCCCCTTTTCTAAAGAAATTGATTATCCGATCATTCCAAGTCAGACAAAAAGAAACGTCACAGACATTCAATCAACTCAGTACAATGTTTCAGCAAAGCTACATAATTTTGATAATGGAATTTGCGGAAAGGTATCTATCAGGGTTGGAATTCTTCAAGATGAAAAAGGCTACTACACTGTAGCTGAAACTTCCAAAATCCAAGAAAAGCAAATCGAAGTTATCAACAATCTACTTCCTGAGATTGAAGGGGTAGCACAATCAATTTTGATTGCTCAAAAAGGCTATTCCTCTATGCCTTCAAATGCTTTCATTAAGCAAATAAAATCTAAATACGATTCT
The DNA here is from genome assembly GCF_033100395.1 of Terasakiella sediminum. Taxonomy (NCBI): domain Bacteria; kingdom Pseudomonadati; phylum Pseudomonadota; class Alphaproteobacteria; order Rhodospirillales; family Terasakiellaceae; genus Terasakiella; species Terasakiella sediminum. The sequence continues at coordinate 41,003 of NZ_JAWLVJ010000026.1, read as the reverse complement.
GCAATGGTCGAAATTGCAAACAAGCTTTCTAGTGAAACGCAGACTAAAAGCAAATACCATTTTGCACAGCAAGCCGAAAAGTCTGGCTGGATGAGTGCCGGAATGTGGTATCTGACAGTATCTAATATTGTCGGTGATATTACTGCTAGTGCATCGACGAAACCAACAACGACAACGCCGGATTTATCAATCCTCGTTGATCAAAAACACACTTACTATAGACCTTTATCTAAATCACTTTCAGGGTTTGAAACTTGGTGGAGAAGTGAAAATGATTTAGCTCTTGTAGGGAATTATTCAAATCTTGAAGCTGGAAGAAATGAGCCAGCAGACACAGGAATAATGTCTAAAGCTCTTGAGTTTCTAGAGTTCGGCAAGCTCGAAAAAATCTATGAATGGGCTAAAATTGACACCACCAACCCAGTTGGGTCTATGGCTAATTTTGGGCACAATGTAATTGTGCTTGCAGAAGGCTTAACGGCTGGCGGTATCTTGGCGGGAATGCTCGCCGGTAATCTTGCTTCTGCAACCGTTGGAGGGCTTGGAGGGCTTATGTTTATCCTTCCTGTCCTCTGGTTCTTAGTTGGTGCGATTTGGATAGTAGGGATACTTCATGCCCTGATCCTGCCAATGCTCCCTTATATCACTATGTTGACAGCTTCTTTAGCTTATGTGGTCTTGGTATTAGAAGCTTTGATAGCGGGACCAATTTGGGCTTTCGTCCATTGCCGTTTAGATGGTCAAAACATGATCGACCAACCGCAGAAAACAGGCTACCAAATCCTATTTTCTTTATTCCTAAGACCATCATTAATCATCTTTGGCTTGATCTTTGGAATGGCAATTTTAGGGGTTGTTTATGGCTTCATAAATGAAACCTTTTACTATGCTGTCCGAGGCTCAACAGCAGGCTTTTTCGCTGGTCCTGTTGTTCTTGTCGTCATGCTTTGCTTGCTATCATATTTGCACTGGTTCGTAGTAGTTAAATGCATGTTGCTAGCTACGACATTCCCCGATCGCATCACCCGTTGGTTTGGGGCTACTCCTGATTCTCTTGGGGAGCAAGAAGACAATAAACAAATCAATGCAGTTGTTACCAACTCTATGCAATCTGCATCGCATAAAATCAGCCCTAGGGGACCTAAAAATAGCGGTCCTAAAGCACCTGAAAAAGCAGAAGAAAACGCTGTTTCTTTATCAGCTCCTAAAGACGAAGGAGCTAAAGAATAATGATTGCTTTCGGTGCTCTAAAATCTATCAACAGAAAATCCGGCAGGAGTCCTCAAGGGGCTTCTGCCTACCGTTCCGGCACCCGATTGGTTGATAGCTTAGACGGTTCTATTCATGACTACACAAAGAAAAAGGGAGTGCTGCATAGTGAAATCATAGCTCCTTATGAATGGTGCTATGACCGTCAAAAGCTTTGGGATGAAGCCGGAAATAAGGATCAAAGACGCAATTCGACAACTGCTAGAGAGTGGCTTGCAGGACTTCCAAAAGAACTTTCTCAAGAAGGGCAAATCAATGTTGTCAGGGAGTTCTCTCAATTCATTTCTGAGCGTCATAAAGTCGCCGTTGACTTTGCTCTACATGATGAAAATGACAAAACAAAATCTGGCAATATCCATGCTCATATTATGTTGACAACGCGAGTTGTTGAAGCTGATGGGCTTGGCAAGAAGACCCGCGAACTTGATGTAAAACCTAGCTCTAAAGAACACGTTGAAGCATGGCGAAATCAATGGGAACAAATGGTGAATCGTCAGCTAAAGCTTGAAGGAATTTCTTCTTCTATTGATATGCGATCTTATGAAAGACAGGAGGTTGCAAAGCTTCCTCTGCATGAGATCGATATAGAAACCTACTACGCAAAAGAAGACGAAATCAGGGCTTTGCACGAAGCAACAGCCAATAAGAACAGTAAGGCAGAAGTCCTTATTGAGAAACTTACAAAATATTCAAACCATCTAGATAAGGAGATTTCTAAAATGGCAAATCTAAAGCAGTTTAATAATGTTCAGCATCAGGAAATCAAAGAAGACGAAATGCCGAAAACAACAGGCTACGTTAAGAAAAAGGGGCAAGGCACTCCACAAAGAAAGCCTAAGAAAAATCAATATTCTGATGAAGAAAAGCAGAACTTCAAAGCCAAGTTACTGTCAGACTATTTTGATACAGATATGGGACACCACGCCCCAAATCTTAAGCAATTCCGTAAGGGTGAACCTACTCGTATCCAGATGAATGATAACACTTGGATTAGAGACTTTGCAGATAAAGACAGCATAGTCTTAAATGGTAATATCAACGATGCCAGCATGAATTTAATGGCTGATGCGATTCAAGCAAAGGGCTGGGAACCCGTTGAATTGTCAGGGACAGAAGACTTTAAAGCGAGGATGTGGCTTGAGCTGAGACTAAGAGGCGTTGAAGTAGACCCCGACAGCTACCAGCCACCAAAGGAAGTCGCTAAACAGCTTGAGATTTTAGGAGAAGTTAGGGAAGCAAAAAAGCCAGAGTTTACACAGAAACCCGAAGCCCCAGACCCTTCTAATGATAATGACAAAAGGGAAGAAATCGAAGCCCCTACACCTAAAATGGGGATGTAATGATATGCCGATCATCAGAAACTCACCCGATCAAAAGTCTTGCATTATCAGAGATAAAACACCTCTTAGAGTTCAGCTTGATTGCCTAAAAGTCATCAAGGATAGGGAGCTTCAAGGCAAACTAAGGCAAAGGATTGAAACCTTCAATCCTCACCTTTCAGCCTTTTTTGATTTCATCATGCAAAAGCAAAAAGACTATGAAAAAGAAGTCTTAGAAGCTGATGAAAACACAATAATTGATATAGGTGCTGAACCGTGGCTTACATTCGATAGGCTTGATCGTTGGAAGATCGACGATCAAATCCCCGCTTGGATAGCTCAAATGTCACTCTTAGAAGCTGTTTTAGGGGCTTCTGGGGCTGGTATCCTACTTTCTGACCCCGAACCCCCAGAAATCAGACAAGATGAATCTAAGATGCTTTCTAAGGCTTCTGGCTTTGGTGATGATTTCGGGGATATGGATTTAGATGAAATTATGACCGATGTTGATGATTTCTTAGGGGGTGAAGATGCAATTCATTAAAGACCTAACAACCTATCACCAAGGGGATTGGATTAAACAATCTATTCATTCAAACGGTTTCAAAGGCGTTGAATGGCAAATCGGGCAATCCGTTTATTCTTTTGATGAAAAATTCTGTGACAGAGTTCAGCTTTTAATAGATCAAATCAATCCTTCTGCGGTAGTCAGATTTGGACCGAAACTGATTTTCAAAGGTCAAAGAATGGGGGGAGGTTGCATTGGCAGAAATCAAATCCTTGTTTCTTTTTGCAGTGCTTACAGCCCTATAGAAATCTTGAGGCATGAACTTTTCCATTCGGTTTTCGGTGCTCTAACACCAGAAGAACAAAGCTTTTTGCAAGATGATGAAGAATCACTAGCAACCTATTTTCAAGACCCTAAAAGCAAGGGTTATCTTGAATATAAAGATTTGTTTCAGATGGTAGAAAAAGGTGAATTATTCAAGAGAATGAATGATTTCATTTAATCATCTTCGACACTCTGCCCTTCTTTTTTGTGTCTAGCCAAGCATTCCATAAAATAAATATATCCTCCGCACCACTCCTTTCAGGACCGTGAGGAATATTGATTTTCTTCCATTTATTGGCTTTTCCGACACATTGCGAAGGGCGACGTGACGAAGATGATTTAAGCAGAGAACCATATAAGCAGTTAGCGTTGCTAACTGTTTTTCTTTTGCTCAGGGGCTTAGTTCAAAAGATGATCCTTTCCCCGATATATTTAGGGGGAGTTATTCTTATAAAATGTGAGTGAAACGAACTCTATGGAACCCCTTGAGGGGTGGAATAGATTTTTCAAGGTGGGGTGTTGTTGCTTACTAATCATTGTTTATGGAAAAGAGAGTGCAATTTGTGTATTTTGTAAAATCAATCGTAGCTTGAGTAACTGTAAAGGCGATCAAAAGTCGATTCCCGACAGTGATTGCCTTCAGGTTTAGATGAATGGAAAAGACAGGAAATGGCAGTCCAGCGAAAAGAAATATACTACAGGCAGAAAGGTAGTATGGGGCAAAATGAATACTGGTGGTATCTGGTTCTAGATAAAGAAAATCGCAAGTTTTACATTGAATATGAGTGGGATTGTGTGCCCCTCGGAGGCGGTAAAGCTAGCAAAGGAAGCTCTACTTTGACCATTCCTGAGTTTTTACAACAGGGACATCATGGCACTGAGCATACAAATTTTCTAAATATGATCGAAGTTTTGTTTGAAGAAGGGAATATGTAAAATGGGTAATCAAAAACGTATGAGTGATGAAGAGTTTGATGAATATTTAGAGGAATATTGGCCATTCTTATGTCACCGCAAAGGTAAATGGGGGCCGATAGACACGCCAGAAGCAATATCAAAAATGACAGATGAACACATTGCTAGTTCTATTGCTTATATATCTAAGCATAAAAAAAATCTTAGATATGGAGGTCAATTACCAGATAACCCCCAAGACCTCTCAAATCTTGAGGAATTGATCAAATTAAAGACTGCTGAACTTGAGAAAGAACTGCAATCTAGGTAAGCAGAAAATTTTAATGATAAGGAATTGTAAATATGGATATACGTGTTTGTAAAAATGTAGATTGTCAAAAACCGTTTGAAGTTTCAGGTTTGGGTGAAGTCGCTCCTGGTAATAAAATGCGTGAAGAACTTCATTGTCCCTACTGCGGTACTCTGTATAGCAGGCCGATGACATCCGGCTTTCCTCGCTCTCACAAACTCACCGATCAGCAAATTGCGGATTGGAAAGAGAAGAATAACAAAGCTGACTAATTTCTAGGTAAGTTTATAAAAGGATAGAGTGTGTAACGTTTTGAGAAACTCTCCATCTAAAGCAAAATGTAATAACAGGTCTCTGAATCAAAATGAATGCTACTGAAATTGGAATAGAAGCAGGACGGATTTTTCAATATAACCTGCCCAACAACTGGATTTACCGCAGCCAAGAAGATCAAGATGATTTTGGTATTGATGGTGAAATTGAGCTGAAAAATGAGATTGGCAAGGCTTTAGGCAGTGATAGTGTTTTTAAAATTCAAATAAAGGGTGAAGAGAACTCAAACTACATTAATAATGGCAAGGTCCTTTCTTTCACTTTAAAAGTGGAAAAACTGAACTATTATTTTGAGTTCAATATCCCTGTTATTCTAATTGTGGTGGAAGTTTCTTCTGAGAAAGTTTACTGGCTACCTCTGACCAATAATGAAGAATTAAGACGCAAAGCAAATATATCTAATCAAAATCGCACAATCCAAATACATCTTCCTGTTGAAAACATATTAGAGAGAAGAAACGAGGCATTAGCGAACAATCTAATTCAAGTCGTTAGTGATTGTTGGGGATACCTCGCCATTAAAGGGCTCGAAAATGAAGTGAAGCGATACCCAACACTGAGTCCTTCAAAACTTGAGGACCGCATCCAGAGCACAGGTGATGCACTCTACAAAGCACATCATCAAAAACTGAATAACTTGCTATCTGATAAGAAATTTGAGGACCTGTATCAAACTGCATCAGAGATTCTCAAATCACCAATCGTTCCCGCCAGTGATAGGTTCATTGCACTTTTATATTACTGGCAAGCATTCCAGATCGCCCCATTCAAGCAGGCGACTAAAGACATTCTTGAAGAGAATTTTGGGATTTGCAATCTCTTGATCCATCTTGCACGAGAGCAGAAAAGCAAGGCTCATAGGCTTATTGCGATTGGCAAGTCACGAAGCATGAAATTCAAATTTCAATTAGATCAGCTTTATGCAACACATCACTCAATTAATCATTTTGAAAAAAACAGCTTAGAGCACTTCATCTTTAACAGCCAAACTCATGAAATGTACAAAGACTGCTGTTTATCACTGCAAAAAATCATTCATCTATGTAACCGTCTAACGCTTAATGATCAGTTCGATATTCTTGCTGGGGTGTATGCTGATATCTGTGGATTAATTGGTACTTTTCAAAGCGTTCACACCGCTAGAGGTGCAAAAGAATCTGTTGAATTTTTAGAGGGTTGGCATGAAAGCACGCTGTTTCTTGTATTATCATATTGTCTAATCACTAAAGATGTTTTCAAACTTAAAAAGCTTTATCTGGAAATTAGTTTGAAGTTTCATGAAAATAATGCCCTGCGACAAAAGGCTCGAAATTATATCTTATCAAGCTTGCCGGAATTTAAGAGCTATTTGGATCATATCGAAAAATCCGTCAAAGAGACTATAGAAAACAGAGACTTTTTCAGCCTACCAATTGAAGAACAAAAAGCTCTTTTTACCATAAAGGCTAAAAATCTAGGAATGGACCCTGATGATCCAGAGGCAGAGTATGGCCACATTATCGAAACTGGACTAAAGAATTACGATCCAACCGATATTATGAAGAATTGCGAGAGCTTATTTGTCCATTATAGACCTGGTGGAATAATAGCTCAATCTCTTGGTATGCATTCAGCTGGGGGGATGCACCTTCTGATTTGCTTAAAGCATGGACATGCTCAAGGAACTGGAAATCTCTTATCTGAATTGTATGACCGTCATAGCGATCAAGAATTTTTGCGAGGCTTCAAGCAATACCATTGTGAGAGTTGCTTGGATTGTCAGCCTAGAGAGAAAGATTGGGTATGGAGCCTTATGTGGTATCAAGAGGCGGTAGAAGAAAATAAAGAGCTTTTGGGTAGATATAAGTTTTAACGCTTCCTGCTGATCAAAACTTGGATTTTTCTACCTTTCAAAAGGCACGATAAAGCACTTTAAAAAATATGTGCAACGTTGCAATTAACGAAACAAAAAAAATCCCCCAAAGATGGAGGCTTGTTTTTATTTATAAGTAATTGATTTTCTTGGAGAAAATGGTGCCCGGGGGCGGACTTGAACCACCGACACGCGGATTTTCAATCCGCTGCTCTACCGACTGAGCTACCCGGGCTTACCAGTATGTGACACAGCATCGGTACCCGCTGCGTGGGAGGGGTTATAGAGCTTTGATACGGGCCTGTCTAGACTCTTTTTTAAAAAAAATTGTCACAATAAAACAAGCGCTTCATTGACTGGCTGTTCAGCCTTAGCCTGGCTCGTATTCGTCGAAGTCACTTTCTTCGTCAGACTCGATCTTATAGCCCTCGTTCAGCCATTGGCCCAGGTCGATATCTGCGCAGCGTTTGGAACAGAACGGGCGGTATTTCATCGTGCTGGGCTTGCCGCAGGTCGGACATTTTGCACCTTTGGTCAGGGCCATGGTGGTGACGGTTTTATCGACGGTCATTTTGTTTATTCCTCCAGGCGATAGGCAAGGGGCTTGAGGGTTTTGTCTTCTATCGGCTTCAAGTCAAAGCCAAGGCGGTCGGAAAGCCATGTGGGTGGATGGGCCATCCAAATGGCATAAAGGTGTGAGCCTAGTGAGACACGCCTGTGTGTGGTGCCTTTGGAAAGCTGGCGCAACAGGGCGTAGAAGGTGTTTTCAGGGGCATTGAGCAGGCTTGGCAGGTCTGTGCCTTTCCGTTTGCGCGAAACTTCTCCCAAGCCCAGTTTGGTCAAGCCGTGAAAGGTGGTGCGTTTGTCTTTAAGTTTCTGATGGACCGCCTGTTCCAGCTTGTGTTTATGGTTCTTGTTTTTAAGCGAAATGAAATCAATGAGAATCTGCCCGCTGAGGTTTCGCAAAACCATTTGATCTGCCAGAACATCAAGGGCTGCAAGATTGGTGCGCAGGTGGTTTTCATCCAGGTTCCGGTTATCTGTGCGTTCCGCCATATTCACATCGACCGCAATAAGGGCGGTTGTGGGCTCAATCACAATATTGCCGCCACCGGGCAGCGCGACGGTTTTGTGGGCAGCTTCTTCAATCTGGCTTTCCACCCCTTCGGCTTCAAACAGCAGTCTGGCATCATTATGAAATTCAGTCTGTTCAGTCAGGCGCTGCATTTCTTGATAGGCACTGAGACCTTCAACGATAATGCGGTCAAAACAGAGGTGCTTATAGCGGTCCCATTGGCTTTCCAGAAAACCTTGTGCAGCTAACAACAGACTGGGGGCTTTGTCTTGAGAACTTTCAATGGAAGCCCATTGTGAGATCAGGCTCTGGGCTTGATGCAAGATGGCGTCAGGTTCCTGATTTTCAGCACTTGTGCGTACGATTAATCCGCAGTCATCTGGCAGATGATCCGTGAGAAGGGCCTTGAAAGCCGATCGTTTGTCTGTGTCTTTGAATTTGCGCGAGACATTGATGCCGGGGCGGTTGGGGGTGAGGACGCAATCGTCGGCATTCAGATCAATCTTGCAGGTCAGCACGGCCCCTTTATCGCCTTGAGGAGTTTGGCGAACTTGAACGAGGATTTGTTCACCCTGATGAAAGGCCTTGCTGATGTCGTCGGCAAAAGTGGCACTGACGGGCAGGAAGGCGTTTTGATCCCCGCCAATATCGACAAAGGCTGCTTGCAGGGAGGCAACGATATTGACGACGCGGCCTTTATAGATATCACCGATCTGCACGTTCGCACGGGCCTGTGTGGTGCCTGCGCGATCGATATGCAGGTTCGTCAGGATATCGTCACGCAAAACAGCCCAGCGGGTTTCGCCGGGGATATGGTCGATCAGTAAGGTGTAAGCGCTGTCCGACATGGTCATTCCTATGGGTCAGGGACGATAGCCAAGTCCGGATAATAAGCTTTTTACTTCGAAAAGGGAAAGGCCAACCACATTGCTGTAAGATCCGATGATCTTTTCAACAAACGCGCCGGCAAAGCCCTGTATGGCATAAGCGCCAGCCTTGCCGTCCCATTCATCTGTTGCGATATAGTCGCTGAGCTCTTCAGAAGACAGGCGTTTGAATTTGACGGCGGTGTCAATCAGGCGGGTATTGACGGACCCGTCAGGTGCCACAACGCAGATGCCGCCATAAACATGATGGCGACGACCCGACAGCATTTCCAGAAACTTGCGCGCCTGTGTGGCATTTTCAGGTTTGGGCAGGTTGCGCCGACCAAGACCTACGACCGTGTCAGCGCCAATGACGAATTTGCCCGGGTGATCATTGGCAATGGCCTGTGCCTTACCAATGGCCAAACGCAGTGCGAGTTTTCGCGGCAATTCGTTTTTTAAGGGCGTCTCATCAATATGGGCAGGCACAATCTCATCGGGCGTGATGCCGATTTGCGCCAGAAGAGAGACTCTTCTGGGAGAGGCCGATGCAAGTACGAGACTCAAAAGAAAAGTCCCAACCGATCTTATTTGAAACGGAAAGTAATGCGACCCTTGGACAGGTCGTATGGCGTCATTTCAACAGTAACTTTGTCACCTGCGAGAACGCGGATACGGTTCTTGCGCATTTTACCGGAAGTATGAGCCAGAATTTCGTGATCATTTTCCAGTTTTACACGAAACATAGCGTTAGGAAGAAGTTCGGTTACAACGCCCGAAAATTCAATCATGTCCTCTTTGGCCACGGATATATCCTTTTAAATATAAAACAAGCTTGATTTGGCAGGCAAAATGGTCGTGAATCCCTTTCAGGTCAAGAGTTTTTTGCATCTGCGTTGTCTTTAGGCAATGATCAGGATGGTGACGGGTAGGTGATAGACACTTTATTGCGCCCTGTGCGTTTGGACTGATACAGTGCCTGATCGGCCCGGTTGATCAGCGGCAGGGCGGCTTCTTCAGGCATCATCTGGGTTACGCCGAGCGATGCTGTGACTTTTAAATCCAGATTCCCATGCATGATGGTTCGATTTTCAATCGATTTGCGGATGTCTTCGGCGATCTTTATGGCACGCGCATCATCACATTCCGGTAGCAGGATGAGGAATTCTTCGCCGCCCCAGCGACAGACGGTATCAGATTCGCGCAGTCGTTCCTGAATGATTTTGGCGATATCTTTCAAAACCACATCGCCGCACAGATGGCCGTGGGTGTCGTTGATTTTTTTGAAATGATCCACATCCAGCATGGCGACAGAGACCGGATGATGATGGCGTTTGGCGGATTTGCTGATCTGATCAAAAATCGGGTCAAATACATTGCGGTTGGGCACACCAGTCAGTTTATCCGTTGTTGCCATATCTTCCAGTTTACGCTGATAGCGGCTGATGGTCAGGTTGGCGATTAAAATGACCACGATGGAAATCACCAGACTGACGAATAGATTGACCATCAGATTGTCGGTAATTTTGGCTTTAACGCTGTCTTCTTCCTGTTCTACCAGCAAATACCACTGGAACTCGTCCACCAGGCGGGAATTCAGATAGATCAGTTTGCCGTCGCGTTCATAACTGAAGGACCCGCTGGGTTGGGACAGGATGTTGGTCGCGATTTTATCAAGGCCCGGTGTTTTGCGGATAGAACTGCCGCGATAATCATCAGTGTTGGACAGCATGATGGTGCCGTCGCGGTCAATAAAACTGACCCGGCGACCATAACGTTTCTGATAGGTGACGATACGTTGCTGCACCTTGCTGACCGACAGGCCGACGCCCGTTACTCCGATGAAGTTGCCTGCGTAATCATAGACCCGGTAATTGATGAATACGGTCAGACTGCTGGGGTTTGCCGTATCAAAATCCAGATTGATTTCATATTCCTCACCGGAATTAACGAATTTATAATACCAGTCATCCAGCGGATCGATGTCGCTGATGGTTTTTAGAATACCCGTGGAATGATAATATTTTTTGGTCTGTTCAGACACAAAGAAGCTGGTGACCGTGTTATATCGGTTCTGGATTTCACGCAGATATTTGACCAGTCTGCCTGGGTCGTTCTCGCCCTGTAATGTCCAGTCACGCACAAAGGTGTCCTGGGCCATCAGGGATGAGATAAAGATCGGCTGCAACAGGTCGCGCTGAATTTCGCTATAGATATTGTTGCTGGTCAGCGGCAGGGCGGTTTCCGAGATTTGTTCTGAGAGCGAATCATGGGCTGCGTAATAGCTGGTCAGGCTGGTCATCATGAACCCAAAGATCATGAGTGCAGCCAGAACGATGATAAAACGCAGCTTGTTTTGCTTCATACTCGGTTTAGTCCTTACAGTTCGCTTCGGATCAGATTGGCCAGACGTTTCATCCCGTCATGAATGACTTCTGGTGTGCAGGTGGAGAATGACAGGCGAAGCGTGTTATCCCCGCCACCGTTTGCGTGGAACGCGGCTCCTGGAACAAAGGCGATCTTTTCTTCGGCCAGTGATTTTTCCAGCAGTTTGCGCGCATTCATGCCTTCTGGCAGGTCAAGCCAGACGAACATGCCACCCGTAACAGGTGTGAAGTTCACACTGTTGGGCAGGTTCTGGGTCAAAGCATCAATCATGGCTTTGCAGCGTTCCCCATAGACGTTGCGCAATTCTTCCAGATGGGGTTCCATGATGGCGTTGGCAAGTTCGAATGTGAGGGTCTGGTTCACGGTCGATGTATGAAGATCATTTGCCTGTTTCAGCAGAACCAGTTTATCCAGCACGCCTGTTGGGGCGATGGTCCAGCCAACACGAAGGGCAGGCATCAATGTCTTGGACGCTGTGCCCAGCTGAATAACCAGACCTTTGTCGTTCCAGTTATCTTTACCCAGGAACGTACTTTCCACTTCCAGCAAAGACGCAGGCGGTGGTGCATCATAATAAAGGGCACGGTACGCCGTATCTTCCAGAATGATCACGTCATATTCATGGGCCAGTTCAATGATTTTCTGGCGACGTTCCAGCGGGATGGTCATGCCGCCCGGGTTCTGGAAGTCAGGAACGGTATAGAGGAATTTCACGCCTTGCTTGAAAGCCGCTTCCACACCATCCAGCATCAAACCGTTGTTATCGGTTTCAATGGTGATGTAGTTGGGGCGACGACAGCCAAAGACCTGCAAGGCCCCCAGATAGGTCGGATTGGCAACCGCGATGGGTGTGTCGGCATCAATCAGCGCAGAAGCCAGCAAGGTAAGCGACTGCTGCGCGCCATTGGTGATGAGGATGTTGTCGCGGCTTAGTGTGTTATCAGCACAGGAACAGGTTTCTGCCACCCAGTCACGCAAAGGGGCATAGCCTTCGGTCTGGGAATATTGCATCAATTGGCGGTCCTGATCGGGCTGATCAATCATACGTTCGCGAAAATGTCGGACCTGTTCCATGGGGAAAAGGGCAGGGTCGGGGATGCCGCCTGCAAAAGACAGAATTTCCGGATCAGCCAGAATTTTTAGTAGCTCACGGATTTCCGAAGCATCAATAGAGCCTGCATCGGCTGAAAATTTATCGTCCCAAGTCATAGTCGTCCCCAGATTTTTAAGGTCAGAGATATTGACCTTTCTTGGGCGTGGCGTCAATTCACAAATGTAACAAATTAGACGTCGGACAAACCGTGGCGCGGGAATTCCCGCTTGATTTTCATCATCAGTTGATCGCGGATGGCGCGATAGGCATCCAGACGCTGATCCCGGCTGCCGCTGGCAAGGCTGGGGTCAAAGGTGTTCCAGAAATTAACTTCGCAATCCATATAGGCGGTCATATCCATGGCATGGTGCTGGGCTTCTGGCGACAGCGTGATGATTTTGTCGTAGAAACTGTCTTCCAGCATATCAAAGGTCTTGGGTTCGTGGGCTGTGACATCCACGCCAATTTCATCCATGACTTCGATGACAAAGCCGTCCGTTTCCTGACCCAGGCGTACGCCGCAGGAATCAACATAGATGCGGCGGCCGTGGATTAGCTTCATGATCCCTTCCGCCATGGGAGAGCGGATGGCATTCATAGTACAGCAAAACAGAATCGCAGAAGGTAGCTCGCTCACCCTTTATCCCTCACTGGCGGATGTGCAGGACACAAACAAGGGTAAAGAGGCGTCGGGCCGTATCGTGGTCAATCTGAACCTTTTCTTCCAGACGTTCTCGCAGGATGACAGACCCTTCGTTATGCAGGCCGCGACGGCCCATATCAATGGCTTCGATCTGCGCAGGCGATGCGGTTTTGATCGCCTGAAAATAGCTGTCACAAACGAGAAAGTAATCTTTCACGATTTTGCGCACAGGCATCAAGGGCACCTTGATCTGGGTGAAGACTTCTTTTTCACCTTCTTTGGAGACATCCAGCACCAGACGTTTGCCGTCTTCGATGGAGAGATTGACGTCATAGGGGCCTATTTCGTCACCGACGGGGGCAAAATAGTTTTCTTCCAGCAGATCAAAAATGGCGACTTTGCGTTCATGTTCGATCTCGGGTTTCAAACGAATGGCATCAAGCCCTTCAATATTGATGTTTGCTATTTTCTGCAGTTGATGCACGGGCTTATCCCCCTCAAAGATACGGCACTTCGATTTGCCCCATAAAAGCATATCAATGGGGGCGTTACAATGTGAATCGTTGTTGAAGGCAAACCATTAAAAAAGCCCCGAGGCAAAACCAGGGGGCATCTTGCATTTAAAGAAAAGAAACTTGTGAGCCTGCTATTCAAATCGAATGTCGGTGGCGTCGCCATAGGCGCCTTTAATCAGTTTCTTTGCATGGCGGGCCATTTTGTGATGGACCGATGATTTGATGGAAAAGACCGGGGTGGGGCCAGTGTTCTGGCAACTTACAAAGTTGTGGATCCCGTATCTAATTAGAAATTCTTGTGTTTGTGTCATATTATTCCTTATTTTTGTTTATCTATTTGTTAAGCACAGCCCTCGCCAGCTTTTTTGTCGCTTTGCGTTCTTTTGCCTCTTTGGCAAGGCGCAAGGCTTTCAGGTTAGCAATTTGAGCACTGCGTTCATTTTCAGCCGAGACTTTATCTTCAAGAAACTGATCTGTTTCTTCCTGGCTGATCCGTGCCAGTTCTTCGGCACGTGACAGGGTGGTTTTGCGCATTGGTCTTCCTGACGTATCTGTTCAAAGAGTATGCTGTCCCTATGGTTATTCCACAGGGACAGTCAAACCAGTGCGAATTAGCCAGCGAGAGACAGGTCCGTGGCAGATGTCTTGCCGTTGCGACCTGTTTCCAGTTCGTATTGAACTTTTTGACCATCATTCAGGCCTTGCAGACCAGCACGTTCTACAGCAGAGATATGGACGAATACGTCCTGTGCGCCGTCTTCAGGCTCGATAAAACCGTAGCCCTTAGTTGAGTTAAACCATTTTACATTTCCAACAGCCATAACATTGTCCTTTGATTGGAAAGAGAAACTACGCATCCCGCAACGTGCGGTGACACGTTCAATTAAAATCACAATGTACAGAGAAACTTGGAAAATCGGCTACGCCGAAACTATAGAAACGCGAACTGTGCGAAATATTGAACCCACCATATAACCTGCGAACCGACAAAAGTCAATTGATTCGAGAAAAAGAGGATGGAGGCTGCGCCGATGTCAGTTGTTCACAACAAAAAAATAGGCGACGATTGCAATTTGAGCGACAAGCAGAACGACACCTGCGATAAATTTTTTATTCATTTTGGCATTCAGGTTTGAATTTCAGGAATGTTTAAGACTCTATCGCGAAAATGCTGCAAAGCAACAATTTATTTTTTCGAACCATCTACATAGGCTTTGAATTGCAGGTCTTCGTTTGAAATGTTCTTCGGCATAGTGTTCCAGCTCGCGAAAGACAATGTTCAGACGCTTGATACTTTTCAGCTGAATGGTTTTCTCATATTCCGCAATCAGGTTCAGGAGGTTTTTATGGTCATTGTCGATGATTTCTGAACCAACTGACATCTGATCGCGCCACTCAAGAGCTATGGTTATTTCTTTCCTGTTAAATCAACCTTTGTTATTTGTAGGTTGTGGAAAAATAGTATCAATAATTGAATTTTGTGTTTTCACAATATGCAAAAATTACCGAATATTGTCAGAATGTATATTTGCAACCTTGGCTGACTTCTATACTGTCAGGTACGTGTTTCGTTTTGTTGGCCTTTGGAAATCGATGGTTAAGTTTTTAGTTGCTTTTTGTTTATCTGTTTTTATAGCTGCCTCCGCTTCGGCGACAACGCTGGAAGATGTGCGTGCGCGTGGTGTGGTCAATTGCGGTGTGGATGAACAGCATTATGGCTTTGCCTATCTGGATGAATTTGGTGAATGGACCGGGTTTGAAGTGGAATTTTGCCGGGCCTTGGCGGCTGCGATTTTTCAGGATGCCAACAAAGTTTTCTTTGTTCCACTGAATGCGCAGACTCGTTTTACTGCGCTGAAGAATAGACAAATCGATGTACTGTTGCGATCGACGACTTGGACTTATACCCGCGATGCAACTCTTGGGTTTGATTTCCCCAGTGTGACTTTCTATGACCATCTCGCTATTCTCGCCCACAAATCGGTTGGAGTGAAGAGATTGGATGATGTGATTGAGGCGTCGCTTTGTGTGGCAAATTCCACAACGACGGAAGAGACTGTGCGTGAGTATGTGGAAAGCACAGGCAAACCGATCCGCATCAAGGTGTTTAATTCGCGCGAGGGGTTGAATAATTTCTTTTTTTCAGGCCAGTGCGACCTCTATGCGGCGGACCATTCTGCCCTTAAATCCATCGTGATGGGCACGGCCCCCAAGCCGGACAACTATTATTTCCTGGAAACATCTTTGTCCAAAGAACCGCTGGGTCCTGTAGTGCGCGAAGACGACCGGGAATGGTACGAACTGGTTAAATGGATGATCTTCGGCATGATCGAAGCGGAAGAACGCGGCATTTCCAAATTGAATGTGGAAGCCATGAAACGCAGCCAGTTGCGGTCCGTCAAATTCATGCTGGGGGTGACGCCCGGATTTGGTCGCAAACTTGGACTACAGGATAGCTGGCTCGCTGATGTGATCGGCGCAGTCGGGAACTATGGTGAAATCTTTGAACGCCATCTGGGGATGTCCAGTACGATCAAGATGGAGCGTGGCCTCAACGCGCTGTGGCGCAACGGCGGGCTGATGTACAGTATGCCGATCCGGTGAATGCACTTATTTACATTTCATAGTGTTGATTTATTCATTGTTTTGAATTTGATGTATTTGGTTTTCAAGTTTTTTTATTTGCTGCATTATATTAGAGTATTCTAAATTTGAGGCTGCTTTTTTTGATATTTCTAGTACTTCCAGGGCCTTATTAAAGTTACCGCCCATGGTCAACAACTGTCCTAATAACGCACCGGAAGCAGCAATGCCTTCTGCATGATTAAGTTGAAGGTTGATTTGAAAACTCTCAGATAATTCATCATAGATTAATTGTGCTTCTCCTTTTTCTAGGCCGCCATTCGTTAAACGATTTTGTGCGATCGAAAACAGTATCATACCTGTATTTGGAGCATCCTGGATTTTACGCAAACTAGGTAAGATTTGTTCTGTTTGAAGTGCCAAAGCCTCGTCACACCTTCCCTGCTGCATTTTAATTTCTGCAACTTGTTGTAGTGAGGAGATTTTGTCTCGTTCATCGGCGAGTTGTTCAAATGCTGGAATTTGTTCTTCTAGGATAATATGCAAAGCTTCATCAAGGTCGCCTTGCTGTTGAAGCGCTTTCGCAATGCTTCCCATAGCAATAGCTTTGGATCTTATATCTCCAATGTATTCGAAAATAGGAAGTTGTTCATTCCTCAAAACTCGCAAAGCCTCTTCGTAATTACCCATAGTTAGAAGTAATTTGCTTATTTGATCTAATGTTGCTGCTTTTGACCTGAGGTCACCAAGTTGATCAAAAATTGGAAGCTGCTCTTCATATCGGATACGCAGGGCTTCTTCAATTTGTCCTTGTTGCTCCAGAATGTCAGCAATTTTGCCCATTGTG
This sequence comes from Terasakiella sediminum, assembly GCF_033100395.1. NCBI lineage: Bacteria > Pseudomonadati > Pseudomonadota > Alphaproteobacteria > Rhodospirillales > Terasakiellaceae > Terasakiella > Terasakiella sediminum. The sequence continues at coordinate 24,184 of NZ_JAWLVJ010000026.1, read as the reverse complement.
AGGGCTTTTGATCTAACGTCATTGAGCCGCTCAAAAATGGGGATCTGTTCCTCATATCTGATACGCAAGGCCTCTTCAATTTGACCCTTTTTGAAAAGAAGTTTGGCAATTTGGCCAAAAGTTTGAGCTTTTAATTTGAGATTATTTTGTTCTTCATATAAAGGAAGTTGCTCCTCTTGTAAAATGTGCAGAGCTTCTTCAATTTGCCCTTGTTGTTGAAGTACATCAGCAATTTGACCAAGTGTTGAGGCCTTCGATTCCTTGTCACCTGTTTTTTCGTAGGATGCAATGGCCTTATACATGGGAGACAAATAAATATCAAAAATGTCTGAAGGTATATTGGCTCTTAGGAGTGAAGCTTTTTTTTTCTTTTGTTCTTTGTGGGTCCGTACATAGAACAAGCCAGCTACAATTGCGCTAATTACACCCGCAAACGCTGAAACCCAAATAGCAAATTTCGAAATAAACAAGGGGTCCATGATTATGTCTCCGAAATAGCTATACAGATTGAAGAAGTAATGCACGATATTAAAAAAAGACTTATAGATGTTGAGCTGACAATATCAGCATCCATGGGCTGTTGGGACAACTTAGCTTCTGCAATTGATGAGAAGTAGAGGGCTGAGACCATTAGAACAATAACACTGGCGCCACCTGCGATGATTTTTACTATTTGGAGTCTGTTTCCCGACCCAATAACTTCGCCAATAGAGGCAGCACACATTGCTGCGACGATCAAAAGCAATTCACCACTACCTAGTATGGCGTTTAGATCAAATGTTTTATTTTTTGAAACTAGTATCAGTACATTGAATAGCAGGGGAGTAAGTGAAACAAGAACACTAAAAAATAACCACTTGGTAAGCTTCTTGGGCATTCAGAATGTTCCTGCGTAAGCTATTGAGCTAGAAAAAATCTCAGAGTAGTATTAGCATTTATTTTTAAAATGTTAAATGAATTTCCATAAGCTGAAGTAAGGGGCTTATTTAAACGCAGACCAGAGATAGTTGATGATGGCTTTGGCATCATTCTGGTCAATCTCGCCACTTTCCTCGAAAGACGGCATTTGGGTGTGGACGTTGCGTCCGCCTTCTTTGATGGTCCAGAGAAGATACTCATCTGAAATGATCTTCTTCTTAAGGGCTTCAGTCAGGTCAGCAGGCGGCGGGGTCAGGTTTTGACCCGCCGTCCCATTCCCGGAACCATCTGTCCCATGGCAGTTGGCGCAATGGGTGAGATAAAGCTCTTTGCCTTCTTCCACCAAATGCCCATCGGCAAATGCAGCTGTGCTGAAAAGCAGGAAGCCTGCGCTCAGATTAAGAAGCTTTACCATGGCAGTGCTTGTATTTCTTGCCGGATCCGCAGGGGCAAGGCTCGTTACGTGACACTTTGCCCCAGGTGCTTGGGTCGTTCGGATCGATATGATCAGCCGGCTTGTTGGTACGAACAGTGGCGGAACCGTATTCCTGAGACTGATCTTTCGCCAACGCAGAAGCATTTTCATGCGTTGCCGTCATTTCCTGTTCTTCATGACGGTTGTAAGCTTCCAGTTCTTCTTCGGCATTTTCCAGTTGCAGTTCAACATGCGCCAACAGGGTGATCACACGGTCACGCAGGATGGAAATCATCTCTTCAAACAGGTTGAAGGCTTCACGCTTATATTCATTCAGCGGATCGCGCTGTGCATAGGCACGCAGGCCAATGCCCTGACGCAGATGGTCAAGCGACAAGAGGTGTTCTTTCCAGATGGTGTCGAGTAATTGCAGAAGCACGCTCTTTTCCACAGAACGCCAGACTTCCTCACCATAGTTGGCAACCTTCGCGGCCATCTTGCGGTCCGCTTCATCCATCAGACGTTCGCGGATTTCTTCATCCGCCACACCTTCTTCTTTCGCCCATTCCTGCACAGGCAGGTCCAGGTTAAAGACGCGCAGGACTTCTTCATGCAGTGTGTCCATATCCCATTGTTCAGCATAGGCTTTTTCAGGGATGCATTTGTCAACGATATCGTCGATGACTTCGGCGCGCATGTCTTTGATCAGATCAGACACATCTTCGGTGGACATCATTTCACGACGTTGTTCGAAGATCACCTTACGCTGATCGTTCATCACATCGTCAAATTTCAGCAGCTGTTTACGCATATCAAAGTTACGCGCTTCCACTTTCTGCTGGGCTTTTTCCAAAGCTTTGTTGATCCACGGGTGAACGATGGCTTCGCCTTCTTCAAGACCAAGCTTTTGCAGCATACCGTCCATACGTTCAGAACCGAAGATACGCATCAGGTCATCTTCCAGCGACAGGAAGAATTTGGATGCACCCACATCACCTTGACGACCGGAACGACCACGCAGCTGGTTATCAATGCGGCGGCTTTCGTGACGTTCGGTACCCAGAACAAACAGGCCACCTGCTTCCAATGCAGTTTTCTTGTTTTCTGCGATCTCTGCCTCGATCTTTTTGATCTGATCTTCGCTTGGATTGTCACCCAGTTCGGTGGAGACACGCATGTCCAGGTTACCACCCAGCTGAATGTCTGTACCACGACCAGCCATGTTGGTGGCGATGGTTACAGCACCGGGGACACCGGCTTGGGCAACGATATAGGCTTCGCGTTCATGTTGCTTGGCGTTCAGAACTTCGTGTTTGACTTTGGCCTTTTTCAAAGCGCGCGACAGTTCTTCGGATTGTTCGATGGAAACGGTACCCACCAGTGTTGGCTGGCCGCGTTTGCTACATTCAATAATTTGTTTGATGATAGCATCAGTCTTTTCAACGCGTGTCCGATAAACTTCGTCATCTGAATCGATACGGGCAATGACGCGATTGGTCGGCATGTCGACCACTTCTAACTTATAAATTTCGGCAAATTCGCCCGCTTCGGTCATGGCTGTACCTGTCATGCCGGACAGTTTTGGATAGAGGCGGAAGTAGTTTTGGAAGGTCACAGACGCCAGCGTCTGGTTTTCCTGCTGAACCGCCACTTTTTCCTTGGCTTCAAGGGCTTGATGCAGACCATCAGAATAACGTCGCCCTTCCATCACACGGCCTGTGAATTCATCCACGATCATGACCTTGCCGTCTTTGACCAGATAATCCACACCGTTGGTGAAGATATGGTGCGCACGAAGGGCCGAGTTTACGTGGTGTAACAGTGATACGTTCGCTAGATCATAGATCCCGCCATTTTCCAGAATACCTGCCTCGCGCAGCAAGTCTTCGGCATGTTCCACACCGACATCTGTCAGAGAAACGGATTTTACTTTTTCATCCATTTCATAGTCAGCTTCCGTCAGATTTGGAATGATGCTGTCCACAACGCCGTAAAGTTCGGAACTGTCATCACTGGGGCCGGAAATAATCAGTGGGGTACGCGCTTCATCGATCAGGATGGAGTCGACCTCATCCACGATGGCAAAGTTGAAGGGGCGCTGGACCATGGTTTCCAGACTGAATTTCATGTTATCGCGCAGATAATCAAAACCAAGTTCGTTGTTGGTCGCATATGTAATATCGCACGCGTAAGCTTCCTGACGTTCCGGGTCGCTCATTTGATTGAGGATACAGGAGGTGGACATGCCCAGGAAGTTATAGACCTTGGCCATCCATTCGCTGTCACGCTTGGCCAGATAATCGTTGACGGTCACCACATGCACGCCTTTGCCTTCCAAGGCGTTGAGGTAGGCTGCCAATGTGGCCACCAGGGTTTTACCTTCACCTGTTGCCATCTCGGCAATTTGTCCTCGGTGCAGAACGATCCCACCCAGCAGCTGCACATCGTAATGGCGCTGGCCGAGGGAACGTTTGGCGGCTTCGCGAACGGTGGCGAAGGCATCTACCAGTACATCGTCCAGGGTTTCACCCTCAGCAACACGCTTTTTCAACCAGTCAGTGCGTGCACGCAGATCGTCGTCGCTTAACGGCTCGATCTCGGCTTCCAGTGCATTAATGGCATCAACGTATTTTTGCAGGCCTTTGATATATCGATCATTAGCTGTGCCGAAAAGCTTACGGGCAATAGCGCCAAACATGGTAATCCCCTAGGTATTTTAGTCACTCGTGGTGCGTGACAATTCACGAACCGGACAGAGATAGAATGGTTAGCCTGTTATGTCAATTGCACATAACAGTTACAGTGCTGTTACCTAAAAGATATAGACGCACCTATAAGGATGTGCATTATGCTATTAGCAAATTTTTACGACACCCATTTAGAGGTCTTATAACAATGTTCAAAACCACATTTCGCGCGCTTGCACTGGCTGGTGCTTTGTCTATTTCCACTGCGGCAATTGCCCACGACCATGGCAAAAGCGAGGTTGCCGAAGATCACGTTGTTGCGACCGTGAATGGGGAAAAGATTTATCTTTCAGAAGTTGCTGAAGCGCAACGTGCGATGGGTCAGCAGGCAATGCAGATGCCGCTGGAACGTATTCAGGGCATGTTGATCAACACAATTGCAGACCGTATCATAGTGTCGCAAGCCGCACGCAAGGCTGGGTTTGATAAAACAGACGCGTTCAAAAAACGTATGAAAGACATTGAAGCGCAGGTTTTGGCCCGTGACTTTATTTCAGATTATGCCAAAAAGCAGATGACGGATGAACGTGTGAATGCTGCATATCAAGAACATATCAAGGGTTTTAAACCCTCGCAGGAAGTGAATGCCCGTCACATTCTGGTGAAAGAAGAAGCAGAAGCAAAAGCGATCATCAAGGAACTTGAAGGCGGTGCTGATTTTGCAGAGCTGGCGAAAGCCAAATCAACAGGTCCGAGTGGCCGCGACGGTGGTGATCTGGGGTATTTTGGCCCAGGGGCGATGGTTCCACCCTTTGATAAAGCTGTCTTTAGCCTGAAAAAAGGTGAGATTTCAAAAGAACCAGTGCAAACACAGTTTGGCTATCATGTGATCAAGGTTGAAGATATCCGTGATACACAGCCACCAAAACTGGATGCCATCAGACACGAACTTGAAAGCCAGATTGGCAATGAATCTGTGGGGGCGTATGTTGAGACACTGCGCAAAGACGCAAAGATCGTTTTGCTGGACAAAGACGGCAAAGAAATGAAGATGGATAAATAAGGATTTACCTGATCCATATTTAAGCGTTATATCGTCATCTGCGTCTTAAGTGATGCAGATGACGATTTTTTTTTGAATGAAGAGAAAACCATGACTGATCTTTCCCCTCTGGCACCCGCAAAATTTCCCGATGTCCATCCGGTAAAGGGCGTGCGATTTGCCACCCGTGGCGTTGGGGTGAAATACGCGGATCGCACCGACCTGATGGTTTGTGATCTGGCCGAAGGTTCAAACATTGCAGGGGTTTTTACCCAATCGTTGACGGCTTCTGCCCCGGTAGATGCCTGTCGCGAAGCTTTGGTTGAAGGTCATGGTAAGGCCAAATGCATTATTGTGAATTCTGGCAATGCCAATGCCTTTAACGGTAAAAAGGGCATTGCTTCGGTTGAAAATATCGTTGCGGAATCCACCAAAATTTTTGACTGTTCCAAACATGAGATTTTCACCGCTTCCACAGGGGTGATCGGCGAAGCGCTGCCGGATGAAAAAATCACAGGTGCGCTGGCGGGTATGAAAAACGATCTGGGCAATGGCAGCTTTGAAGATGCCGCGCGTGCCATCATGACCACCGATACGTTCCCGAAAGCGGCAAGCGCTCAGGTAAAGATCGGTGATGTGGATGTGACCATTTCCGGCATTGCCAAAGGGTCCGGCATGATTGCACCAAATATGGCGACCATGCTGTCTTTTGTCTTTACCGATGCGGCGATTTCTTCGGATGTGCTGCAGGCTTTGTTGAAGGACGCAACCGATAAATCATTTAACGCCATTACGGTGGATAGTGATACCTCGACCAGTGATACGGTTCTTTTGGCTGCAACAGGGCAGGCGGGCAATGATGAAATTACCTCTTTGTCAGATGCTGATCTTGTTGCGTTCAAAGAAGCGTTTGAGGCCCTGATGATTGATCTTGCTCAGCAGATCGTGCGTGATGGCGAAGGGGCAACTAAATTTGTCAGCATTACGGTGAAGGGCGCAGAAACCGATCAGGCAGCAAAGACTATTGCGTTGGCGATTGCCAATTCTCCGTTGGTAAAAACGGCTATTGCAGGCGAAGATGCCAATTGGGGTCGGATTGTCATGGCGGTTGGTAAAGCAGGGGAAAAGGCGGACCGTGATAAGCTGCAGATCGCCATTGGCGGCACGGTGATTGCGGGTGAAGGCGAAGCTGTAGAAGGCTATGACGAAGCCCCGGTGGCGGCCCATATGAAGGGTGAAAATATCGACATTGATGTGCATGTCGGGATTGCCAATGGTTCTGCAACCGTCTGGACCTGTGATCTTACCCATGGTTATATCACCATCAACGCGGATTATCGTTCATGAACATCGAAGAAGATCAGGGCTGTTTTGGCCAGCAAATCATCAAGCCGGGCCTGCCCGTTGTTTTTGTTTCTGCCGTTGCCATGGTTGACACGGACGGTCGTATCCTGATGGCACAACGCCCGGAAGGGAAATCCATGGCCGGGCTGTGGGAATTCCCAGGTGGCAAGGTGGAAGACGGTGAAACACCGGAAACCGCACTAGTGCGCGAACTTAAAGAAGAACTGGGCGTGGATATCACGGAAAGTTGCCTTGCCCCATTAACCTTTGCGTCCCATTCTTACGAAAAATTCCATCTGTTCATGCCCCTGTTTGCCTGTCGTGTCTGGAAGGGTGAACCTCATGGGGCAGAGGGGCAGAAGCTGAAATGGGTCTATCCGATGAAGATGCGTGAACTGCCCATGCCGGAAGCTGATATCCCGCTTATTTCGCTCTTGCGAGATTTGATTTAGTTTAAATCACCTTTCTGGTTCGAAATGTTTCTGCAGTATTTCCTGCTGTTTCAACTAATGGGTGATGGGAAAGAATTAGAAATATCTTAGAGGTTAAAAAGCCGGGGCTGAATGATTATATTTCTTGTGTCGAGGAAACATAATTAAGGGACTGATCCCTATGTTGAACTGGTTTAAGAATGCAAAAGTGGCTGTTCAGATTAATCTGATTGGCCTGATCGCGCTTGTCGGATTTCTGGTTATTGGTGTGAGCTTTCTTTTCGGAGAAAAACACATTGAAGAGCTTCAGGAAGAAATGAATCATGACCTGAAGGCGATGGAAGTGGCCGATAATGTCCATTATGAATTTTTGAATGCCCGGCGGCGGGAAAAAGATTTTCTGCTGCGTTTTGATGAAAAATATATCCAGAAACATGCTGAAGTTATGGCGTTGATTGACAGCCAGATGAAGCAACTGGTCCAGAACCCCATTTTATCCGGGGAACGCGCTGTGCTGGACAATATCACAGCTATGTTGAAGGAGTATGAAAAGACCTTTGTCAGTGTTTCAGATGCTTGGCAGGAGATTGGCCTGAATGAAAAAGAAGGTCTGCGCGGACGGTTGCGTGGATCGGTCCATGCGGTTGAGACCAAGCTTAAGGAATTTGAAAAAGATCGACTGACAGTGACCATGTTGATGATGCGCCGTCATGAAAAAGATTTTTTGCTGCGTCTTGCGCCCAAATATATTGATCGCATGGATAAACGGATGGCAGAATTTTCAGCCGACCTGATCCAGAGTGATATTCCGAAGGGCGATCAGGATCAGATCATGTCTTTGATGAAGTCCTATCATGCTGATTTCAAACTGTTGGCGGCGAAACGCCTGTCAGTTCAGGAAAATAGTAAAACCCTGTCTGCTGTGTTTGCCAAGGCGCAAAATCCTTTTGATAAGCTGCTGCATCAGATTGAAGAGCGCACGATCAAAGCCAATCAATCTATGCAGACGACCCTTGCGCAAACATCCAGCTCCATCATCTGGACCATTGTCCTGACGGTAATCGTTGTTTTTGTCGTAGCGACCTATGTTGCCCGCCAGATCGTGCGCCCTATTCATACCCTGACTAATGTAATGACCACTTTGGCAGGTGGGGATAAGACCATTGATATCCCCATTACCAAACGGCGCAACGAACTGGGTGATATGGGCCGCAGTGTTCTGGTCTTTAAAGAAAATATGATCCGTGCGGACCAACTTGCCGAAGAACAGGCTGCAGAACAGGAAGTCCAGCAGGAACGTGCCCGTCAGATCATCCTGTTGACCAAAGGGTTTGAAGAAGATTCAGATCAGGTGCTGACCACGGTTCATGCCTCAATCTCACAGATGAGTTCGACCGCCGATCAGATGAAATCCGCAGCCGACCAGTTGAACCAGCGATCAAGTGCAGTTTCAACAGCGGCCACCGAAGCCTCCAGCAATGTGCAGACCGTGGCGTCTGCGTCTGAAGAACTGGCGGCGTCCATTAAGGAGATTGGCACACAGGCGGCAAATTCCACTAAAATTGCAGGCCAGGCTGTGATCAAGGCGCAAGAGACCAATGACACGGTGAAAAGCCTGTCTCAGGCCGCGCAACGCATTGGTGATGCGATCAATCTGATTAATGACATTGCCGATCAGACCAACCTTTTGGCCCTGAATGCAACGATTGAAGCAGCACGCGCAGGTGAAGCAGGCAAAGGGTTTGCAGTTGTGGCAAGCGAGGTTAAAAATCTTGCGACCCAAACGGCTAAAGCGACTGAAGAAATTTCTGCCCAGATCGGGGATGTACAGAGCTCAACCGACAATGCGGTGGAAGCCATTGGCGGGATTTCCGGTGTGATCAATCAGATGGATGAAATTGCCTCCATCATAGCCGCTGCTGTAGAAGAACAAATGGCGGCAACGCAGGAAATTGCCCGCAATGTGGAACAGGCCTCCAGCGGGACCAGTGATGTGACGCAAAATATAGAAGGCGTCAGCACACTTGCCACTGATACGGAAGGTGCCGCTGACAACGTCCATCAGGCCTCCGGTGACGTGAAATCACAGGCAGAGAGTATGAGTAGCTTTATCCACGGGTTTATCGAAAAAATCCGTGCGGTCTAGCGGGCGCTATTTCGCGAATTCTTGCACCAGGCGGAAACCGATCAGGGTATGCTTCATATCGGCACGGCGGTGATGACGCGCGGCTGCCCGACAGACGCCACAGCCGCGATCATCCCAGGCCCCGCCCTTGACGGTCATGCGGCCGCGTTCCCCCGGTGTACTGGTCCATTCATAGACCTGGCCTGCCATATCCATGACGCCAAACGGGCTGGCCCCACGTGGGAAAGACCCGACGGGCATGGTATCGTGTGGGCCAAGGTCGGCGGTGTTGGCTTTGGCCGGATTAAAGTTCTGTCCCCAGGGATAGGCCCGACCATCCAGACCACGTGCCGCCAGTTCCCATTCACTTTCCGTTGGCAGGCGCCAATATCGTCCGGTCTTCAGGCTCAGCCATTCCGCATAGGCCCGGGCATCATTATAATCGACCAGAACGACCGGATGGTCTTCGCGCCCCTGGGGGAAGCCATCTTCATCCCAGGCATACTTGCGTGTGCTTTCAAACGGATGGTTCAGCCCATAGCTATTCCAGTCCACTACATCCACATCCGGGGCTTCGCGGCGGGTTTCGCGAATAAAGGCGGCATATTGATAATTGGTGATGGGATATTTGGTGATAAAGAATCTGGGCAGGCGTGTCTTGAAAGAGGGCAATTCATATTCATACCAGCCCTGATTTCGCGTCACTGCCGTATGATACGCGGCTTCATCTGCACGATATGCCGTTTCACGTTCCGGATCGCCCGATCCCATAAAAAAGATAGAGGCCGGAATGGGGACAAGATCAGGCATTTCTTTTAGTTGGGCGGCTTCCTGTGGTGTTGGCTGATTGGCACAAGCCGACAGCAGCAACAGGCAAAGCCCGATTGAAATTCCTTTGAAGCGATGAAAAGCCATGTGTCTTTATCCCCTTTGAAACGCTTTCTTCTACAATCTCTTAGGATTGAGATAGACGCAAGCTTAAATCTTTTGTTAGGCTGTTCCACCGCTGGTTTTAGATAAGGATATGGGGTCATGAGAAAGACTTATCGCAGACAGGTTCTCTCTGACGAGGTCCGCGAGGCTTTTAGTACGCGAAAAGGCGTTGTGGCGCTGGAAAGTACCGTTATCACCCATGGGCTTCCCTATCCTGAAAATCTACAGACCGCCCTGGAACTGGAAGAAACCGTGCGAGAAAATGGCGCGGTCCCAGCAACCATTGCTGTGATCGACGGGTTAATCCGGGTGGGCTTAAACCGGGACGAGTTGGAACGGCTGGCAAAGGATCAGGGCGCAAAGAAACTCAGCCGCCGTGATCTTCCCTTGGCATTAGCGCTTAAACAAACGGGCGGCACAACAGTTGCCACCACCATGATCATCGCCCATCACGCAGGTATTCGTATCTTTGCAACAGGCGGGGTCGGTGGCGTGCACCGTGGCGGTGAGGAAACTTTTGATATCTCCGCTGATCTGGAAGAGTTGGGGCGCACGTCCGTCTGTGTGGTTTCCGCAGGCGCAAAAGCCGTTCTGGATCTGCCCAAGACATTGGAAGTGCTGGAAACAAAAGGGGTTCCGGTCATTGGCTATGGCTGTGATGAGTTTCCTGCCTTTTATTATCGAAACAGCGGGCTATCCAATACGGTGCGACTGGATGAGGTGGATCAGATCAGTGAAGTTCTTCTGCATAAATGGAACCTGACCCGCTGGCCCGACAGTATGGAATTTGCAGGCGGCGTGCTGGTTGCCAATCCCATCCCGGCAGAAGATGAAATCCCACGTGCAGAAATCGAAGCCTTTATCACACAGGCGTTGGATGAAATGACGGTAACGGGTAAGGACGTCACGCCCTATCTGTTAAAGCGAGTAGGAGAATTATCTGAAGGCAAAAGCAAGCTCAGCAATATGGCCCTGATTAAAAATAATGCGGCCTTGTCGGCAAAAATCGCGGCTGATTTGGCAGAGAAACTCTAGAAGTTACTGATCGGCCCGTTATTGGATTCAAGCCCATCGCCCAGAATATAAAAACTGACGGCATCATAGGAAATCAGACCAAAGGCGATGACCAGCACAAAGACAATGCCAAAGCGCGACTGGGTCTTTTTCTGCAGATTATATTGTTCGGCAGGTGCGCGTGATTGGCCGGGCATGATGATTTCCACCTCGCCCTTGACCGGGGCTTCCGTGCCCATCAGACTTTTGAAATTATCACCAATTTTGGAAAAACCGCGGTGAAGCACGCTATATTCGCTCATAAACGGCATAAACAGCCCCAACAAGGAAAATAACGCGCCGACAGCCGCACTGTAAGGCGCATAGCCATTGGACATGGCACTCCCGATAAAGAGGGAGGCGAGAACCGTTAAACCAAAAGCGATGATAAAAAGTAACTGCATGTGAATAAGGTTTTAGACTTCAATCGTTTGACCATATCTTATTTGCAGATATATTTGAACCAAATAGCCGATTTCAACAATTTAAAATCATTTTCATGAGCCAATCTGTCGCTTCCCCCCTTAAGAATGCTGCTTACCGCCACCTTTTTCTGGCGCAAGTCACCTCCCTTGTCGGTACAGGCCTGACCACCATTGCGCTGGCCCTGCTGGCCTTCGATATGGCAGGAGATAATGCCGGGCAGGTCTTGGGCACCGCGCTCGCCATCAAGATGGTGGCTTACGTTTGTGTGGCCCCCATCGCAGGCGGTTTTGCACATTTGCTGCCCAGAAAAGCCACCTTGATCGTACTTGATTTGGTGCGTGCCGGATTGATCCTCACCCTGCCGTTTCTGTCCGAACCGTGGCAGCTATACGGGGTGATCTTTGGGGTGAATGTCTGTTCAGCCTGTTTTACCCCGCTGTTTCAATCCATCATCCCGGATATTCTGCCGAACGAGCAACGCTACACCAAGGCGCTGTCTTATTCGCGACTGGCCTACGATCTGGAAAATCTGCTCAGCCCCACATTGGCGGCGCTTTTACTGACCATCTGGTCGTTTGATCTGTTGTTTATGGTCAATGGGGTGACGTTCCTTGTCTCTGCCCTTTTGGTGTTGATCACGGTCCTGCCAAAATCAGCCATCGCTCAACGTGAAGCCTCCATCATCAAAAATATCACCTTCGGGGTGGTGGCATACCTTAAAACCCCACGCTTGCGTGGGCTTCTGGCGCTTCATGCCTGTGTGGCCGCGGGCGGAGCGATGGTGATTGTCAACAGTGTGGTCTATGTGCGTGCCCATCTGGGCCTTGGGGAAACAGAAACCGCCTATATCATGATGGCGTCGGGTTGTGGCTCTATGCTGGTCGCACTCTTTCTGCCCAAACTGCTGGAACGTCTGCCGGATCGCCCCTTGATGGTCGCAGGCGGCAGTATCATAGCCTCTGCCCTGTTGTGGGGCATGACCCTGCCGGGATTGTTCGGTGTCGCCTGTATCTGGTTTTTACTCGGTGTCGGCTGGTCCTGCATCCAGACGCCAGCCGCGCGCGTGGTGACCCGTTCCACAACGGACGGCGACCGTGCGGCCTATTTCAGTGCCAACTTCGCTTTATCGCATGGGGCATGGTTCTTGGGTTATGCGCTGGCCGGATGGCTGGGGGCAAGCCTTGGTCTCGCTCAAACCTTCACCATCATGGCGGCCATCGCGTTCTTGATGACGCTCTGGGCCCTAAAGCTCTGGCCGACAAATGATCCGGTGGTGGTGGCCCATACCCACTACGCCCATCACCACGACCATCCCCACACCCATGATGACAACCACCACGATCACGACCACGAAGGCTGGGAAGGCCCCGAACCCCACATCCACGAACATCGCCATAAAGAAGTCCGTCACGCGCATCCCTTCGCCATTGATGCGCATCACGTGCACTGGCCGGGGCCGGAGCGGTGAGGGTATTGTTTTACGAAAAACTTATTCAAAAACGGACAACATTGTCAAAACGGCCACGCCTAAACTGCCTGTAGCTACGATCAAAGACGCAATAGCAATCTTGTTTGATGTCGTAGCCTGTTTAATGGCTTTCTCTGCTGTTCGGCGTCTTTCTTCTGCTTTAAGCATTTCAAAAACCCAAGGGTCGCCCGTTTGGCAATATGCTTGAACTAATTCATGGTCTGTTAAATCTGAAAAATCATTTTTATCTGACACATTCATTTCCTTTGTAGGCTTACCTAAAAATTATTATTGGACCTGCAAAGAGTCCAGCATGTGAATGTCATCAAAATTGTTCTGAGATTTCACAACAGACAACTCATATGAAGACTGTAAATTCATCCAGAAATCAGGCGTTGTTCCAAACAGTTTACTCAAGCGCAAAGCGGTATCAGCGCTCATGCCCTTTTGCTCCCGAGACAATTTTTCAATTCTGTCACGGGGGACACCAATGGCTTTTGCAATTTTTCCAGCAGACATATTGAGAGGTTCCATAAACTCTTCGCGCAATACTTCGCCGGGATGTGTTCTAATGCGAGACATATTACCTCCTAGTGATAGTCCACAATTTCAACATTATGCGCGCCATCCTCTTTCCATTCAAAAATGACACGCCATTGTTTGTTGATGCGAATACTATGGAAACCGATTAAATCACCGACCAGTGCCTCCAAACGATTAGCAGGTGGAATTCTTAAATCAGCAAGTTCTTTTGCCGCGTCAATCATATCCAGCTTACGTCTGGCAACCTTTAAAATGGTGGAAGGAATTTTCCTACTTTTACCACTTTCAAAAAGGTATTCGGTTTCTTTATTTCCAAAGTTCTTAATCATCTTAAGCATTGTATCCATTAGGGATACAGGTGTCAATAAATGTATGACGTATGGATACAGATTGTTGCGACGAGGTTTATGAGTGTTTTTTGAGTCTTTTTTGTTTTCTTCTATATGAGAAATATCGCCAACAGCTTTTTGCGATACACAGAAAAAGCATTCCGAGAACGATAATGATCATTAGGCCGATAGGCATGAACAATGTCCCTGCTAATATTCCAATTAGTGGACGTTCGATGATAACCTTTAGCGGTTAAATGCTAAATAGCCTCACGTTCGTCTTACAATCGTAGTTGATATCAGTATTGTGCCAAGGGAAGCAAATGAAATTAAAACTTCCCAAAAACTTCATTAATCTGCTGGCTCACCGTCACAAACGTCGTGCGTTTGGATAGTTCTTTCAAACTCTGTGCCCCGACATACGTACAAGTCGAGCGCACGCCGCCGAGGATTTCCATGAGCGTGCCATCGACAGCTCCGCGATAGGGGATTTCGACGCGTTTGCCTTCGCTGGCGCGGTATTTGGCGACACCGCCGTAGTGTTTGTTCATGGCGGTGTCGGAAGACATGCCGTAGAATTCGTGGAACTTTTCTTCGCGCACGATCTGTTTGTCGTTTTCATCCAGTTCGTTGGTGAGGTAACGTCGGGTGATCACCTGTCCGGTACATTCATCATGGCCTGCGAGCATCCCGCCGAGCATGACGAAGTCTGCCCCGCCTGCAAAGGCTTTGGCGACATCACCGGGGACCGTGCAGCCCCCATCGGCGCAGACAAGGCCTTTCAGGCCGTGGGCAGCATCTGCACATTCGATAACGGCAGAAAGCTGCGGGAAGCCCACGCCAGTCATTTTTCGGGTGGTACAGACGGAGCCGGGGCCAATGCCGACCTTGACGATATCGGCACCGGAGATGATCAGCTGTTCGGTCATCTCGCCTGTGACCACATTGCCCGCCATAATGACGGCGTCCTTGTGAGTTTTGCGGATTTTTTCAACGATGCGGGCAAAACGCTCGCTATAGCCGTTGGCGACGTCGAGACAGACAAAGACGGGTTCATCGCCCGGGCGTTGTTCTGCCATCGTCAGGGCGTGATCCAGCTTTTCCACATCTGTTTCTGTAATGCCAAAAGACAGGAAGGTGCGTGTCCATGGATTGATGTTGGCTGCAGGCGCATCTTCCATGAAATAGCGCTGATAATCATCAAGCTGATAGAATTTGTGAAGGGCGGTCATGGCCCCGTGGTTGGCGAGCGCCTTTGCCATCTCGAATGTGCCGACGGTATCCATGTTGGCGGCGATGATGGGCACGCCTTTCCAGGTTCCGGATGCATGGGGAAAACGGAATTCGCGTTCCATATCAACTTCGGAACGTGACAAAAGATCAGATCGTTTGGGACGGATAAGAACGTTTTTATAGTCAAGTTTGACTTCGGTATCGATACGCATGCGGCCTAAGCCCTTCCTTTGATAATGGCACCGATTTCAAAGACTATCACTGACTTGACTGATTGGACAAGTTTTTTAAAGAAATTGGAAAAAAGAAAAGGTGTGTCATCAATCCGGGGTAATGGGGGGGAGTGACTGATGACACACCGTGGGAGCCTTTAGCGAGCTCCCGAGTTTACACTAGAACAGGGAGGGGGAGTGTTTGCGCAGGTTAGGCTGCTTTCGATTCTAGTGTTTTGACGTCTGTTGTGGAAATTTCAATTTTCCGGGGTTTCAGGGCTTGTGGCACTTCACGCACAAGATCAATATTCAAAAGACCGTTATCAAGGCTTGCACCCGTGACTTTCACATGATCGGCCAGCTGGAAGCGGCGCTCAAATGCACGGCGGGCAATGCCACGATGGAGGTATTCTTTTTCCTGTGTTTCATCGGTTTTGGCTTCTGCTGAAACGACAAGGAAGTTTTCTTTCGCCGTGATATCCAGTTCATTTTCTGCAAAGCCTGCAACGGCCAGCGTGATGCGGTAGCTGTCTTCACCGGAAACTTCAATATCGTAAGGCGGATAAGAGTTTGCGGCGTTATCCAGATGTGCAGCGGCATCCAGTGCGCGTTGCATACGTTCAAAACCAACAGAGGAACGGAAAAGTGGCGATAAGTCAAAATTGGACATGTTCATATTCTCCTATGAGCAACATGATTTAAAATGCAGCCTCCCCAACATGGGCCAGGCTATGTTCATATGTTTGATACAAAGTCAGACCCGCTTGGCGGCGCCTGTTGTCATCAAGCATGCACAGGAAATAGGAAGGTGTTTTTTGACACGCAAGGGGGCGATTTGAAAAAAATTAACTGTCGCCGAAAAGTTCCAGATGCCAGGAAAGTTCATCCTCATCCAGCGGATAGTTGCCGTCTTCGGTTGCCTTGAGCAGGTTTTTGACGGGAACCTTTGCCAGTTTAAACTGGATGCTTTCCCCCATTTGGGCGCTTAACCCGGCTTTCCATGCCAAAGCCATCAGCCCTTTGCCGCTTTGGGAAGCTAGGACTTTTTTAATCGTCACCCGGCGCATATCGGCCATAACGGCCAAAGCAGATGTGGCATAAAGCCATTCACTGTTATCCAGCCAATCCCCCAGACGTTCTTCTGTCAGTTCGCCCTTTTCTTTGAGTTCTCGAACCTCATCAATGGGATCGACGGTTTCTTCTTCTTCGGCCTCATCTGCATCAATGCGCTGCTTTACCACTTCTTTGACGGTATCAAGAACTTCGTCGGGCAGGTCTTTTCGTTCCTGCAAGGTTGTTAGCAGGTTATCGGCCAGATAATGGGCCATGCGGTTGGCGGCTTTGGCGCTGAGTTTGGGGCGTTGGGTCAGGGGGGCATGCCATGCTTCAACGCTTTCAGCACTCTCTGCCAGCATGTCCAGCGTGTCTTCACGAATTTGGGCACTGTTGTTGGAGAGAAGGTCTGCAATCGCGCTTTCCACATTGGTGGCGATCACGGCCTCAGAAATGCTTTCAGAAACACTCTCACGCTTGGAAATCGCATTTAGCGCGCCCTTGGCATGGGTGGAGTCGATGATTTCAAGCAGGTCATCATCGGTCAGCACCGGGGAGAATTGTAGCACAGGGCCTGCAACCACCACTTCCATATCACGTGCCAGATGCTTGATGATATCGCCGGGCGCATCCACCACATCTTTTAAAGTTTCAGACAGAATCTGACGAACTTTGGTTGCCTGGTCTTGTGACAGGAGCTTTAAGGCGTCATAGGTCAGGGTCTGGATTTTACTTTGTTCGGCTGCACTGACATCGGGCGCGAGGTTGGCAATCTTTTCGGTCAATTCAAGACGGACAGCTTCATCTTTGTCGCGCGCCAGCAAAAGGTCAGCTTGACGCGGAGTCGTCGGGTTCACCGCGATCCGGCGGCGCACTTCCATATTGTCGTCTTCGGCAAGGAAATAGAGGATTTCCGGTTTCAAATCCTGACGTTCTGCCAATTGACACCGAATCGCTAAATTCTCGTGGGAGGCGAGTTTTTGCATCTCTGCGTAAGAGAGGGTGTCTTTGGTGACGAGTCGTTTATCTGCGTTGCTCATTGCCGATTTCTTATTTTAAAAACTTCAAGTTAGATTAATTGTGCAACGCCTTGGCGGTAAGTTCAACCACGTAATATACCGTAACAGAAAAAGGCGACAGAACCCTGAAGGTTTGTCGCCTTTGAACTGTTTATCCCGACAAGGGAGCGAGAGAGCTCGCGCCTTATTTGATGCCGAAGTTGGAGAAACGCTTGTTGAATTTCGCCAGCTGCCCACCAGAGTCGAGCAGACGGTGAACGCCTGTCCAAGCTGGGTGAGATTTAGGATCGATGTCGAGTTTCATCACGTCGCCCGGTTTACCCCATGTGGAACGGGTTGTGAACGTGCTGCCGTCAGTCATTTGAACGGTAATTTCGTGGTAGTCAGGATGGATATCTTTTTGCATTTTTCGTCTCAATAAATCTAGTCGCAATAATGGGCCCACGACTTAAGTTGTCGGGAAAACGAGGCGCTTATATAACGAGATTGCAAAGACTGTGCAAGACCTTCTTTTCATATTTCTGTAATTGACCTTGTGGATCAACCACTGCATTGCTATATCCCATGAAACTTTAGACGAATTAAAGGAAAAAACGCATGTCTTTTGATGAAAGCCAGTTCCACGAAATTGCTGATGAACTTTTGGACGGTCTGTTTGATCAGCTGGAAGACGCCATTGGCGATGCTGCGGACGTTGATTTGCAGGACGGGATTCTTGAGATTGAACTGGATGCAGGCGGAACCTACATCATCAACAAGCATGCGCCCAACAAACAAATCTGGATGGCATCGCCTAAAAGCGGGGCGACCCATTATGATTATAAAGATGGTCAGTGGATCGGTACACGTGATGACGCAAACTTCCTTGAGCGTCTGTCGGCTGAACTGAATGCGCCTTTGTCATGAGTAACCCTGTTCTGGTCGAAGTCACCCGTGGGGGGATTGTGGAAAGCCGCCATCGCGGGGCTTTTTGTGTGATCGATCCGAACGGTGATGTCGTCTTGAACAAGGGCGATATCGATCAGGACGTCTTTGGCCGTTCCAGCATCAAGGCTATCCAGGCGCTTGCCTTTGTGGAAAGCGGGGCCGCTGATGCCTTTGGCTTTAGCGACGAAGAACTGGCCCTTGCCTGTTCATCCCACGGCGGGGAAGTGCAGCATGTGGGGGCGGTGACGTCCATGCTGAACAAGATGGGGCTGTCTAAAGAACTTTTAAAATGTGGTTCACACTGGCCTATGAATGAAGCAGCCGGGCGCAGCCTTGCCATGGAAGGTGAAACACCTTCTGTGTTGCATAACAACTGTTCCGGCAAGCACGCAGGGTTTCTGGCTTACTTGAAACACAATAAGGTTTCCCCGGTTGGCTATACCGAACCGGACCATCCTTTACAGGTTCTAATCCGTGAGACACTGGAAGACTTATGTGAAGTGGATTTAAGCGATGCGCCAGTGGGGATTGATGGATGCGCCATCCCAACATGGGCTTTTCCGTTAAAGAACCTGGCACTTGGTTTTTCAAAGTTCGCTAATCCGGCTGGTCGGGTGAGTGCGGATCGTGAAGCAGCCATGAAGAAACTGACCAAGGCCATCTTTGCCGCACCGTTTATGGTGGCAGGGACGGATCGTTATTGCACCCGGATGATGACGGCTTTTCCTGAAAAGGTATTTATCAAGCTTGGCGCAGAGGGGGTCTTTACAGCTTTCGTTCCTGAAAAGGGGTATGGTTTTGCGGTCAAGTGCGATGACGGCACCTACCGCGGGGCTGAAATGATTGTCAGTGCGATTCTGGTTGAGCTGGGTGTCTTTAGCAAAGAAGACTTTGATCGCGCTGGTGTGGCGGATTTATATGAAAAACCGCTGCTAAATCGCAATGGCACAGAGGTCGGTGTTGTGCGCCGCGCCTTTTAACTAGACCTTGTCATCCCTGCGAAGGCAGGAATTTATGTCAAGCGTTTAGTAGATCCCTGCCTTCGCAGGGATGACGAAAGAGTGTGTCGGGATGACAGGGTAGCTTACTCAGAAGCCTCAGCTACCTTGGGTGCACGTTCAGAACTTAGTTTTACAAGCGCAATGGCTGTCACAATAAACATCACCACCATACCTGTAAAGTAAGGCGCATCACGGCTGATATTGGCAAACAGGATACCTGCAAGGATCGGTCCCAGCACGCGTGCAAGCGTTGCAGCAGATCGGCTGGCGCCCATAACCCCGCCGCGTTCGGTTTCGCCTGCCTCAAAAGAAATCAGGCTGTTCAGCGATGGGGTGGAAAGCGCGAAGCCGATGGCAAGGATAGTGGTTGCGACCAACAGAAGCGGCAAATTATGGCTGAAGGGGATCATGCCGATGCCAAGGCCTAAGAGCAAACTACCAATAATCACGAGCTTGCCTTCGCCATATTTCTTGGACAACCGACCGATCATGCCGCCCTGGATCATGGCGCTGATGATACCCAGGAAGGCGAAGAGGTAACCATTTTGTTCCGGTCCCCAATTAAACTCGCGACGTGTCCACATGGCAAAGGTGGTTTCCATCCCGGCAAACACAAAGGTGCACAGGAAAGAAAGACCGATCAGCAGCCCCAGACGCGGGCGCATCAGTGTTTCAAAGAAGGATTGCCAGTGTTTGCGTGGCGGCATGCCTGCAATTTTGGCGCGGGCTTCTTCGGATAGAGATTCTTTCAGTTTCACCATGGCGATGATCAGCGCAAGGCCTGAAAGTCCGGCTGCCACCAGATAGGGGAGTTGGAAGTTGGCATTGGCCGCGTCCGGGCCAGCCAGAATGCCACCGATTGCCGGACCTGCGATAAAGCCCAGCCCAAAGGCGGCACCGATCACCCCCATGCCCTTGGCACGGTTTTCAGGCGTTGTGATGTCGGCGATATAGGCAAAGGCCGTTGCGATATTGCCCGCCATCAGGCCGTTAAAGGCGCGTGCGATAAACAGCATCATCAGCGTTTCTGCAAAGCCCAGCCAGATATAGGTAATGACTGAACCCAGCAGCGAAAACAGCAAGATCGGGCGGCGGCCATATTTATCACTCATGCGCCCTAAAATAGGGGCTGAGATCAACTGGGTGATGGAATAGGTTGCCAGCAACAGGGTCACCACATCGGGTGAGGCGTTAAAATGTTCCCCAAAAAATGGCAACAAAGGGATCACAATGCCAAAGCCAACAAGGTCGATAAAGACAACAAGAAATAACACGAACATGTTGGGCGACTTCCTAAGGCTGGTTTACGGCATGCATGCCTTATGACCATAAAATTTGGCTGAATAAGGGCAATGATGTTTTAGCGTTGTGTCAGCTTTAATTCAATACGGCGATTGCGACGGCGTGCAATTTCATCTTTCTTGGGATCAATCGGCTGGAATTCCCCAAAGCCTGTTGCGGCCAGACGTTCCGGTGCTATGCCTTCTTCTATCAGGGCTTTCACAACCGAAATGGCACGTTGGGTGGAGAGTTCCCAGTTGGAGGGGAACTTGATGTTCTTGATCGGAATGTCATCGGTATGGCCATCGACGCGCAAAATCCAGTTTACCTTGTTGGGGATTTTGGCTGAGATTTCTTTAAGCTGTTTGGCGAGATGTTTCAGCTGGATTACCCCTTCAGCCCCCAGTTTGGCCTGCCCAGACTGGAACAACACTTCGGATTGGAAGACAAAACGGTCGCCGACAATGCGCACGCCGGATTGTTTGCCCAGTACTTTACGCAGTTCGCCGAAAAATTCAGAACGATACTTATTTAGTTCCTGCACCTTGGTTGCAAGGGCGGCATTCAGGCGTTTACCCAATGATTTAATCTGTGTTTTCTGTTCTTCATTCAGGGTTTCAGAAGCATCCAAAGCTTCCTGAATGGCCGCAAGCTGCTGACGAAGGGCTGCAAGTTGTTTGTTCATCAGGGCCTTTTGGGCACGCTCTGACTCTGCCAGTTGACGTTCTTCGATTAGTTGACCGTCTTTCTGGTCCAGTTTGCTGGCTTGTTCTCTGATCTCTTTGGTCAGATCATCACGCAGGGCTTCAAGGGCTGCGACATCTTCGCGCATCTTGGCAAGTTCAGCCAGTTTGACTTCCAGTGTTTCCCGATCTGCCTCAATCGTCTTGAAGGCATCAGCGAGTTTTTCATTAATCTGGGCGTTGTCTTTTTCCAGACTTTCCAGCCGTCCACTTAGGTCATCGCGCAATTTGACCGAGGCCTGAAGCTCGGTCGAGAGATTGCTCATATTATCGCGCAGGTCTTCGTTGGCTTTGCGTTCCAGATTAAGCAAGTCGGTCAGTTCCGACATCTGGGTGTTAAGCCTGTCCAGGGTGTTTTCACGACCCGACAGTGTTTCTGATAAAAAGATTTGGGCGAGCACGAAGATCATCAACAAGAAGATGATCACCATCAACAGCGTTGCGAGCGCATCTACAAAGCCCGGCCAGATGTTGTCCTGATGAATTCGTCTGCGTCGCCCCAACGCCATCTTAAGCGTCCTTGGCTGCGATGGTGCGTGCTAACAGGCGGATTTCCTGCCTGATCTGAGAAATACTTTCTTCGCGACCTGCCCCGATTTCTTCCACCAGTTTCTGGGTGTAGACATCGATGTTGCGAAGATGGGTCTTGCTGGTGTTATCCAAACCAGCCCCACCGCCGCTGCCATGTGCGATCTTTTCCAACAATCCTTTTTGCGCAAGTTGACCTTCGGCCAGTTTCTGCATCAGCATTTGTTCGGTGTGCATGGTGTCAGTTAGCGCCCCCAGCTTAGATGTCAGTTCCATAAACTGTGCGTTAGACGCTGCCTTGCTTTCTTCAGATCGTGTCATGGTGCGTTGCAGTTTTTCAAGGCTGTCAGCGGTCTGTTCCAGCAAGGCCTGAACGTATGCGGGCACGGACTGGTCACCTGCGGCATCAGATAATGCACCGCTTGACAGGCGGGTCTGTGCAGACAGCCAATCTTCAAGGTCGGTATAAAAACGGTTTTGTGATTGCCCGGTTTGCAAATCAAGAAAACCCAGAACGAGGGAGCCTGCCAGACCGAAGAGGGAGGAACTGAACGCGGTTCCCATACCTTCAATCGGGGCTTCCAGACCACGTTTCAGGTCATTAAACACAACAGCCAGATCACCGCCGCTGCCGATGGTCAGGTTGCTGATGACGTCACCGACGGACCCAACGGTGGTCAAAAGACCCCAAAAGGTCCCTAAAAGGCCAAGGAAGATAAGAAGGCCGACATTGTAGCGCGACAGGTCACGATGTTCTTCAAGCCGTGTGGCAATGCCGTCCAGCAGGGAACGGGTGGATAGCGCAGACAGAGTAAATTGCCCGCTTTCACGTTCGCCCAGCATCACGGCCATGGGCGCGAGCAGGCGCGGCGCAGATGAACTGCTGGTGCTCGCACGGTCTGACTTGAATTCTTCGATCCAGCGGACTTCCGGGTTTAGCAATAGAACCTGGCGGAAGTTGTTGATGATCCCGATTAGCAAGACGCCAAGGATCAAACCGTTCAGGGCCGGGTTGGCAAAGAACGCGTCCTGCAGTTGACTAAACAGCAGAAAGGCTGCAACGCCAACACAGGCAAGAAATAAAACCATCCGAATGAGGTAACGTTGTGGACGGGTCATGTTAGCTCCAGACCGAAAAAGATGGATTTATATTTAAGGTGTGATTTGAACGTCTACCCGGTCAAATGGCTCTTCATTGGTTTTGTTCCCAAGGGCACGAACGTCAATGCGTGTACTCTTGATCCCCAGGTCACGAAGGTGGGAACGCACAGCCAGAGCACGAGACAAAGACAGACGACGTGCTTTGGACGAAGAAACATCTTCACCACCGGCATAAGCCAGCAACTGCACACGATCACCCGGGCGGGCCAGCAGTTCATCAGCCAGCATCTTCAGGCTGTCTTTTGATGATTCTGGCAATTGGCTAGCCCCGGATTTAAAGGTCACGCGCACAGTTGCTTCGCTGACAGAAGGAAGCGCGGATGTTTGTGTCGGGGGTTTATCCTTGGTTTCGCTCTTCATCGCGGAAGCGACTTTTTTCGGCTCAATCGCGGATGGCGGTGGGGGCGGTGGTGCCTCGGCCATCACTTTGGCGGGTGCAGCAGGGGCTGGTGGCGGTGTGCGCTTTTCCATTTTCTTCGGTGCAGGCGGCGCTGGTGGGGTTGGGGCCTTTACAGGTTCAACCTTTGCCACTTCCACTGGTTTCACAGGAGCTGCGACTGGTTTTGGTGCTTCCGGTGCTTTTGCCATGACTGGCTTAGGCGCAGGTGTGTTGGTGATTTTCGCGACTTTTGGAACGGGTGTCGGCTTTGGCGCGACCTTGACCATTGGCTTGGGTGCTGCTTTGGCAACAACCGCTTTCTTTTCCATTGGTTTTGGTGCTTCGGGCTTTTTCAGCTTGATGTCGTTTGTTTTGGCAAGGCGCGTGCTGGGCAGGCTTGGCGCAGCAGGTGCTGTCATTGTTGGCTTGCGTAACACGATGCGAGAGGTTGGTTCCTGACCCGGTACAGGCATTTGGGCCGCACCGGAACGTTTGGACACAACCCCGCTTGGCAGGCCGTGGAAGGTTGATTTTGGCATCGCCAGTGGTGGCATCTTGCCAACCGCTTGTGGGGTGCGCATAGCGGCAGACGGACCTGACGTATTCAGCCCGTTATCTTCCAGAACTGAAAGATCGATCATCACGTTGTTATCGTAGAGGCTTGCAACTTGTGCATCTGCCTGTGTCGTGATCATGAGGCCTAACGCGCAGGCGCTGCCCATAAGAACTTTACGAAAATCAGCCATTTTAACCATCAATCAAGACCTCTTTCAGAGGCACTCCCGTTTACCAATAGATATAGTTAGCGAACAAGATAACCAAGCTTGGCCTTTCAAACAACAAAAGAATGACCCGTCCTAAAATACGTTGACGGTTTTAGGTTAAGCCCGTTGCTTTTGGCAGCGGGCTTTTCTGTGCATTTGGTTTGGCGTT